>JBKJPN010000047.1:0-13827 GCA_046595125.1 Ferruginibacter sp.
AAAAACTGAATTGATCAGTATGCTGGAGCAGGCACTTTATTTTGCGATGATAACGGTATATGCACAGGGAATGGCCCTGTTACAGGCTGCTTCTCAAAAATATAAATACGAGCTGAAGCCAGAAAACATTGCCAAGATCTGGCGTGGTGGTTGCATCATCCGTGCCGCATTGCTCGAAGATATTCATACTGCTTTTTCGCAGGAATCCGGCTTACCAAATCTGATGATCAGCAAGTCACTTTCTGAAAAACTACAGCATTCTGAAAATGGAATTCGTTATGTAATTAAAGAAGCCGTTAAAAATGGAATTCCGGTGCCGGCGATGATGATGTCACTGGCTTATTACGACAGCTATCGCAGCGGTTGGCTGCCGGCCAATCTATTACAGGCGCAACGTGATTATTTTGGCGCACATACATACGAACGTATCGATAAAGAAGGAACTTTTCACACACAATGGAATCAAAATAACAGTTAACATGGAACCAACAGCAACAATCAAACCCGGTCCAACCATTATCATCATCCTCGGTGCAACCGGAGATCTTACCTGGCGGAAACTGGTTCCGGCCATCTATAATCTTTACTTAGATAACTGGATACCGGATGAATTTGCATTGATTGGGGTAAGCCGTACAAAATTGACTGGTGCAGCTTTTCACAAACGTTTACATGAAGGGGTTAATAAATTTTCACGCCGGGGAAAAACAAAGAAAGCTGACTGGGACAAATTTTCAAAATACCTTAATTACGTGGCTGGTGAATTCAATAAAAACACTACCTATACTACAATAGAAAAGCTGATAAAAGCATTTGAAAAAGAATGGAAGGTTACTGCAACCAGGATTTTCTACCTGGCAGTTCCACCCAATTCATTTGAAGAAATTGCCTGCAAAATAGCAGACTCTGGTCTTGCAAAAAATAAATTGCAGAGCCGTATCGTAATAGAAAAACCTTTTGGCCATGATCTTGAAAGTGCCAAAAAACTGAATGACCTCTTGCATGGCAACTTTAATGAATCACAGATTTACCGCATTGATCATTATCTCGGTAAAGAAACCGTGCAGAATATCCTTGCCTTTCGTTTTGCAAATGCCTTGTTTGAGCCTATATGGAACCGCAATTATATTGACAGTGTTCAGGTAACTGTATCAGAACAATTAGGTGTTGAGAACCGTGGTAATTATTATGAAACTGCAGGTGCCTTAAGGGACATGATACAAAATCATCTTTTTCAGTTGCTTTGTTTAATTGCGATGGAGCCACCGGTCTCTTTTGAAGCTGATGAAGTACGCAACCGTAAAGTTGATGTACTGAATGCATTACGGAAAATTCATCCGGAAGAAGTATATGAATATGCAGTTCGTGGCCAGTATGGTGCAGGGTGGATACAAGGCAAAAAAGTAATTGGTTACCGCCAGGAACCTGATGTAAATGCAGCATCAAACAAAGAAACATTTGCAGCCGTAAAATTATTTATTGATAACTGGCGCTGGCAGGGTGTACCTTTTTATCTGCGTACCGGCAAGCGGATGAATGAAACCATTTCCATCATCACCATTAAATTCAAACCGGTACCGCACCAATCTTTTCCGGCAGAAGCAAGAGGACATTGGCAGCCGAATACGCTAATGCTGCACATTCAGCCACACATGGGCATTCACCTGCAATTCCAGGCAAAGCGTCCGGGGCTTAAAATGGCATTGTACCCCGTTGATATGCAGTTCAACTATGATGATTCTTATACTTCAGGCACGCCGGAAGCCTACGAAACTTTGCTGCTGGATATTATGGAAGGCGACTCTACCCTCTTCATGCGTTCCGACCAGGTGGAAGCTGCCTGGAAAGCCCTGATGCCCATCATCAACACCTGGGAAAACAATCCTTCTGTAAATTTTCCGAACTATGCAGCCGGCATGCAGGGGCCCGAAGATGCCGAAGCATTAATTGCAAAAGACGGGCATAGCTGGGTCGTAATTCCACCCGATAAAAAATGATAACAGGATCAACATATACACTTAAAGTCTTTGAAACTGCGGATGCTTTTAATAAAGCAGCAGCAGAATTTATTATTACTATTGCTGAAAAATCAATTGCTGCAAGAGGCAGGTTCACCATTTCACTTTCAGGCGGACAAACACCGGGAAATTTATACAGGCTTTTAGCAGAACCAGAATACTGTAAACGCATGCCCTGGAAAAACACCTTTATCTTTTGGGGAGATGAACGTTGTGTGCCTTTGGATGATGAACGCAATAATGCTCGGCAGGCAAAAATTTTACTGCTAGATAAAATTGAAATTCCTTTATCAAATGTGTACAGGATTCCAGTTAACTTATCGCCGCAAGAAGCAGCCCTGCAATACGAAAAAGAATTAGCAGTTTTTTTTGGAGAAGAACCTATGTGTTTTGATTTGATACTGCTTGGGCTTGGTGAGAATGGTCATACCGCTTCTCTTTTTCCCGGTACGGAAATAATCAAGGAACAAGCCATTGGTATAAAAGAAGTATTTGTTGAAGAAGAAAAAATGTTCCGAATCAGCATGACAGCCACACTCATCAACCAGGCTCATCATATTCTTTTTCTGGTAACAGGTGAAAAAAAAGCAGGGATTCTAAAAGAAGTTTTAACTGCACCTTATCAGCCAGACAAATACCCTGCTCAAATTATTAAGCCTGCAGATGGTGAATTATATTGGTTTGTTGACCATGATGCAGCATCACTTATGAATCCTGAAAATTAAGTGGCGTAATTTTTGAATGAAGTGTAAAGACGGCATTACATCTAATAATAAACACTAAATCAATTTACATTATGACACAAGACAGCACCATCCTTCTGTATACTTACAATGATATACTTGAAGCTAATATAATACAGAACAAACTAAAAGCAGCAGGAATAGATTCCTTTATTGAAAAGGAAAACGTGGTTGGCTTTAACCCCGGTGGTGGCGTGAAAGTGAAAATATTTTCAAAGGACAAAGAAGAAGCAGAGAAAATTATTTCAGACTAAAAGGATTTGATCATTTATACAAATGATATCATTATGTAAAAAGAACAGGCATAATGATATCATTTTTTTGATTGCAGTATAAAGTCTATCCGTGATTTAATACCGAAACGCATTTATTTCTATCACATAAAACTCCAGTACGTTTCCTCCGCATGAAAGTTGGTTTCGGGCCAATGGCTCATATCAAAACCGGGCGCCTTTTCCAGCATTTCCTTACTTTGATTTAATATAAATGCTTTTTTAGCCGGATCAACCGTAAGCAGTTTCCAGGGAATAGCAAAATACTTTTCGTTGATAGTGAGGAACCCGCCGAATTTTATTACCACGTACTCAATTTTTCCTGAATTGACGTCTAACATGATATCTTCGATGGTACCCATGTGCTCATCTTTATCATTATGAACCTTATCACCGATTACAGAGGTTGCCGTCAGGAATTTAAGCGGCCTGTTTGGATGTACCCCCTCAGTGTTTACCCCGGTTGTATTTTCTTTTGCTAATGTGTCCATTTGAGTTTGTTTTTATGTTATAAAAAATATTCCATTTCATTGGCGCAAATTCAGCTTTGCGGAGCTCACATTAAGAAGCATATAATTTTCTCCTGCTTTTTGCTTCAATTACTTTAAGCGATTTATTTAAACCGCTATCAAGAATTTTTTTCTTCTCCAGATACTCATCATTGGTAATATGCCCGGAAGCAAACCGCTTTTGTAAAATGTAAAGTGGAGAATCTTTTTTATTGCGCTGGCCGGGGATATTATAAGGCGTTACAAATATCCAGAAAAGCAGCCCTATCCAAATCGGCCACCACAGGAGATTCATGCCACAAAAACTGCCAATGTAATCCATAATCTTTGATATTAGTGTAAGTAGAAAAAGTACAAAATATGAGAAGTAAAGTTGACTGATTACCGGTAATTACTTGTTACAGGATTCTATATATATCTTACATGATTCATACCTTAAATTGTATCTGCAGGAATTTGCTGATGTCGTGAATACATTGATGATTTTTTTTGTCAGAAATTGCTACATGCTAATATCAGAACACAGCAAAACCTCAACATGATGTTCCGCTCCATCATCTTTTAACCTAATCCAACTATCTTCCTGTTCAATGCCATCCATGATAATTTTCATCTTTGCTGTATTATTTTTTTGTGTTAGGGTAATATGATAAACAGTATTTTTATATCGGTAATGCACTTTAAAAGATTCCCAATCAGTGGGAATACAAGGAACAAAGTGCAGTTTATCCCCTTCCTGTTGCATACCAAGGAATGATTCGGTAATAAGCCGGTACATCCACCCCGCAGAACCGGTGTACCATGTCCAACCGCCCCTGCCGGTATGTGGATCACGGGCATAAACATCTGCCGCCACCACATAAGGCTCTACTTTATAAATGGCAATGGCAGATTCAGTGTTTCCATGATTAATCGGATTTATCATGTTCAATAATTCCCATACCCTTTCATTGTTACCCAGTTTAGCAAATGCCATAATCATCCATACCGCAGCGTGTGTGTATTGCCCACCATTCTCTCTCACCCCAGGCACATATCCTTTTATATAACCGGGGTTCATGTCAGATTTATCGAAAGCCGGTTCCAGTAATTTAATAATACCGGATTCTTTTTCCACGAGGTTTTTATAAGCTGATTCCATGGCGGTATGCACACGTTTATCTTCTCCTGCACCCGATAAAACAGACCAGCTTTGTGCAATGGAATCAATCCGGCATTCATCGTTGGTTGACGTGCCGAGTTCTGCGCCATCATCAAACCAGGCCCGCTTGTACCAATCTCCATCCCAGGCATATTTATCAATATTTTCTTTTAATTGCCTGGCCTCATTTTTACAGGTTTCAGCAAATAGCGAATCCTCATACAGTTCAGCGATTGATTGAAACTGAACCAGGATACCATACAGGAAAAATGCCATCCATACACTTTCTCCTTTGCCCTTATCACCTACTTTATCATATCCATCATTCCAGTCTCCGGAGCCAATCAAAGGAAGCCCGTGTTCTCCATAACTAAATCCATGTTTGATAGCCTGCACACAATGATTATAAAGGGTGGCAGCAATAACTGATTGATCAGGGAGATCATAATAGGACTCTTCATCGGAATTCAAAAGCCGTCCTTCAAGATAATGTACCCGCTCATTTAAAATATCACGATCTCCTGTATGTAAAATATAAGTTGCTGTTACCATCGGCAACCAAAGAAAATCATCAGAGCAGCGGGTTCTTACGCCACGGCCGGTTGGAGGATGCCACCAATGCTGTACATCACCTTCTTTAAATTGCCTTGAGGCACACAATAGTATCTGGTCTCTTGCCAGTTCTGGCTTTGCATGAAGTAACGACATCACATCCTGCAACTGGTCTCTGAAACCAAAAGCGCCGCCAGACTGGTAAAATCCACTGCGTCCCCAAAGCCGCGATGAAATGGTTTGATAAGTGAGCCAGCCGTTTGTAATTATGTTTATGGCTGCATCAGGCGTTTCAACCTGTATGGCATTCACTGTACCTTTCCAATAGGCACTTACTTTTTCAAAAGATTCATGTGCTGCTGTCCCCTTGAATTGACGGGCAATATTGCTTGCATCATGAGAATCTTTTCCAGCTCCCAACCTGAAAATAATTTCTCTTTCTTCCCCATCCACCAGCTCAAATAAACACTGTATGGCTGCACAGGGATCCAAAGCCAGTCCAACCTTTCCCGAAAGTTTTGTACGGGACATGGCATCCGGATTTTGCAAACTACCATTGCGGCCAATGAACTCTGCCCGGTCGGCCGTAAACGTTTTTTTAACATGATCTGTATCAAAAAATGCAACCCGTTTTGCAAATTCAGTATTGTATTGATTTTTTGCAAACAGGGCCCCGCTATCGGGATCAACCTCTGTATGAATATGCATGGCAGTTTTCGTTCTGTTATCGCCAAGTACCCATTCTATATAACCTGTTGCAGATAATTTACGTGCCCTGCCCGACTGGTTACGGATCTTTAATACCGTGAACTTGACAGCTGCTTCAAGATCAACATACACCCGCATTTCAGAGTGGATGCCGTCTTCAACATGTTCAAAAATACTATACCCAAACCCATGCCTGGTTTTATAGTTTGATGCACCGCCGGCAGGAAGGAACGTGGTTGACCAGAAATGCCCGCTCTCTTCATCCCTTATATAAAATGCTTCGCCGCCGGTATCACTTACGGGATCATTATCCCAGGGTGTAAGCCGCAGTTCATGTGCATTTTCTGTCCAGGTATAAGCTGTTCCACTTTCAGAAACAAGGGTTCCGAAATTTGGATTTGCGATAACGTTAATCCATGGAGCTGGTGTTCTGTTATTGTTGTCAACAGCAATAATATACTCACTGCCATCGGCACGGAAACCTCCCAAACCATTAAAAAAGAGCAGGTCATCCGGTAAAGGAAGCGTTATTAAAGCAGGACTGTATTTTTCTGTTGTAGTAAGAAAAGGGATCACTGGTTTCGAGCCTGTTTTGCGTTTCACAAAATCTTCTAAAGTTTCACTATCTGTAATATTTACTCTTGCTACCGTTTGAAATAGTATCCTGTCCTCATTTGATATTTGGTCAGAAGCTCTTACAAAAATGCCTCCGGGACGGTCTCTTAATTCGGGTGGAACAAGTGCAAGAATATCATTTTGAAAACCCTGCCGGTAAACATTGTGCTCTTCATTCCATATCACCAGATCAACCTTCAATCCTTTTAACCTCCAGTATGAATGCGCCTGTACAAGTTGTTTTACCAATTGCATATTGGTTTGATTTTCAATTTTCAGCAAAACAATGGGCAGGTCTCCCGAAATGGAATATCCCCACAATCCTGATTGCTGCCGGTGATTATTGATAAGAATGCCGGAGTCGGCACGAAATAAAATATTAGTAAATAATATCGAGCTGGCAAGGCGACCATACAATTGGGCATCGGCTTCAGAAGCATTGATCTGCCTTAGCACAACCTGGCTATGTGTCCAGGCCAGTTCAAACACCCGGTCTTTATGATGTTTATCCTGGTACTTATCAACGAGGCTTTCGCAGGCAACCTTTGTTTCTGCCATACCAATAATCAGATGAAGTGTAACTGTTTCATTCCGGTCAAGTTCTATCTTATAACGGATAGCCACAACCGGGTCAAGCACTGAGCCCTGGTTTCCCGCCAACGGGCCTGGTTTTTTCATTACCTGCGGATTTGCAGTTGTGTTTCCACGCCCGAGGAATTCCATCCGGTCTGTTTCATAAGACACTTCCAGGGGAGTTTTTCCCTGCAGCGTCATTAAATGAAACATCCAGGGCGATTGTTCTTCAGCCGAACGCGGCCTTCTTGTACAAAGAATAGCATGTTGCTGCGGCAGTATTTCTGTTTGCACAAAAAGATTGCTGAATGCCGGCTGCATCAGGTCTGAAGCGGCCGGAGCCATAACAACTTCTGCATAACTGGTTACTTCAATAGTTCTTTTACTGCCCGAATGATTCTTTATCAGAAACCTTCTCATTTCAATATCATCTTCAGGCGATACAACAATTTCGGTACGGGTTTCTATCCCATTTTGGGTTGAGTGAAAATCTACACGTCCCTGCGAAAATGCAGCTTCATATTTTTCTGCTTTTTTTCGGGTTGGTTGATGAGTGTTGCTCCAGTAATCATCAGTGTCCAGATCATGTATATAACAGAATGCGCCCCAATTATCGCAGGTCCCGTCTTCACGCCAGCGTGTTACTGCAAGATCTTTCCAACGGCTGTAACCACCGCCTGCATTGGTCAGCATCACATGGTACTTTCCATTAGAAAGTAACTGTATTGCAGGTATGTTGGTGAAAGGTGTATTGATTATTCTTGTTTCGGCACCGCTGGCTGTATAATTAATGTCGGAAATATCTGTAGTATGTGCCAAGAAAGTGGATGCTTTTGGAATACGCTCCTGCAATAATAAAAGTGCGGCTTTAAAACGAGGCTCCGCTTCAAATAATTTTTGCATCGGTTTATCCAGCAGCAGGTAAGCCAGCGATAAAAAACTCATGCCTTGGTGATGCGCCATAAAAGAATAAACAATAGCATTGGATTGCCCCCGTGGCAAACGGGATGGGGTATAATCGATGGCTTCATAAAATCCATATTGTCCTTCAAATCCTTTTTCCTGCAGCAGTTCCAGATTTTCGCATGCTTCTTCCGGAGCTACCATTAAAGCCATCGCAGATGCATAAGGAGCAACAACAGCATCTTCTTCCAATCCTCTTTTTAAACCGAGGCCCGGAGCACCAAATGCACGGTATTGGTAATGGGACTCAGCGTTTATCCTGTTGTAACCCGACTCCGAAATCCCCCATGGCAACCCTGTATTTTTTCCATACTCTATCTGCCATTCAACAGCAGCTTTACAGGTTTCGTCAAGCAATGTATTTTCAAATGAGGGCATTACTAAAAGGGGCATCAGGTATTCAAACATAGAACCACTCCAGGAAAGTAAAACAGAATTTCCATTCACATTGGTGAGTAAACGCCCTAAGGCAAACCAACTCTCTTCCGGTAATTTTCCCTCTGCAATGCCAACGAATGTAGCTAACCTGGCTTCCGATGCCAGCAGGTCGTAATAACTGCTATCTCTCCGGTATTCCTGCACGTTGAATCCTATACTGAATAAATGGTTTGATCTGTCATACAGGAAATTCCAATCCATGTCTGCCAGTACGTTACAATGCTGCGCCAGATCATCTGTAAAACCGATCCGCTCATTTACCAATTTTATTGTTTCTGTTAAAGCAACCTGGAATAATATAAGCCAATCTTTTTCGCCCGGCTTGTCGCCTGAAATTTGACGACGATGTACTTCTATCAGCAATACCTTTGCTGTTTTTAAAACTTCAGATAATGTAGAATTATTATTTACGAAATCAAATGCTTCCATTTCCTCAGGAGCCGATTTTAATAAAACCCAGGGTTTAAAAATGGTAAACTCATCACTCATCTGCTGCAGTTGCTGATTAAGTTTTTGTTTCCACCACCATGTTTCACTTTCAGTATTTTCATCCAGTTTTTCAATAACCGTCATAAAACCTGTCTGCAAAGCATCAATATGAGATTTTATTTGAGGAAGCGCATGCAGATCAGCATCAACCGTTGCCTGCAAATTAGTTTTGAATTGCTCAAGCAGCGCAACATCCTTTTCTTGCAGTGTGGTTGTTAGTACATATAAAGTATCCTGCAGACCGGTAAACAATTTTTGGAAGGATATTTTTTGATCAGGTATAGCCAGTAATCCCTGCCTCAATACAAGTAAATGGCCTGCAAGATTTCCGCTATCAACAGTAGAAATATATTTGGGTGCCAGCGGAATCAAAGACTGCGTATCATACCAGTTATAAAAATGACCTCTGTACCGCTCCAGTATCAGCATGCTGTTGATGGTCATTGTTGTTCTTTCTAAAAAATGGCCGGTAGTGATATAACCAAAGTCCAACGCAGCCAGGTTGGCGAGTAGTGTAAGCCCGATGTTGGTAGGCGAAGTACGGTGTGCAATCATTGCTACGGGTTGTTCCTGGAAGTTATCAGGTGGAAGCCAGTTGTCTTCCAATGCCAGAAAGCGTTCAAAGAAACTCCAGGTCTTTCTTGCCGTTATTCTGAGAAAAATGGTTTGCGAACGGGTAAGCATGGCCGCCTGTTTGGCCAATGGTTTGCTCACCCACCAGGTAACAAAAGGAGCTATTACCCAAAGTGCCAATATCGGCCCAGCTATAAATAATTTACCGGGTGCATAAAACAACAGGCATGTTACGACAACCGCTGTAAGTAAAAGCTCGATCCACATGGAAGTATAGGATGCAGCCGAACTCGGTTGCTTTACCATTTCATCATTAGCAGAAGGGTCCCATTGAAGCATTTTTTTTCTTGTTACGATCATTCTCCAACTTGTAATCAGTATTGCTTTTAAATTTAAAAATGCTTCATAAGGCAGACAGATAATTGTAAATAATGTCTTAAGAAAAATACTGCTAATGCTTTGTACTGAATTTTTGATGTGGTGAGATATGATGACATCTTTGGGTTTACGGATGGCATCCCAAACGGAAGTAATAAAAATGGGAACAACAATAATTGCGGAGACAACAATAGTCCAAAATAAGGATGCCGGTAATACAATCCAGTCAAACAACAATAGTACCGTTAATGCAACCGGAACGAGGCTTCGCCTGATGTTGTCAAATATTTTCCATCGGGATAACGCAGAAACAGGATTTTTATACCAACGTCTTTCCGCACCGGGCACTTTCGGTAATAACCAGGAGATGATCTGCCAGTCTCCCCGCACCCATCTTGCACGTCTTTTCATATCGGCACGATAGCTGCCTGGATATTTTTCAAACAATTGCACGTCGCTCACCAATCCTGAACGTACATAACAACCTTCCAGCAGGTCATGACTCAGGATACTGTTTTCGGAAAATTTTCCTTCCAGTGTTTTTCTGAAAATATCAACATCGTAAATTCCTTTACCAATAAAGGAACCTTCCTGGAACAGATCCTGGTATACATCCGAAGATGCCCTGGTATAAGGATCAATACCCGGTTCATTTCCATGCATACGGGTATATACAGAAGCTGTGGTATCAGGCAAACTGACTGTTACCCTGGGCTGCAGAATTCCGTAACCTGCTGTCACCCTTTTCTTCTTCTTGTCGTACCAGGCCTGGTTCAAAGGGTGCGCCATAGTACCAATTAATTTCCACGCAGATCCCATAGGCAACTGTGTGTCGGCATCCAGTGTGATTACATATTTTATTTGCAGAAAAATGGATTGGTCTCCCACAATAAAAGAGAACAGTTCTGCCGAGCCACCACGCAGCAATTCATTTAGTTCAGCAATTTTCCCACGTTTTCTTTCATAACCCATCCATACGCCTTCATGCGCATTCCAAAACCGTGGACGGTGAAAAAGATAAAACAGGTCGTTAGTTGCACTATGGTATTTTTTATTCAGCTCTTCAATAAGCTGTTTTACCAAACCAACAAGCGCCTCATCTCCCGGAAGTTTTTCCTGTTCAGCATCTGTAAAATCCGTTAATAAAGCAAAATGCAAATTGTCTTTTTTGTTTGCAAGAAAACGTACCTCGAGTGCTTCCACCAGTTTTTCAATTTCTTCCGCATGGGTAAGCATTACGGGAATTACAACCATGGTGCGAAAATCCTCAGGTATCGTTTTAGAAAAATCCATTCTGGGTAACGGGTGTGGATCAACAAACAGGGTAGAAAAAAAGTTAACAACTGATACGGCAAGTTGGCTGGTACACAAGAGTGAAAGCAATGCTATTGTAATAAGTATCCAGATGTTTTTTGTTTCAAGATCGGCACTGATTAAAATACCTGTACTGATTGCAGCTGTGATCAACACGATCAATCCCAGGTAAACTTTAAGGTTATGCCTGTGCAGCAGTTGCAGTAGCTTTTGAAAGTAAGACGACTGCATCTCTGCCAATTTTTTTGTTTGATGTACACCCTGCCCCACCAGGTAATATCCAACATGCGATGTTCTTGAATCAGCGCCGGGTGTTACCGTATTTTCATGCGCTGATTGTATGGCAATTCGGGCCACATCATTTTCTGTGAGCTGGCTTTTTTTGGCAATATTTTCCACAACATGACGGTACTGGTCACGTGTAAAAAAATCCATTAAACCGTAAATTCCTGCTTTGTCTTCACACAGCGTTTGCTCAACAACACTGTGCATTTCAACAAAATCCCGCCAGTCCATGCTGCCAAGCATGCGAAGGCTGCCAATACTGTTGCTTATAGAAACCTGGTAAGCAGATTGTTTTTGAATTTCTGCATTTATCAATTCGGCGCATGTCAAACCTTTTTCTGCCAATTGTTGTTCCAACCAGTTAAGTGCCAGCGCCAGATCGGGACCTTTTCCCCGCAGTTGCCGTGTTAATTCAGATACAAATACACTAACCATTGGCGGATTGGATCTGGCCATGTCGGCTATAACCAGTATCAGGTCTTTAGGGGCTGTTTCAGTTGTTTCAATCATTTTTTCTGCCCAGTAATCAGCCAGGCTTTCATCAACCCGGTCAATAGCGATCTTTGCTGAAACACGCCGCAGGTTTTCAATCAATGCAAGGCGAAGCATAATAGGTATAGCCCATAATTCACCCAATTGTAAATTTGTAACGGTTTGATATGCCTTGATGAAACTGCTCAGGCTTTCCAGATCTATTCTGCCATCACTGTGAGAAATGATCTGGAGGACAATATCATAAATACGTGTAAGGCCCACAAAACCTGCATCTGAAAGCTGGGGCAGGTTTTTACTATACCCTTTGGGAAAATGTTTTTTAGCATTGCGGATATTCTCTTCAATCAGGTAAAAATTATCAATCAACCATTCGCCTGCCGGCGTTATCTGGTATTTTCTTTTTATTGAATCAGTAAGCAGTTTGCGTACTTCATGTAAAATGGTCTCATTATCCGAAAGCCGCCTGAGTAAATGCTCCTTAGCAGTTTTTGTACTCAGTTTATGATTTGCGGCAAGCGCTTTGCCAAAACGTTCCATCTGGTCAGAACTGAATAACTCAGCTTTTAAAGGCTCTTCATCCGGATAATTTAATATGGGATTATTCGTTTGAAAAAAAGCCCTCATATTCGATATCAGCTCATGTGCCAACGGTATCAGTTTCATTGTATCTGCTCTTTCGTTTCTAAAGTATCGTTAACAATAGTTTGTGCTTCTTCAATAATTTGTTTCAAATGGTCATTGCCCAAAAAACTTTCGGCATATATCTTATAAATGTCTTCAGTTCCCGACGGGCGTGCTGCAAACCAGCCGTTTTCTGTCGTCACTTTTATGCCACCTATCGATTCATTATTCCCCGGCGCATTGGTTAATATATTTGTAATTTTTTCTCCGGCCAGGTCTTTGTGTTTTATTTGTGCCGATGAAAGTTTTTTTAATTTCTCCTTTTGTTCAGGAGTTGCTTTTGCTTCAATACGGTCATAAAAAGGTTCGCCAAATTCTTTGGTGAGTTCATTATATATGATAGCGGGATCCTTTCCAATCTTTGCAGTAATTTCTGCTGAAAGTAATGCTGGTATAAATCCATCTTTATCTGTTGTCCAAACGCTGCCATTCAATCTTGAAAAAGAAGCACCTGCACTTTCTTCTCCGCCAAAACAAAGAGATGAATCCAATAAGCCATCAACGAACCATTTAAACCCAACAGGCACATCGTATAAGGTACGCCCTTTTTTTTTGCTGATGCGTTCAATGAGTTGTGTAGTAACAACGGTCTTACCAACAGCAGCTTTATCATTCCACAATGGGCGATGCTGCAGCAGATAAAAAACCGCAACCGATAAATAATGATTTGGATTTAACAGCCCGGCAGTTTTTGTAACAATACCATGCCTGTCATGATCTGTATCGCAGGCAAAAGAAATATCATAATCATCTTTCATTGCAATCAATCGCTGCATGGCATAAGGAGAAGATGGGTCCATGCGGATTTGTCCGTCCCAGTCAACTGTCATAAAACCAAAAGTTGGATCAACAATTTTATTTACAACAGTCAGATTTAGTTTATAACATTCTGCAATGGGTTCCCAGTAATGAACCCCTGCACCGCCTAACGGATCAACGCCTATGTTAATCTTTGAATTGCGGATGAGTTCCATGTCGATGATATTTCCAAGGTCATTGATATAAGTATTCAAGTAATCATAACAATGAGTAGTGGCGGCACGAATTGCTTTATCAAATGAAATTCTTTTCACCTCGTTA
>JBKJPN010000083.1:0-3049 GCA_046595125.1 Ferruginibacter sp.
AGATAACTGGCTGCCTGAAAAATTTATCCTTATCGGTACCGGGCGTTCTGCATATACAGATGCTGCTTTCCGCAAAAACTTATTGGATGGTATAAACCAATTTTCCCGCAATGGGAAAGTAAAAAAAAGTAAATGGGATGAATTTGCTGCCCGTATTTTTTATCAGAGCGGAAACGTAAACGATGAAAAAAGTTATAAAGCTTTTACAGCTACCATCAAAAAATCTGAAGCGGAATGGAAACAGAAACCGGTCATTATTTATTACCTCGCTGTAGCGCCCAATTTATTTCCGGTTATTGCAGGGCATATTTCTAAAAATAAATTGGCTGAGGATAAAGATTATACTCGAATAGTAATTGAAAAGCCATTTGGCAGAGACCTTGAATCAGCAAAATCATTAAATAAATTACTTAGTAATATCCTCGATGAAAAGCAGATTTATCGGATTGATCATTACCTCGGTAAAGAAGTGGTTCAAAATATTTTAGCTTTCAGGTTTTCAAATGCTATACTTGAACCTATATGGAATAGAAATTATATTGATCATGTGCAGATTTCTGTAACAGAGCAATTAGGCGTGGAGGAACGTGGCGAATATTATGACAAGACAGGGGCGCTCCGCGATATGATACAAAATCATCTTTTGCAATTGCTGTGCCTTATTGCAATGGAAACCCCAATCAACTTCAGTGCCGATGAAGTGCGTAACCGTAAAGTGGATGTGCTGCGTGCCATGCGCAGATTTAAATCTGAAGAAATAGAAGCCCTTGCTGCTCGTGGGCAATATGGACCCGGTTGGATTGAAGGAAAAGAAGTACCAGGCTATCGCGAAGAAAATAAAATCGCCGCTGATTCAAACATCGAAACCTTTGCAGCAGTTAAATTTTTTGTAGACAACTGGAGATGGCATGGCGTGCCATTCTATGTACGCACCGGTAAAAGAATGCATCAAACTGCATCTACCATATCCATTCAGTTTCGTGATGTTCCTCATGTTGTTTTTCCTGCAGGGGCAATCGATAATTGGCAGCAAGACAGGCTTGTCATCAGCATACAACCTGAAATGAACATACGAATACAGGTACAAGCTAAACGTCCCGGATTGGATATGGTTTTGAACACAGTGGACATGGTATTTAATTATGATGAAACTTCCGCCAAAGAAACACCGGAAGCTTACGAAACACTATTGCTTGATGTTATTATGGGTGACCAAACTTTGTTTATACGTGCCGACCAGGTGGAAGAAGCATGGGATATATTGATGCCCATATTGAATGCATGGCAATCTAAAAAAAGTGTAAAATTTCCAAACTATGTGGTCGATTCAGCTGGACCTGAAAATGCAGAAGCATTAATTGTACGTGATGGGTTTCATTGGTTTACGCTGCCAGTTAAAAATAAAAAATAAAGTGAAATGAAAATAAATGTTTAAAAAATAGAATCGGAATTGTTAACAGCCCTTGCTCACTTATTTATTAAAACAGCATAAAAACTTAACGCTGTATTACTGATAGATTTAAGTTTCCGCAAAGGTAAAATCAGGTAGAGTTATAAAGATTTTTTACCGTTACATTATCTGAAACAATAACGAATGAATGCATTATTAAAAATAATAAGCAACATGATTTTTTTAATGAAAAAGAAATTCTTCACAATTAAATATATAAAGATGAAAAAAACAAAAAATGACCAAGCCAGAAAGAAAACCCTAGACATGATAGGCCTGGAGATGGGCGGTATGGAAAACCTTAAAACACATGAGGATTTCAACAACCAACATCCTAATGAACTTGATAAAACCATTTTGACAAAAGGCAATTCAGACGAAGACAAAAAAAAATCAACAAAAAAATTAAACCTTAAAAACAAATGAAAAATATATTTAGTTTCACCCGAAGATCCAAACAATCCTTCCTGATTTTTTTTAGCGTCTTCCTTCTCGGTGGACTCTCCGCATATTCGCAGGAAACAAAAAAAATGGATAACGATTCATTATCAGTCGAAAACAAAAGTGTAACTGCCAACCCGTTAGCAGAAAAAAAAGATGGGAAAGAAATGGCTGATATGTTTGTTCATCCTTTTCTTACGCACATGGCATTGCCTGACCCTCCCGGAACAATGAGCCTGCGTGCAACTGCTTTTCAGCAAAGAACGGATTCTACCGTAGAGCAGGATATGGCGCTACATATTGAAGCTGGTCTACTTCCTGGCTTGGGTATTCATATAAGAAGCGATGGTATTAAAACATCTCCCTACGCTGAAGTAATGTTAATGTACAGTTTTCTTCATGATGCCTCTTATAGTAGGGGGTTAAGTGTTTTTGGACAGATAAGTATTCCTACCGGTCCGGGAGTTAAGTCCAACGCCCTGAAATACCTTTTGGGATTATCCGGGCGACTAACTGCTCCTAAAATATTGGTTGTTGATGCAGATATACACTACAATCTGGCCGATAAAATGGCTGAATATGAAGGTTCGTTTGTTTTCAAAGCCTCTAAAATGCTTTATCCCGAACTGGAATTCAGGGGTGAAATAACCGAGCATGAAACAAGTTTGTATTCATTGATAGGTCTTAAATTCAGGATAGCTAGCGAAATGGCCATTGGAGTCGGAATTCAGTCCGCTGTTACTAAAGCAAGAGAGTATGATACCCAGGCCTTACTGACTTTTGGAATTGCATTCTGATAATCCGTGGTTTCTATTTAATTTATGCGCAACGCATAAATTAAATAGAATGAAACGATTACAACTAATACTAAACAGTACTCAAATTTAAAAGGAGGTCTTATATGTTAAGAAATAACTTTTTTGCATTAATAATATGCATGTTTTTTTCGCCCATCGTAGTAATGGCGCAGGTTGGCGACGAGCCGAAAGAGAAAGTTGAAAAGGTTACGGAAAAGTTGCTTGCAAACCAGGAACAAACGCAAAGCGATAGCCTTGCGCAAATAGAAGCCATACAAACAAAAAAAGACTTTACTGAAATCAGTAAAGCTGTTAAAAATGGCACGGTGCCTACGGTAATTAAGGCACTTAGCTTAGCGGT
>JBKJPN010000098.1:0-9678 GCA_046595125.1 Ferruginibacter sp.
TCGTTTAATAAACCGGCTGCAATTAAACCGGCAGGGTGAGCAATATCGGCAAAAACAACAGCACCAATTTCATCGGCAACGGCACGTATGCGTTTGTAATCCCAATCACGGCTATAAGCCGATGCGCCGCAGATAATCATTTTTGGTTTTTCAGAACGGGCAATGGTTTCTAATTGTTCGTAGTCAACAATTCCATCTTTTGTTACACCGTAATGCAAGGCATGGTAAGTTTTACCGCTAAAGTTGGCCGGACTGCCGTGGGTAAGATGTCCGCCCATGCTTAAATCAAGTCCCAGGAATTTTTCGCCGGGTTTCATCACCGCTAAAAATACGGCACCGTTTGCCTGTGCGCCGCTATGGGGTTGTACATTGGCCCAGGTGCAGTTGAACACTTGCTTCAAACGGTCAATGGCCAGGTTTTCAATTTCGTCAACTACCTCGCAACCGCCATAGTAGCGCTTACCAGGGTATCCTTCTGCGTATTTATTGGTTGGTACAGTACCCATGGCCTGCATTACCTGCAAACTGGTAAAATTTTCCGAAGCTATCAGTTCAATACCATCACGCTGGCGGGCCAGTTCTTTTTTAATCAAATCAAAAACCAAACTATCTTTTTGCATATGCCGTTTTTAGAACCGCAAATATACACAGCAGCAGTTATTTTATTGGATTGGTTATCAACGATTGTGCATATATCGGCACTAATTATACAAAATGTATTACTTTCACACCCGTTTCAAGTTTAAGAAAATCACATTTGTAAACTAAATGTACTGTCCAGGGCAGGTTAGTTTTAATCAATGAAGGCAATTATTCCAGTTGCGGGTGCAGGTACCAAACTTCGTCCGCATACATATACTCAACCCAAGGCGTTAATTCCATTAGCTGGCAAAACAATACTCAGCCTGATTGTAGATCAGTTGCATGAGGCTGGCGTTAAAGATTTCATTTTTATTATAGGATACCTAGGCGAAAAAATTCAGAAATACGTTGAAAAAGAATATCCCAACCTAAACTGTTCTTTCGTACAACAAAACGAGCGGTTTGGAATTGGACATGCTATTAACCTGACCAAAGAGTTGGTTGGAGGGGATGAGGTGATTATCATTTTAGGCGATACCATTGCAGATTATGATGTAAAGGAAATCATAGATTCGCCGGTGAGTATGTTGGGTATAAAAAGAGTAGATGACCCCCGCAATTTTGGTGTGGCCGAAATTGATGAGACTGGACTGATAACCCGGGTGGTGGAAAAACCATCGATTCCCAAAAGTAATATGGCGCTGGTAGGCGTTTATAAAATAAAGGAAACAGAGTTTATGTTTTCGTGCCTGGAAAAACTAATCGTTACCAACGAAAAAGGTTACGAAGAGTTTAGTTTAACCGATGCATTGGAATGTATGATGCAACGTGGGGCTAAGTTTCAGTCGTTTAAGGTAACCAACTGGTTCGATTGTGGTAAAAAGGAAACCCTACTGGAATCCAATGCCACTTTGCTGAAAAAATTTGGTGGTAATTCGTTGGCACAACATGGTTTTGAAAATACCATCATCATTCCGCCGGTTAGCATTGCCGAGGGTTGCGATATAAAAAATTCTGTTATCGGCCCCAACGTAACTATTGGCGAGCATACCAAACTGAATCACGCAATTATAAAAGACTCCATTATTGGCTCCTATTCCAACTTGTTTGAAATTGTGTTGAGTAAATCGCTCATTGGCAGCGATGCTGAAGTAAGAGGCGTTAACCGCAGTTTGAATATAGGCGATAATACTGCCATCGACCTGAGTGGCGGTGGCGGTAGGGCTTAATACCAAATTGACCAACTGCTTTTTAATGCAAAAAAATTCCCTGATTCTAGCTTTTTTTAGCAAAAACATGCAATTTGTAAAATAAATCCTTTTACTTTGCGTTTCAAAGTACTTTTAGTTTCCTTTGCTTTTTATAGCGATATTTGAAATAAAGTTTATTTAACGATATGCCTAACCGGATAACAACACTGTTTAATATTAATTACCCAATCGTTCAGGCAGGGATGATATGGGCCAGCGGCTGGAAGCTTGCCAGTGCGGTAAGTAATGCAGGCGGTCTGGGTTTAATTGGCAGCGGCAGTATGTATCCCGAGGTTTTAAGGGATCATATTCAAAAATGCAAAGCAGCTACCGATAAGCCATTTGGTGTTAATGTACCGTTGTTATATCCTGATATTGAAAAGCATATTCAAATCATTATTGAAGAGAAAGTGCCCATCGTATTTACATCGGCAGGTAATCCAAAAACATGGACATCGATTTTGAAAGAAAAAGGTATTACCGTAGTGCACGTAGTAAGCAGCAGCAAATTTGCCTTAAAGGCACAGGAAGCAGGTTGCGATGCAGTAGTTGCTGAAGGGTTTGAAGCCGGCGGGCACAATGGGCGGGAAGAGACTACGACAATGGTTTTAATTCCGGCTGTTTGTGCTGCAGTTAACATCCCAGTAATTGCTGCTGGCGGTATAGCCACTGGTAGGCAAATGCTGGCGGCCATGGTGTTGGGCGCCGATGGAGTACAAATAGGTAGCCGTTTTGTGGCAAGTACCGAAGCTTCGTCACACATAAATTTTAAAGAGATGGTAGTAAGTGCTACGGAAGGTGATACGCAGTTGTCGCTAAAAGCATTAACACCGGTAAGGCTGATAAAAAATGAATTCTATAAACTCGTGGCAGCGGCAGAAGGTAGATGTGCTTCAGTTGATGAACTACAGCAATTGCTTGGGCGTGGCAGAGCAAAAAAAGGCATGTTTGAAGGCAAACTAGATGAAGGCGAACTGGAGATAGGGCAGGTAAGTGCCATTATTAACGAAATTAAACCGGCAGCAGAAATTGTGAAAGAGATATACACACAGTATGAAGAAGCTTTACATCAGCCGGTAAAATAAAATATTATATTTGCGCTTAATTAAAATTTTGAAAATCAACTCCCAAGAAATGTTACTACAATCAGGACCCGTTTATTCAGCTTTTAAAAAGGCAGTATTGATTTTTTCGGTATTTTTTTTAGTTGTAGTAAGCAAGGCGAATGCCCAAAATCCTAATGTAGACCCAAGTAATCCGGATATACCAAATTTACCAACACAATTACCTCCAGCACAGTTGTATAACATGCTGAAAGATAAAAATGGTAGTAGTACCAAAGAAACGGGTGCCGATGCAAACTCTAAACTTAAAGACCGGATTGAAAGAGACAGCTTAGTAAAAGAAGTTACTCCGCAGTCTTTAAATCCAACGGAAACTACATATGGCATGAGTCTGTTCAGTTCGGGTGTGGTAGCTTCATTAACCGAGCTGTCTACGCCGCCGCTGGATTATCCAATTGGTGTTTATGATCAAATTATTGTATCTCTTTGGAATGGTGCTGAGGCTACGCTGGACTATACAGTTGCCAGAGACGGTTCTATATTTCCTACCAGTATTGGTAAAATTTACCTGCAAGGACTAACTTTTGAGAAAGTAAGGTCTTTATTAACACAGCGGTTTAAAGCCTATGTGCCGGCATCAACAAATATTGCAGTTTCAATTGGTCAGCCACGTACTATTTCGGTGAATGTTGCCGGTGAAGTAAAGAAACAAGGGCCGGTGGTTGTATCGGCGTTTACTAATGCATTTAATGTAGTTGCACTGGCAGGGGGCCCAACAGATCTTGCTAATCTGCGTGAAATACAGATTAAAAGAAATGGAAGGATAATTGATGTACTGGATGTTTATAAATACCTTACTACCGGCGATTTTGGAAAACATATTTACTTGGAGAATAATGACTTTGTGATTTTACAAACGGTTGACAAAAAAGTAAAAGCTGAAGGTAAATTCAGGCGGCCAATGTACTACCAGTTAAAGAAAGATGAGGGCATGAAAGCGCTGTTAAAGTATTCGGGGGGGCTTGACAGAGATGCTTTTTCGAGTGGCGTAAAAGTTTACAGGACCGAACTGGAAAAGCAAATACTAAAAGATGTAAATGTCACAGCAATCATCAACCCTACCAACGATGCCCGTTTAATAAATGAGGATTTTGAACTAGTGGATGGCGATATTGTAAAAGTTTTAGCCGTAAACCCGGGCTTGTTTAATAAGGTAGAAATGAAGGGTGAAATTTCTTATCCTGGTCAATACGAAATTAGAAAAGGAGATAAACTTTTTGACTTGATTAACAGAGCTGGTGGCGTAACCCGTAACACTTTTTTACCAAGGGCCTATATATTCAGAGGAGGAGGCGATAGTACAAATATTAAGGCCAGTAAGGTTGAGGTTAATTTAGCGGGTATAACTACCAATGATACTACTAGTGTTTACAACGTAGAATTGTATGCTAACGACCAAGTTTTACTGTTTAATAATAATCAATTTGCCGATAGACAGTACGTTGAAATTTTTGGTGAAGTAAGAAAGACGGGGAAGGTTAATAAGTATGGCGGAATGACACTTCAAGACCTCTTGTATCTATCGGGCGGCATTAAGCAGTCTGCAGAATTTGGTCGAATTGAAATTTCGAGCGTAGTGGATTTAGATTCGGCAAAGGGTATGCAACAGCCTACACGTACTGTTTTAAGAACCATAAAAGTGTCACCCAATTTAGAAATAGACAGTATTTCTGGTACAATTGAACTAAGGCCATACGATCAGATATATGTTCGTAAAAATCCAACTTTTGAGTTGCAGCAACTAATACAGATAAATGGGCTGGTACAATATTCAGGTCCTTATCCAAGGTTAAGTAAAAACGAGCGGCTGTCATCTTATATAATGCGTGCCGGCGGCATAAAAGAAAATGCTGATTTAAGTGGTGCTATTTTGTATCGTAAAAAAACACAGTATTTCCGTGAGAATGTCACCAATAAAGTAGCGGCACTAACCGATTCTATTGGAGGTATTGTTGTTGATTCTGTTAAAACATCGATTGCCGAAGTAGCTAATGAGCCAGTCAGTATAGACCTCTTCCGTGCCATGAAATACAAAAACTCGAAGTACGATATTGTATTGCAGGAAGGCGATGTGATTTTCATACCAGAGATTAATCCTTTTGTAGATGTAAAAGGAACGGTTCAGTCGCCATTGAAACTTACTTTTGATAAAGAGCATACAAATGTGGGATATTATATAGATAAAGCAGGTGGATTTGGAATACGACCATGGCGACAGCGGGTATTTGTTACCTATGCAAATGGTAAAAGCAGGCGTACTAAGAATCTGTTCTTTATACATTTTTATCCAAAAGTTAAAGAAGGGGCTACCGTTACTGTACCAACACGGCCAGAGGGGGCTGCTATTACAGATACTGTACTACAAACTATAATTACCGCCGTGCCGATAATTCTTACAGCATTTATTTTTAAGTTCGTCAAATAAATAAACAGTGTATAATGAATAGTTTTGAGCTTATAAAAGAGTTGTTGTACCGTTTAAAAAAGTATAGCTGGCTTATTGCCTTAATTGCAATTGGTTTTGGAGGGTTCTTTTATTATGTGGCCAAACAAAGTGTACGGCTTTATACATCTAAAGCAACTGTTTTTCCTCTAAATGGTACTTCCGAAAGTTCACCAGGATCAACCATTAGCAATCTTTTGGGGCTTGGCGACGGAACCAAATCATTTACCGGCGATGCCTCTATTAATATTGTGGAATTGGCTGCTAGCCGACGTACTAGGGAAGCGGTAGCGATGGTCAGGATTCCGGGAATGCAGAACAAAACTGTTTCGGAATTGATGATTGAGGAGAATAACAAGCATGTAGGGTTTATGCAAAATTCTTCGATCCAACCTCCTAAGGACAGCCTATCGAAAATAAATATTGCCAGTAATTTACTTAAAGGGGCATTTGTTGCCAAAATCAATAAGAATGGAATACTTGAGTTATATTTTACCAACAGCAGCCCCGATCTGGTAAGAGAAGTAAACTATATTTATATTGACAAGTTATCGGAGTTTTATATTGATTTGAAAAAGAAAAAAGCGCAAATTGATTTTGAGTTTGCCGTAAAAAAAGCTGATTCACTGCTACATGTGCTAAATGTACTGGATAAGCGTGCTGTGGCGCAGGATGAAACAACTTTCTTTACTAATGAAGGCCGTGCAAGATATAATTTGCCCAAAATTAATTTGGCTCAGGATAAAGCGACAGTACAATCTCAATATTATTATGCGGTTAACAATCGGGAGTCGGCTGCTTATCGCTTACAGAAAGAAACGCCCATTATTGAGCCACTAGACAGACCGGAGCCGCCATTTGATGTTGTAGAAAAATCGAAAATGATATATGTTATTATTGGACTGATGTTAGGGGCTTTCATTGGTATATTATTGGTGAGTTGGAAGATTATAAACAAGTATTTGACAGATGAATTAAACAAAGCAATAGAAAAGGCGTCCAAACCAAAAGATGGTTTATTGGTTGTGCAGGAAGAATCACTTAAATAATTCACTTTGAAAAAATGGCCGTCGATAGACGGCCATTTTTTTATTTTCTGAATGCCCATTTTATCATTTCTTTCCAACTTGGCTTTTTGCCATACATTAAAATGCCGGTACGGTAAATTTTTGCGGCCAGCCAGGTAGTGCATAAAAATCCAATAACCAAAGAGGCCATCGATAATATCAATTGCCACACTGGCACTGTTCCAGGTACACCAAAGGGCAGCCGTGCCATCATAACAATAGGCGATGTAAATGGTATAATACTTCCCCAAACAGCTATGGGGCCGCTGGGGTCCTGAATGGCCACTGTCATCATAAAAATGGCGAAAATGATTAGTAAAGTGATTGGGAAACTCAATGATTGGGCTTCTCTTACATCTTCATTAATAGCGCTCCCAATGGCGGCGTATAAAGATGCGTAAAAGAAAAATCCACCCATAAAATAAAAAGCAAAGCTGCCCAGTATCAACGGCAGGTTAACACTTTCAAATGATTTTTGAATACCTTCTACCAGCGAACTTGCCATGGCATTGTCCGATCCCAACATTTTGCCTACACCGTACACCAGAAAAATACAAGTTACCCATATTAAAAACTGAGTAAGGGCTACCATGCTAATACCTACAATTTTGCCTAGCATTAACTGAAAAGGTTTTACTGATGAAATGACTACTTCGGCAATGCGATTGGTTTTTTCTTCCATTACACCCATCATCACTTGAGAGCCGTAAATCAGCAAAATAAAATAGATTAAAAACCCGCAGGCATAACCAATGGTTGCCGAAACTTTGGAGTCGGCTTTTACATTTTCCTGATTTTCTTCTTTAATGCCGATGCTGCTTTGCGCCAATACGCTCATTTTACCCGTATCTAAGCCCAGTTTCTCATTAACAGTTTCACTCCAAATAATATTCAGCTTACTTTCAATAATACGCTCGGTACCTGTGCCGTGGGTTTTATTGGTAATGAATTTTAAATTTTTGATACCAGTTTGCCAATTCAATTCGGGTATAACGATATAGCCATCGTAACCAGCATTACGGTAATCACTTTGAATGGTAGTGTCTTTAGCAGGCGTAAAAACAGTATTGCTGTCTAAAATGTTTGTTCGCAGGAGTGCACTGTCGGTAAAATAACCCGAGTTGTCAAATACAGCAATATCCAGTTTTTGTTTTGAACCGCCCAAATAAGCCGTGCCAAAAATCAAAGCCATATATAAAACCGGAAACATGAGGGTAGTAAGTAAAAACGATTTCTTTTTTACCCTAGTTAAATATTCTCTCCTAAGAATTAACAGAATCTTATTCATAATAATGAGGTTGTTCTTTTTTTGATCAATCAATTTAAATTTTCTGAAACTGTCTTGCCGCCGCCGTGCCATCAACTAGCTTAATAAAAATTTCATTTAGTGAGGGAAGTACTTCGTTAAAAGAATGTATGGAGGCTCTTTCACTGATGAAATACTGTAGTACATCATTTGTTTTGGCGCCTTCTTTCAGTTTAAGCAAAAGCTTACCTGGCTGCTCTTTTACTATATCAAACAAGGGCGACAACAATTGTGTGGGCATGTCGTCGGCATTAAGACTGTAAATATTTTCCTTAAAATCATTTTTGATATCGGCCAGTTTTCCATCCAGTATTTTTTGTCCTTTATTTACTAGTACAATATGTTTGCAAATCTCTTCTACCTGCTCCATACGGTGGGTGCTGAAGATAACAGTAGCGCCATTTTTGGCCAGATTAAAAATTTCATCTTTAATTAAATTGGCGTTCACCGGGTCAAGTCCGCTAAAGGGTTCATCCAAAATAATAAGTTTTGGGTCGTGCAATACAGTGGTAACAAACTGCAGTTTCTGGCTCATACCTTTACTCAGGTCTTCTACTTTCTTGTTCCACCAACTTTCCATCTCCAGTTTTTCGAACCAGGCTTTAATTTTTGTATTGGCATCGGCCTTACTGAGCCCTTTTAAACGAGCTAAGTAAACTGCCTGCTCACCAATCTTCATTTTTTTATACAGGCCACGTTCCTCGGGCATATAACCAATGTGCTCCACGTCTTTTTCGGGATTGAATTTTTTACCGTTGAAGAGAATTTCACCACTGTCTTGGTAAAAGATGCCGGTTATCATACGCAGCAGTGTTGTTTTGCCGGCACCGTTGGGCCCTAGTAATCCAAATATGCTGCCTTCTTCAATACTCATGCTGATATCGTCAACAGCTTTTTGTGTGGCAAAATATTTTTTAAGATTGTGTACTTCTAAAATGTTCATAAGCCTTTATTGTTTTAAGGTTATCAAATGTAAGAAGGTCGAGAGGATTTAAAAGGCTGAATTTACAAACGGCAAATGCGTTAACTAAAAATTAAAGCGAGTTGACGGGCAATTCTTTCCCCATCCATGGCTGCGCTTACGATACCGCCAGCATAACCGGCACCTTCGCCGCATGGGTAAAAATTATGTAACTGGGGATGTGCTAGCGTGTCGGCATTACGCGGAATACGTACCGGTGATGATGTGCGGCTTTCTGTTGCTACCACCACAGCTTCATTGGTATAATAACCCCTGAGTTTTTTGCCAAATGCTTTAAAGCCTTCCGCCAACGAGCTATAAATAAATTCGGGTAGTAAAGTTTGTAAATTATATGGTTGTAGACCCGGTAAGTAAGAGTTTACTGGCAGCGTAGTGGATAAGTTACCATTGCAAAAATCGGTCATGCGCTGTGCAGGTGCAACCGATTTTCCGCCACCGGCGGTAAAACAATTTTGTTCTACCATTTGCTGAAAATGCATCAGCAGTAATGGGTTATTTGCGTCGATATTTTTTTGTCCGCTGAGTTTTAGTTCTCTAAATGCGTCTTCCAACTCAACTTGCACTACCATACCGCTATTAGCGTATGGGTTATTTCTTTTAGATGGGCTCCATCCGTTTACAACAATTTCTCCGGCTGCCGTGGCAGCAGGTGCAATAATACCACCAGGGCACATGCAAAACGAAAATACACCACGGCCATTAACCTGTTGCACCAGACTGTAGGAGGCCGGCGGTAGTTGTTCATCACGGGTGGGGCAGTTATATTGAATACTATCAATTAATTGTTGAGGATGTTCAATACGAACACCTAAAGCAAATCCTTTGGCTTCAATTAAAATTTGTTTTTGATGGAGCAGTTCAAAAATATCACGGGCGCTGTGGCCTGTAGCTAATATAAAAGCATCGGCATCAAATGAATTTCCA
>JBKJPN010000185.1:0-14566 GCA_046595125.1 Ferruginibacter sp.
ACGCAACAAGGGCTAACTTTACCAATAATTTATCAGATTTTATATGATGCAATTTGAAAGGAAAGATTTAAGTAACGAAGAACTTGTTTCCATCTATAAGAAAATTTTACTGCCACGGATGATTGAGGAGAAGATGCTGGTGTTGTTAAGGCAGGGTAAAATTAGCAAATGGTTCAGCGGCATCGGGCAGGAAGCAATTTCTGTTGGTGCAACTTTAGCACTGCAACCCGACGAATGGATTATGCCTTTGCATAGAAACCTCGGTGTATTTACCGGCCGCAATATGCCGTTGAGTAAATTGTTTATGCAATGGCAGGGCAATAAAGAAGGATACAGTAAAGGTAGAGAACGTAGTTTTCATTTTGGCAGCAAAGAACATCATATCTGCGGTATGATATCGCATCTTGGCCCGCAAATGGCTATTGCCGATGGTGTGGCGCTGGCTTATAAGTTACGCAACGAGCAAAAAGTTTCGCTGGCATTTACAGGCGATGGTGGTACTAGCGAAGGCGATTTTCATGAAGCTATGAATATGGCCGCAGTGTGGGACTTACCCGTAATTTTTATCATAGAAAATAATGGATATGGCTTAAGTACACCAGTAACTGAGCAGTACCGTTGTAAAGATTTGGTTGATAAAGCCATTGGTTATGGTATGGAAGGAATCAAGATTGACGGAAACAATGTTCTCACTGTTTATGATACCATTAAAGGGGTACGTGACTTCTGCATTAAAAATCAAAAGCCTTATTTAATAGAATGCATGACTTTTCGTATGCGTGGCCACGAAGAAGCCAGCGGCGTTAAATATGTACCACCCGAAATGTTTGAGCAATGGGGAAAGAAAGATCCCGTAAAAAATTATGAACAATATCTTATTGATGAAAATGTTTTAACCGCCGAAAAAATTGAAAGCATTAAAGCGGAAACAAAATCACACATTGAAACAGAATTAAAGATTGGTTCGCAGGCACAACCTTTTATTGTTGATACAAAAGAAGAAATCAAAGATGTTTATGCGCCAATTACAAAAAATCAATCTTCGAATAGCTCTACCAGATTTCCTCCCCTTTCGGGGGAGATAGTGGGGGCCGAGAGACGTTTTATCGACGGCATCAAAGAAGCCCTTCATCAAAGCATGGTCAAACATCCTAACCTTGTTATCATGGGGCAGGATATTGCTGAGTATGGCGGTGCGTTTAAAATAACCGAAGGTTTTGTAGAAGAATTTGGCAAGACAAGAATACGCAACACGCCCATTTGCGAAAGCGCTGTAGTGGGTGCTGCGCTGGGCTTAAGTCTGGAAGGATACAAAGCAATTATGGAAATGCAGTTTGCCGATTTTGCAACTGTGGGCTTTAATCAAATAATAAATAATCTTGCAAAAATTTATTACCGCTGGGGACAAAATGCCGATGTGGTTATTCGTATGCCAACAGGTGGCGGTGTAGGTGCAGGGCCGTTTCACAGTCAAAGTAATGAGGCTTGGTTTGTACATACACCAGGGCTTAAAGTTGTTTACCCAAGCACCGCAGCCGATGCAAAAGGTTTATTGATTGCTGCCATTAATGACCCAAACCCCGTAATGTATTTTGAGCACAAGGCTTTGTATCGTTCGGTAAGCGGTCCGGTACCTGAGGAGTATTATGAAATAGAAATTGGTAAAGCAAGATTGGTACAGGATGGGGATGATATCAGCATCATCACCTATGGTGCAGGCGTACATTGGGCCATGGACTATGCAAAAAATCATCCTGATGTTTCTATTCATATTCTAGACCTACGGACATTGCAGCCGTTGGATTACGATGCAATTCAAAACGCTGTTTTAGCAACAGGCAAAGTTTTATTGCTGCATGAGGATACATTGATTGGGGGTATTGGCGGAGAAATTTCTGCCTGGATTACAGAAAACTGTTTTGATAAACTGGATGCTCCGGTTTTGCGTTGTGCATCGCTTGATACACCCATTCCATTTAATTTAGAACTGGAGAAAAATTTTATGGCGTATAGCAGGCTGGATGAAACGGTACAAAAACTTTTGTCGTTTTAGTTAAATTGGAGACATTACGATTTTACTTTGGTAAACCCACATCGCCATTCATTTTCTATAGAACGGAAAATAATCCAGCTATAATTAACATCAGTAAAAATTAATGATATAGGGCTGTGGTTAAATAGTTTATTACTGTGTTCCACTAATTCGCTCCATTGCAATTGTAATAATGGGCAACAGTCGGTTGATAGAAAATAAACAGCACCGTCTTTTATATTCAGTTTTTTCGCAGCTATTAGCAACGTCGCTTTAGTATTGTTGCTGTTTTCATTTAGTAATGGCAGGTCCATCACATATTTAAAATGACTGGTAGAGGGAAAGTCGTTACATATTTTATCCAACAAACTTTCTTCAGTAACTTTTACCATGTCTGGCTTTAAGTCGGGATGATTAAGTGTAACAATTTCGTCTGCAAAATATGGTTGCTCTTCGGTAGTTGAGCTGCATAGCCATTCAATATTACATTGTAAATCCAGTGTTTTAATGTTATTGTAATAATCCAGCCAATGATACTTTATGCCGCTGTGTATATATGCTTTGGCCTTCAATCGCATTTGCAGGTGTTTGCGTTTTTTGGCTAAACTATCTAATTGGTCATTATTCAATTTCGAAATATTTATCTTTTAAAGGAAGCGTAAACAATTTACTGCTTTTCTGATAAAGGAAATAAAAAAAGCCCGCCCTGCTTTTAGCAAGACGAGCATTACTTTCCATTGGGTTCATTATTCTATTCCGATTACTTTTCCGGTAACAGTATTTTTTCCAACTACTACCCTGTAGAATATAGTTCCATGTTGGATAACATTAAACAGAATAATATTGTTAACACTTTTTTGAACAGCTACATTTTTTTCCTGCAGCTTCTGTCCGGTTATCGTAAATAATTCAATTCTGGCGATTCCAGTTTCAGGCGATGCTATCTGAATTTTAAACGATCCCTGATGCGGATTTGGAAATGCTGATGCCGATAAATTTGCAACCTCTTTTGCAAGATCACCCAGTTTACTTATTGTTGTGTTTTGGTTTTTAACTTGCTCTTTTTCTGTGCTTGTAATTGGCTGCGTAAAAGTTGTTAGCGGCGATACCGTTAAATTGTAACAGGTATACGATGTGCCGCCGCTAACCTGTATATAGTAAGTTGTACCTCCGGTTAACACATAAACTTTTGTTGTAGCCGTTGTGCTTACAGGTACCAAGGCCGGAACATTATTGCCTGTAAGATAAAGGTTGAATACAAAGCTGGCATTAGGATGTGTAAGTCCTAGTGTGTATGTATTTGTACCCGCAGGCGTGGTAAATTTAAACCAGTCAATATCAGTGCTAACAGCAATTCTTGCATTAATAATATTGCCAATCGTTATGTTTTTTGCCTGGTTCTTACTGTTATTGCTTTCATACTCATCACTTCCATTGTCGGTAATACCTACAGCTGCGGTCTTAGTACAACCGTTGGCATCTTTTACCCAAACTGTATAGTTGCCTTCGCCAAGATTTGTAAACAATCCCGATGATTGATATGTACCAGAGTTCAAACGATACATGTATGCACCCGTTCCTCCCGAACCTGTTGCAGTGATTGTGCCCATGCTGGCACAGCCCGTTGCATTTGTTTTTGAAGTAGAAAGTCCAACTGCAGATGTAGGTTGCGTTATGCTGTAACTTCTTGTAAGGGAACAACCCGAACCGATATCGGTTATGGTTACATTGTAATTACCGGCCAATAAATTATTGATGACGCTGGTAGTGGCGGCATTTGACCATGCATATGTAAATCCGCTTCCGCTTCCACCCAACACATTCAATGTTATTGATCCGTTGGTCTCTCCCTTGCAGGCAATATTTACAACAACAGCATTTACGGTTATTTCATTGGTAGATGAAACCATCACATTGAGTACTGAAGCGGTGCATCCTTTACTATCAGTTACTGTAAGGCTATAACTGCCTGCTGCCAGGTTACTGATGTTTTTAGATGTTGCAGTAAAACCACCGGGCCCTGTCCAACTGTAACTATAACCCGGCGAACCGCCCGAATTTGAAATACTAATACTTCCTGTATTGGCGCCAAAACAAGTGCCTTGTATATTATCAACCGTAATTACAATTGCCGATGGTTGATTAATTGTTTTTGTTGTGAAACCAGAACAGTTATTGGCATCAATTACATAAACGGTGTAAGTGCCGGCTGCCAGGTTATTGAATATATTGCTGGCCTGATAATTTATTCCATTAATACTGTATTGATATGGAGCTGTGCCATTTACATTGGTTACAGTAAGCAAACCATTGCTGCCGCCAAAACAGCTTACATCGGTTGTTTGAACCGAAGGATTAAAGGCTGGCCTTGCAACAAGTGTTATGCTGGCTGTTACACTGCAATTGGTTGCGTCGGTAACGGTTACTGTATATGTTCCGGCTGGTACATTTGAAATGGTTGAACCAGTAACATTATTACTCCAAACAAAACTATAAGGAGCTACTCCACCCGATGCGGTAACTGAGGCAATGTTGGAGCATGCGGTGGAATGATCTGTAATTACAGGAACTATCAAAGTTGGTTGAGTGATTGTTGCAGACAGGGTTGCTGTAGATCCATTGGCATCTGTTACCAACAGATCGTAAACTCCCGGAGAGAGGTTTGTCAAATCTTCGAGGCTGCTGTATCCTGCAACTGCATCTTTCGACCAGGCAAAAGTATAGGGAGTTACGCCGCCGCTGATGGTTACATTAATGCTTCCGTTAGCTGCGCCAAAACAAGTAACATTATTTACCTGCGTAAGTACTGCTGTTACTGGTGTACCTGTGCAACTGCCCGGTACTGGTTGAAAGCCGGTAGCGATATAATTGTCGGTTCCATTACTTAACCAGGGAGTGTAGTTAACGGTTGATGCCGATACTTTGGTGATTACAGCTTGTGCTGCTGCGGTACCATACCAGTTGCAGGTTGCATTAACTGTTTGACCAACTGTACCGTTATTGATAGACATCACATCGCCGGTAAAGCTGTTGTTGTTTAAGTTTACTACAGCACCAACAGGTATATTTCCGTAACCGTTATAAGGGTCCCTGGGATTATTAGACACATCATAAAATGCAACTGAGTTTTTGAATCCATGAATTTTATTATTCAAAATATTTACGACTGCACTTGCTGTCATGTAAGCTCCAGTACCATTATCTGTACCGATGGTTACGGCAGGGTTTTCTGGTAAATTTGTAGAAGGATTAAAAGGAGCCATCCCACCAGTATTATTTAGTACAACTTCATTATTCTCTATCGTTGTATTTCCTACATTTCCTCTCACTGTAATTGGTCTGAAAAAATGGGGGTCTTGTGTACTAAAGTCACCTGAATAAGTAAATTTATTACTCCTTATTATTACCGATGGATTTAAAACGCTGTTGTTAATCGTGAAAATAGTTGTAGCAAATAATTGATTATCGGTTGCTGTAGAAAAACCTGTGATTATATTATTCTCAAGTTTTAAAAGATTGGAAGTTCCAGCAAGCGAAGTCCCACTGCGTGTGTAGAGCATGAATGGAGTGCCCAGATCATTGCCAACAATATTATTGCTGAACTCAATGCTGGATGATTCGGGCATCGGGTTGGAATTGGTTAATGGGCTATTGATATTATGCATTTTGTTTCCAGCGATGAGGGCGCTTGCTATCCTGTTTCCTCCAGCTACAGTAGAGGCATCTTCAATGCTGTTATTGGAAAAAGTAAGTTCACTAACCAGTCCTGTTGAGCCTAGGTTTAAAACTTGCTGTGTTCTCAGCGTGCTACCTGTTACCAGAAATGTGTTGTTGTTTACTGAAATGTTTTTCAGGTAATTTAAATTAAGTGTGTTGCCCGTTGCGGAACCAGATTTTTCAAAACGATTATCAGCAATTGTATAATCTGTGGTTACAGGCAAATTGGGCGATGAAACAGATTTACCCGTAATTGAAAACGAATTCAGGTTAGCATTTGTATGGGTAATCTTAAAAATGTTCTTTGTAAACTTAAAGTTTCCAAAGTCATTATTAGTAGCCGCCGTGTTCACTAACTCCACACCAGTTCTGTTTCCTACATCCCAGGTAAATCCTTCTATAGAAATTCCGCTGCTGGCAATCGACATTTTTCCATTGGTAAAAATACTTTCTGCATTGCGGGCTGCATTCAACAGTAATTTATCAGCGGGGTCATTTGGAGAAACCAGGTAATTGGTTCCCAGGAATACCATGGGTTTTGGAAATGAATACGTAAACCCACCAAGATCATAAGTACCGGCATCTACATAAATTGTATCGCCGGGTTGAGCAATGCTATATGCATAATCGGGTGTAGCAAATGGAGATGAAGCAGATCCATTATTGCTATTGCTTCCCACTGCGGTTGTAAATACATCGCCGGTTAAACTATTATCGTTTACGTAATATTTTGGTTGACCCAAACAAGTATTACCCACAGGCTGGAATCCAGTTGCAGGATCCGTATCTGTTCCGTTAATCAACCATGGCGTGTAATTTACATTGCCTGTAATTTTTGAAGCAATTGTTTCTGCATCTGTAGTGCCATACCAGTTGCAGGTTGCGTTAGCTGGCACAGAACTGGTGCCGTCGATATACCGGCCACTTACAGTTGTTAATGAGTTCTGCTGCACAACAATTGGTATTGCGCTGCCAGCATTATTAATTAAAACCCCGGTGCCAACGCCTGAAATTATATTATTCATACAGTTAACCGGCCGATTGTTGTTTGTAATAAATGAAAATGCTGTTAATAAGGTATTACTATTTGCATTTGGTGCAACCCAGGTTTGTACATCTGCCTGGTTGATTTCATTATTGGAATAAGTTATCGCTTGTGTACTGGCCTGGTTACCGCTTGACTGACACCCCAGTAAATAAGCCTCTATTTTATTACCGTCAACCAGCACTGGTAAATTAATATTGGCAAGCAGTTGTTGCGATACCCAAACGCCATTAAAACACCTGGTAACTGTATTGTTTAAAATGGAACCGTACACATCGTAACCAAAAACAAATGCACGGCTTCCAATATTATCGGCGTGATTGTTTGTATATAATACATTTGTGGTGGCAGTTCCGGTATTATTTCCAAAGTTTCTAAACATGCCAACACCGTACTGGCTGCAATTTTTTACGATGCAATTTTTTACCACAAGGTTTGATGCTAAAATGCTGTTACTGTAAATTGCAACACCAGCATCAACATCGGCACCATTATAATTTACATTCGATGTAATGCCTGGATTATCGCCATCAATGAGTAATCCATCTAATGTTATATTGGCGGCAGCAGGCGCTACAATTGCATTACTGAAACCAGTGAAAGCAATAGCTGAATAAAGAATAGTTTCATTACCCCTATTATTACTGTAAGCAGGATCTTGGCCATATTTAACGCCTCTTATGGTGACTGATTTATTTACCACAACGTTCTCAACGTAAGTTCCTGCATCCACAACAATGGTATCTCCAGCCTGTGCTATTGAGATGGCATAGTTAATGGTTGCAACAGGCGCTGTTTTTACTCCTGAATTGGAATTGTTGCCAACGGCTGTTGTAAAAATATCTCCTGATGTGCTGTTATCGTTTACATAAATTTTATGCAAACCATTTATGCCTTCTGTATTATCATACTTAAAAATTTCTCCTCCATTAATACCGTTGTTTGCTGAAAAATACACAGGGTTGCCTGCTGTTAAAAAATTAGGAACACTGCTTAGCGAACCTGGATTAATATCTGCCACCTGCTGCGTATTGGCAATTGTTCCATCAGTGATCCATAGCTCGGATCCTGCGACTGCAGTTGTTGCTCTAAATACAATTGTATTATTTGAAACCGATATGGAACCTATGCTGCTGCTAGCTGAGCCTGGATTGATATCTTTTATAAGAGAAGCTGTTGCTCCGTCATATTTCCAAAGTTCATTACCCTCTGCTGTGGTAGTTGCAGAAAAGTAGAGCTGGTTATTTAATACGCTTAAATTTGCAGGATTAGAGCTTGCTGCACCCGGATTTATGTCTGACACCATAACTGTTCCAGCAGCTGTTCCATCTGTCTTCCACAATTCTTTTCCATTGCCATCAAGACCGGAAAAATATAATGTATTGCCAATGGCTGCGAACTGAGGATAATTGTTATTGCCGCTGCTGGAAATTGTTTTAACATTCATAGAGCCAGCCGCCGTACCATCGCTTTTCCAAAGTACATTACCAATACCCGGGACTACAGTCATTATATACAAATTATTCCCGGCCGGCATTATGTAACTGGCAACATATTGATTTAAGCCAAAATCATAAACCAGGTAAGTACCTGCCGTTGTTCCATCACTACGCCATAACTGATCTATCCCGGTTCCATACCGGTCATAAACTATAAAATACATTACATTGTTTACAGCTGTAAGAAAAACAACCTCTGCAATTCCGGTATAAGCACCGAAATTATAAATTTCGGATGTGCCCGCTACAGTGCCATCTGTTCTTTTTAAAATTGCCTGGTTGCTGTTATTAACTGCACTGTAATAAACATAAGAGCCCATGGCGCTTAACTCTTTAATTGGAAAAACATTTGGTGATGAGGGTTGAAATCTTTCAATAGCTACAGTTCCAGCCTGTGTGCCATCACTTGCCCATATTTCGCCATAGTTAGGAAAATTATCTCCTGCAAAGACTACCTTATCTCCAAGAGGAGTAAGTTTTTCAGCCTTTGTGCTGATATATGTCGGGTATGTAAGATTAAGTTTAATTGTTCCGCCGGCTGTTCCGTCAGTGCGGTATAAACCGCGGTCAGGGCTGCTGCCGTCCAATGCATTAAAGAAAGTATAGTTACCCGTCTTTACAATTTGCTGTATGCCACTGCCGGTGGGTCCGGCATAAACATCTTTCAGCATAAAAGGGTTTTGACTTGTAGCGGTAATGCTTACAAGCATCATGATTGCAGGAAGAAGAATTTTTTTCATAATTAAATGATTAAACTGGTTTATATATATTTATGACCGTAAGGTTAGTTTTAAGAGATACCTTTTCAAAGGGGGTTGATAGGTTTTTTCGTAAGAAGGAGTTTTCCTGTTAAGGTTAGACGAAAATATTCAATAGGCTTTGAAGTTAATAGGGTGAAAACACCCTTAATTATGGAAGAGATGACCCGGCCCGTTATTTTTTGTCAGCTTACAGCAGATTGCCTTCGAAGGGTTGGTAGAAATTTTTGCCAAAAAAGAATATATTCACAAAATGAACGGATAGTTTACTGTTATATAACTAACGGTCGGTCTTTTCTGAACTAAAAAAAATATGCGGAAATGTACTTCCATGTTTTTTTTACTTTTTTACCGAAGCACAAAAAGCTGACAACGTTTATTATTATACCAGAACCAGCGTAGTTTACCTAACCGATGCTGAAGCTCATTCGCTTTTTTATGATGATGCTCTACTATTTTTAAGTGAATAAGGCATTCTGGAGCAATTAGTGAAGCAATCCTATTCTCAGATTAAGTAAATGCTGGTAACTGAATGCTTCAGTTTCTCTTCAAAATTCATTTCGTACTTTACTGCAAATTTAAATTTTGAAGATACTCATCATAGAAGACGAGAAAGCATTGAGCGAAAGTATAGTCACCTACCTGAAGGCACAAGACTATTTATGTGAAACCGCTGCAGATTTTAAAACCGCTATTGAAAAAACAGAAGTCTACAATTATGACTGCATCCTGCTGGATATTGGTTTGCCGGGCGGCAGCGGCTTAAACATACTAAAAGAATTGCGGGCTAATAATAAAATGGATGCCGTGCTGATCATTTCTGCAAAAAATTCTATTGACGATAAAGTGGAAGGGCTCCAACTGGGTGCCGATGATTATCTATCTAAGCCATTCCATCTATCTGAGCTAAATGCTAGGATTGCTGCAATCATCAGGCGCAAAAAATTTGGCGGTAGCAGTATCATCAACTTTAACAAAATTTCCATCGACACAAATGCAAAAGTTGCGAGTGTAAACAGCAAAGCTTTAGATCTTACTAAAAAGGAGTTTGACTTGTTGCTATATTTTATGAGCAATAAAGGAAGAGTAATTTCGAAAGATGCCATTGCCGAACATTTGTGGGGTGATGACATGGCTGGCGATCTGGATTTTATTTATACGCATATAAAAAACCTACGAAAAAAACTACTGGATGCCGGGGATGCTGATTACATTAAATCGGTGTACGGCATGGGTTATAAATTTACAGACTGATGAAACTGCTGACAAAATATAACCGGGTTAATCTTTTGGCAACCATATTGGTGTTTGTTGTTGCAGGGCTGTGCTATTATTTTATTTTACAGCATGTATTAGTTAGTCAATTAGATGATGACTTGAAAACCGAAGAACAGGAAATAATAAATTTTGTAAAGCAGCAGAATAAACTGCCTGCTTCGGCAGACTATCCGGATCAACAAGTTGTGGTAGCGCAAACAGTACTCCCTGTTGGCAGGAGTATCAGAACAGTTGATATTCCCGATAAGGAAGATGAAGGAGAGTTTGTTAAAACAAGAAGACTTGTATTCACGCTGAAGATTTCAGAAGCTAATTATAAAATTTCAGTGTATAAATCGCAACAAGAAACCGAGGACATGGTTCAACTGATTGTGATGATTACATTGGCAATGGTGCTGCTTTTATTGCTGATACTTTTTATCATCAACCGTTTTGTGCTGGTAAAACTCTGGCATCCTTTCAACCAAACTCTAGATGCGTTAAAACAATTCAATATCAGTAGCAAAAAATCCATCAGCATGCCGCAAACTAATATCAACGAGTTTAAGGAACTGAATAATGCGGTGGCAATGATGAGCAACCATGTAATGAAAGAATATGAGGCAATAAAAAGTTTTACCGAAAACGCTTCGCATGAGATACAGACGCCGCTGGCCATTATTACATCGAAACTGGAGTTGTTGTTGCAAGCCGAAAATTTTTCGGAAGCACAGGTAAAAGATTTTGAAACCATACAGAGAGAGATCAGTCGTTTATCCAAACTCAATCAGTCGTTATTATTACTGACAAAAATTGACAATAGCCAGTTCAGCGAAACCAGCCCGATGGAAATTGATAGAATCATTTTAAAACAACTCGATAATTTTGAAGAGCTGATTGCTGCGAAACAGATTACACTCACTAAAAATATAGAAACAGGCACCCAGGTTTTAATAAATGAAAGTATTACGGAACTATTGATATCGAATCTGCTGATAAATGCCATAAAACATAATTTCGATCAAGGCTCAATTAACATCAGCTTAAACAATAAGCAATTACTAATAACCAATACCGGCGAACCTTTGCAAACAAATCCAGAAGAAATGTTCGAACGCTTTAAAAAAGACCGCCCCCAATCCGAATCTCTGGGCCTCGGATTGTCAATCGTACAAAAAATTTGCGACCTGTATAATATGGAGTTGCAATACAGCTACGGCAACGGTCTGCACAGCATAAGCATCCTTTTTCCATAATATTCCAAAGGCTGATAGTATTTAATTAACAGGCATCTTCAAATTCGCTTCAGAATCGGGATTTAGGTTTGTATTCTAAAACGAAAATCATGAAAAAATTATTAGCAATGACAGGCATGGCCGCAGTTTTAACCCTGGCAGCTTGCGGACAAAAATTAGACGCTTCAAAAGTACCGGCTGCAGTTAAAGCTGCTTTTGCAAAACAATTTCCCGGAGCAACCGCTACCTGGGAGAAAGAAGATGGTAAGTACGAAGCAAATTTTAATCAAAACAACGATGAGGGAAGCGCCCTGTTTGAAGTAAACGGTACCATGACAGAAAGTGAAATGGAGATAAAGGCATCAGAATTGCCGGCTTCGGTACAAGCTTATGTGGCGGAGCATTACAAAGGCAAAAAAATAAAATCGGCAGCAAAAATTACAAAAGCAGATGGAAGTATAAACTACGAAGCCAATGTAAATGGCAAGGATGCCATTTTTGATGCAAATGGTAATTTCTTGAAAGAAGTAAAAGATTAATTATGCCCGTAATGGAAATGAACAAACTCCCCCAGGTTACGCTTTTGTTTTGGATAATGAAAATATGCGCTACAACTTTGGGCGAAACTGCAGGCGATCTTTTATCTATGACCATGAACGTTGGTTATGCAGTCAGCTCCCTGATTTTGATTTCCTTCTTTGTGGTAATACTGATTATGCAACTGCTTTCAAAAAAACACTACCCGGTAATTTATTGGGCTGTGATATTGGCAACCAGTACAGCCGGCACCACCATGTCGGATTTTATGAACCGCAGTATGGGATTTGGATATGCACTCGGCTCTTCCATTCTAATTTTTCTCCTTGTGGCTACTTTGCTTATATGGAAGGCCACAGAAAAATCTTTATCAGTAACAAACATTAAAACTTTTCGTGGCGAAATATTTTACTGGACAGCCATTTTATTCTCCAATACACTAGGAACATCCGTCGGCGATTTTTTGGCAGATAATTCGGGACTTGGTTTTTTGGGAGGAGCCATGTTAATTGCAGCCTTATTGTTGATTATTGTACTAGCATATTATTATTCAAGAATTTCACCGGTTATTTTATTCTGGCTGGCCTTTGTGTTAACACGCCCGTTTGGCGCTACTTTTGGCGACCTGCTTACTAAAACAACTGAAAAAGGAGGATTGGGATATGGCACATCGGGCTCATCACTGATACTCTTTGCTTTACTTGTTGCCCTGCTGATATTTACTATGGCAACAAAAAAGAAGATTGCTGTAAAAGCTGTGTAAATTTATACTGACATAATTTATGAGATTCTTCTTTATCTTTTTTTTAATAATCGTAACTGTGCCAGTACTTGCACAGCAGAACAAAGCATCTGTAAGCGGAGCTGTGGTTGATAAGAATACACAATTGCCTGTTGAGTTTGCCAATGTGTTGCTGATAAAATTACCCGATAGCAGCACTGTTAACGGAACCATCACCGACAAAAAAGGAAAGTTCAGCATCGATGAAATTGCTCCAGGTGATTATTTTATCCGCTTCAGCTATATTGGATATGATAATGCCAATACACAACAAATAATTATAACCGGCGAACAAAAAAATCTGAGTCTGGGTAACCTGGAGTTGAATGTGCAGGCAAAAAAATTAAATGAAGTGACAGTTAATTCGCAAAAGGCAACACTCAATACTTCCATCGACAGAAAAGTGTACCATGTTGATCAGGATATCATGAGCAAATCGGGCGCAGCAAGCGATATTATAAAGAATATTCCTTCGGTAGAAGTAGATATTGATGGTAACGTAAGCCTGCGTGGCTCCGACAATGTGATGATACTCATCAATGGAAAACTTTCGCCGCTGATGGGGAAGACAAGAGCCGAAGTGTTACAGTCTTTGCCCGCCAATTCCATTGAACGCATTGAAGTAATCACCAACCCATCTGCACGTTTTCGCCCCGATGGCACTTCGGGCATCATCAACATTGTTCTCAAAAAAAATACAAAGCGAGGGTTTAATGGCAGTGTTACTGCCAATGCCGGAAACAAAAACAGGTACAATGGAAATCTTGCGCTGAGTTATAATCCGGGCAAAATAAACCTCTTTGGTAGTTACAATCTGCGGCAGGATAACAGGAATCGCAGCAATACTATTAACAGAACATATTTTGATTCTTTCGGCAAAGCCGACAGTTATTATTATGAATCGGCAACATCAAAAATGCGGCCGCTCACCAATTTTGCCAGTCTGGGTTTTGATTATACCATTAATGAACACAACAGCTTTGGTATCAGCGGCAATTATTATTACCGCAAACTTACCAAGAACGATGTGCAACAAAAATTTACTTATGATGAGTTCAATAATCTGATTGATAATTACGACCGGTTTCGCTACGATCCCGAATGGGAGAACCAAACAAACCTGGTGGCATTTGTTGAACATAAATTTAAAAATGAGGGTCATGAAGTCAGGCTCGAATTTAATCACTCTAAATCGAATGAAGTGGAGGCCAACCAATATCGGAATGTTTATTATGTACCCACAAGGCCTGTTGAATTTGATAATACCCGGATTAGACAACTGGATAATGAAAACCAGGTAACACTTGATTATACTTTGCCCATCAATGAAAGTTCTAAACTGGAAGTCGGTTACGACGGCTCTTTCAATACCAAGGATTTAGATTTTTATGGCGAGTATTATGATACGGCGCAGAAAAAATTTGTAAAAGATATTGTAAAGACAAATCTGTTTTTATACAAAGAATCTTTACAGGCAGTTTATGTAACCTACGAAAAAGCATTTAAGGCTTTTGGTTTTTCCGCAGGGCTGAGAGCCGAGCATGTTAATATAAGCGGCAGGTTGATAACCATTGATTCAGCGATAAAGAATAATTATTTTAAACTGTACCCAACACTGCACCTCTCTTACGAGTTTAATGATAACAATGAACTGCAGTTAAATTACAGCCGCCGCATAAACAGGCCAGATCCCGATGAGCTGAAT
>JBKJPN010000225.1:0-3245 GCA_046595125.1 Ferruginibacter sp.
AGGTTTAGAGGTTTAGGAGTTTAGAAAGTTTAGCCTAAACCCCTAAACCTCTAAACCCCTAAACCTCTAAACACCTAAACCAACTTTAAATGAAAAATTTTGCATTAACAGGAGCTGGCGGGTATATAGCAGCTACGCATATGCAGGCCATCAAGGAAACAGGCAATAACCTGATCGTTGCTTTAGACAAGCACCATTCGGTAGGCGTACTGGAAAGCTTTTTCCCTAAGGCAGTTTTTTTACCGAATTTGAACGCTTTTACCGTCGTTTGGAAAAACAAAAAAGCAATGCTATTAAAACCGATACGAAATTCTGCGACGGATTTGCCGGACTGCAGACAAAAAGCTTTGGAAAATAATTGCCGGAAACGGATTTACTTTGTCTGAATCTGCCGCCGTTATTAAATTGATATACGATATCAGAAACCAAAAAAATTAAAAAAAGAATCGCAGAATGAAGAAAGCACTTATTACAGGTATTACCGGACAAGATGGTACTTATTTAGCTGAATTACTATTGAGTAAAGGCTACGAAGTACACGGAATAAAGCGTCGTTCATCTTCAATTAATACACAGCGAATAGATCATTTGTATCAAGATCCCCACGAAGAAAATATTCGATTCGTGCTGCATTATGGCGACCTGTCAGATTCTACAAATATTATCCGAATCATCCAAAACGTACAACCTGATGAAATTTATAACCTAGGAGCCATGAGCCATGTGCAAGTAAGTTTTGAGGAGCCTGAGTACTGCGCAGATGTAGATGGGGTAGGCACTTTGAGACTATTAGAGGCTATTAGAATTTTAGGGTTTGAGAAAAAAACGAAAATTTATCAGGCGTCTACAAGCGAACTATACGGACAGGTACAAGAAGTACCACAAAGTGAAACAACCCCTTTTTATCCACGTTCACCTTATGCAGTAGCAAAAATGTATGCGTTTTGGATAACGGTAAACTATCGTGAAGCCTATGGAATATTTGCTTGCAATGGTATACTTTTTAATCATGAAAGCCCGTTGCGTGGAGAAACATTTGTAACGAGAAAAATTACAAGAGGTGTGGCCAAAATAGCGCTTGGCTTGCAAGAAAAATTATACATGGGCAATATTAACTCCAAAAGAGATTGGGGGCATGCAAGAGACTATGTAGAAGGAATGTACCTCATGTTACAACAGGACAAACCAGAAGATTTTGTACTGGCAACAGGCGTAACTACAGCAATTAGAGAATTTATTAGCTGGGCATTTGTGGAGGCAGGAATAACCATTGAGTTTACAGGTGAAGGGATACAGGAAAAAGGCATTGTAACGGCCGTAACCAGCGAGGTAAAAGCTATTGTAGGACAAGAGGTAGTAGTAATAGATCCTAAATATTTTAGACCAACGGAAGTAGATTTATTAGTAGGAAATCCTAAGAAGGCAATGGAAAAGCTTGGCTGGAAACCGAATTATACAGTACAAGAAATATGTAGAGAAATGGTATTGGCAGATTTAGCGTTGTTTAAAAAACAACACGTACTTAAAGAAGCCGGTTACGTTATAAAGAATGAATACGAATAGTATGGAAAGAGAGTCAAAAATTTACATTGCTGGGCATAATGGCATGGTAGGTTCGGCGATAAAAAGATTCTTAGAAAAATGTGGGTACAACAATATTGTTACCAAAAATTCTAAGCGTTTAGATTTAAGAAACCAAGCAGCCGTTAATAATTTTTTTGAAACGGAGCAACCTCAATTTGTATTTTTTGCAGCGGCAAAAGTTGGCGGTATTCATGCTAACAATACTTTTAGAGCCGACTTTATTTACGAAAATTTAATGATGGAGGCAAACGTCATTCATGCTGCATATGTCAATAACGTGGAAAAAATGCTGTTTTTAGGCAGTAGTTGTATTTATCCAAAAATGGCTGCACAGCCCTTAAAAGAAGAATACTTACTTTCTGGTTACTTAGAACATACAAATGAACCTTATGCAATTGCCAAAATTGCCGGAATAAAAATGTGCGAAGCCTACAGAGACCAATATGGCTGTAATTTTATTAGTGCAATGCCTACAAATTTGTATGGCCCTAATGATAACTATAACTTAGAAACGAGCCATGTATTGCCGGCTTTAATTCATAAAATATATATTGCCAAGCAAAATAATGAGCACAGCTTTACAGTTTGGGGAACAGGTAATCCACTTAGAGAGTTTTTGTATGTAGAAGACTTAGCAGAAGCTTGTTTTTTTCTGATGCAGCACTATAATGACCAACATTTTATAAACATCGGAAGCGGTGAAGATTTAAGCATTAAAGACCTTGCTCACACCATTGCAAAGGTTTTAGACTACAAAGGAGCAATAGTCTTTGACGCTAGCAAGCCAGACGGTACGCCGAGAAAATTGATGGATGTAAGTAAAATAAACAAGCTAGGATGGAAGGCAACAACTAATTTAGAAAAGGGAATAAGCCTGGCTTATAACGATTTTCTACATCGCATAAAGCAGAATGAAAAACTTTCTTTGGATTAGTATGATTATCGTTGAAGTATGAGCTTAAAAACACTAACTAATACTAATTTAAAAACTACAATGGCCAACAATAGAACTGGCCTTGTGGTAAAAGAGGATTAAATTAATTTCCGCCTTTTCGTCCCTGCCTACCGGCAGGCAGGTTACTGGCAAAAAAAAACTGAATGAAAAATTTTGCATTAATAGGAGCTGGCGGGTACATAGCGCCCAGGCATATGAAAGCGATAAAGGACACGGGTAATAACCTGATTGCGGCATTAGATAAACACGATTCGGTGGGTATACTGGATAACTATTTTCCGGACACCGATTTTTTTACGGAGTTTGAACGGTTTGACCGGCACCTGGAAAAGCAAAAACGCATGGGTAATAAAACCGATTTTGTAAGTGTGTGCAGTCCAAATTATTTACACGATGCCCATATCCGTTTTGGATTAAGGCTGGGCTGCGATGTGATTTGCGAAAAACCCATCGTACTCAATCCCTGGAATATTGATGCGCTTGCCGAAATAGAAAAAGAAACAGGCCATAAAGTATATACCATTTTACAACTGCGTTTGCATCCGGCCATCATAGCCTTAAAAGAAAAAATTGATGGGGCACCGGCCGGCACCAAGCATGATGTAGACTTGCAGTATATTACCTCCCGTGGCCATTGGTATCATGCCAGTTGGAAGGGAGATATACAAAAGAGCGGCGGCATTGCCACCAATATTGGGGTGCATTT
>JBKJPN010000041.1:0-9034 GCA_046595125.1 Ferruginibacter sp.
TTTTACGGGTTTTAAAAGCAAACGAAACAAAATAAATCGGCCACGAATTTAATATCACATACACTCAGACCAAATAGGAAATTCTGTAAGCACTTATTTTTATTGGGGGTATAATAATGATCTATTTTGTTGTGAAGCAATTTAAAAATCTCCAAGAATAGTTATCACAGCTGCTTTTTCTATAATCTCCCCAAATACATAGGTAAATAACCCGTTAAGGTTACCCGCTAAAATTCATTTTCAACATATTGTGAATTCTTAGGTTAAAATGCCCAAAAACTCCCATAAAATAGGTAGATTTAAGATTCGTAGCCGTTAAAACACAACAGATTAGCTTAGAATCCACTTCCTTTAAATTTCCATTTCTGACCGTTGGAACTGTTATTTATTTAATCGGTCCTATTCGCTTTATATTTTTAGACCAAAACTCTTTATTCAACTTATAACTGCAAACCTATTATTCGATGCTTGCAAAATCAATCAAAGGAAAATCAACGGAAGAAATCAGTGCTGCATTAAGGGAAAGTATGGCCGATGGATTTCAGCCGACACTCGCTCTTGTTTTTATTTCGGTAAAGCAAGACAGGTCTTCCATTATCAGCATACTTGATAGAAAAAATATTCAGATTTTTGGAGCCACAACGGGAGGTGAGATATCAGGTAGCGACATCAGCCACGAAGGGATTTCTGTCTTATTATTGGATATGGACCCGGCCAACTTCCAAATATTGTTTGATGATTATACTGGTAGAGAAGTTGCGGAAGTAGCTGAGGCAATGACGAAGCAAGCATTGACGCTTTTTTCAAGACCGGCCTTTATATTAAGCAACAGCATCGAAAAGCCCCTGGATATAGGATTGGGCGAAAAAATATTGCAATCCGTTTCCCATGTGGCTGGAAATGATGTTACCATCTGGGGTGGTGGTGCAGGCGACGACCTGATATTCAAAGATACTTTTGTATTCAATAATACCAACATTTCCAATCAGGGAATACTGATGCTGCTGTTGAATGAAGATAAAATATTGGTGAAGGGTCTGGCCGCTTCGGGCATGAAGCCTATGGGTACTGAAAGGGTCATTACGAAGTGCGAAGGAAGCTGGATTCTTGAAATTGATAACCAGCCTGCCGCTGACGTTGTGACGAAATATATGGGCGAAAATCTTTCTCCCGAAGATTTCAAAGTTTTCAACTTAAAGAACATTTTTTTAAATCTATTGAGGGAAGATAATAGCAGTATCATTCGTTCTACGCTCAGCTTCAACATGGATACCAAAGGGATTGCTGTATCAGGCAAAATAAAGCCCGGTGATAAATTCAGATTCACATTCTTACCTGATTTTGATGTATTGACCGAGGTCAGCGAAAATGCAAGGCAGTTTCAGCAAACAGAAATGGCCGAAGCGGATGCCCTTGTTATGTTTTCCTGTATCGGACGCATTGATGCCTTTGGCCCTATGACTTCTGAGGAATTGCAAGGGATACAAACTGTGTACAATGTACCCATGGCTGGGTTCTTTTCTTATGGCGAATATGGCCGTGCAACGGGTGGAAACAATGAATTTCATAACATGACCTGCTGCTGGGTGGCATTAAAAGAAAAATAAAAATCAGCCGGTAAGTCGAAAAGGCGTTTCTCATTTATTCCGACTTCCCATCTTCCCGGCAAAAAAAAACAAAACATGAAAGCAAAATCAATTAAAGGAAAATCAACAGAAGAAATAGCATCTGCATTAGAAGTAAGTATGGCTGACGGTTTTAAGCCAACACTGGCTATTATTTTTCTATCCATCAGCCAAAACAGAAAAGCCATCAGCGAACTGTTAGATAAAGCTGGCATGCAGGTTTTTGGTGCAACCAGTAATGGAGAGTTTACAGATGAAGTGCCGGAGAAATTATCTACGGCCATTTTATTGTTAGAAATAAACCCGGCGCATTTTCATATCCAGCATACTACATACCATGATGGAAATTTTAAGGAAGTTGCTTCATCGTTAGCGGTAGAAGCAAAACAAAAAATTTCGAATCCTGCTTTTCTTATTGCCGGCAGTCATGCCGCAACCGATGCAGAAGCATTGCTGCAAGGTTTTGCAGCTGTAGTTGGCGAACAGGTAAATGTATTTGGTGGCATGGCGGGCGACGATTTCACTTTTTCCGAACAATTTGTATTTACCAATAATTGGGAGAGCAACCAGGGTTTAGTGGTGCTCACCATTGATGAGGATAAAATAATGATTAAAGGAATTGCAACCTGCGGATGGAAAGCAGTAGGTACCGAAAAACTAGTCACCAAAAGTGAAGGAAATCATGTTTACACTATAGAGAATGTACCAGTACTGGATATAACCGCTAAGTATGGAGGTATTGAAAATGTGAGCCCCGACAATACCAATTTATTACTTGAAATTGCCGCCAACTTTCCGTTGCAATTGCAGCGGGAAAAAGGCGACCCGGTTATGCGGCCTGGGTTGGTAATTGACTGGACAGACCATTCTTTTTATTGCAGCGGCACCGTGCCACAAGGTTCCAAAGTACGTTTTTCATTACCACCCGATTTTGATGTAATGGATAAAGTAATCCACGGTGTGGAAGTGCTGAAAGCTACTGAAATGCCGGAAGCTGATGCAGTAGTAGTATTCAGTTGTGCCGGAAGAATTTTATCCCTCGGGCCTTTGCTCACGCAGGAACTGGAAGGTATCAAAAATGTCTGGAATGTACCCATGGCAGGCATGTTCAGTAATGCAGAACTCGGCAGGGCTACCGGCGGTAATTTAGAAATGCATAACCTTACTACTTGTGTGGTAGCGCTAAAAGAAAAATAGATGAACCAGCACTTACAAAAGATTTTAGATTTTATTCAGCAAAATGAAAAACTAAATGCTGAAGAAAAAGCTTTGCTTATAAAAGAAGCAAAGGCCACAGACAGCGAATTGACCATCGCCGAATTCAAACTGGAGCGTACCGAAAAAGTAAAACGCACCACTGCCATCTTACTCGAAGAAACCATTGAAGAACTGGAGCAGAAAAGAAAAGCAGTGGAAGAAACAAATGATGCATTGCAGCAATCACTGGATGATCTGAAAGCGGCACAAACACAATTGATACAATCCGAAAAAATGGCCAGCCTTGGTGAGCTCACCGCGGGCATTGCCCATGAAATACAAAACCCGTTGAACTTTGTAAATAATTTCAGCGAAGTAAGTGCCGAACTGGTGGATGAGATGAATGAAGAAATTGAAAAAGGAAATTTAGATGACGCCAAACAGATTGCACAGGACCTGAAACAAAATTTGGAGAAAATAAACCACCATGGTAAACGTGCCGGCGAAATTGTAAAAGGCATGTTGCAGCACAGCCGTACCAGCAGCGGACAAAAAGAACCCACAGACATCAATGCATTAGCAGATGAATATTTACGACTTGCTTATCATGGCTTAAGAGCAAAGGATAAAACTTTTAACGCCGCTATGAAAACAGATTATGATGAAAGCATCGGGCTATTAAAAATCATTCCGCAGGATATTGGCCGGGTTGTTTTAAATCTTATCACCAATGCATTTTATGTAGTTAACGAAAAGAAAAAAGCCTGTCAGGCTGAGCCGGTCGAAGCCGGGCAAAACTATGAACCTGTTGTTTCAGTGAGTACAAAAAAAGTGGATGACCGTATTGAAATAAAAGTAACTGATAATGGCAACGGAATTCCTGAATCAGTAAAAGATAAAATTTTTCAACCCTTCTTTACCACTAAACCAACAGGGCATGGAACAGGTTTGGGATTGAGTATGAGTTATGATATTGTAAAAGCGCATGGCGGTGAGTTGAAAGTGGAAACGAAGGAAGGCGAAGGCACAACATTTATTATTTCATTACCGGTTAATAACAATTGATGAAACTGACAAAAAAACTGGAAACAGAAATCCTAAAAATCTATAACGCTTATTGGAATAGCTATTTTAAAGGCGATATGAAAACCTTTGCTACGCACCTTGATGATAATTGCCATATTATAGGATCTACAGAGTTTGACATATTCAGCAATAAAAAATCAGCTGTTAAATTTTACAGTAAAACTTCTAATCAGATTACTGGCAAAGTAGATTTTAAAAACAGGAAAATATCCATAATGCTATCCGGTGAAAATGTGATGGTAGAAGAGTTTTGTGATTTCTATTTTTTGGCGAATGATGCTTGGCAATTTTATGGCCATTGCCGTTTATCAACTTTATTCGATAAAAAAGAAAATAGCTGGAAAATTATTTATCAGCATGGGTCAATGCCAGATTCAAAAGCACAGGAAGGCGAACAGATAGCCGCAAAAGAAATTGCAGAAGAAAATAAAAAATTACGTGACGCCATTAAACGCCGCACCATTGAACTGGAAGAAAAAAACCGTGAACTGGAAATTGAAACAGCACTGGAAAAAGTACGAGCCGTTGCCATGGGTATGAAGGAACCGAAGGATATGCTGGAAGTTTGCAAAACCATTTCCCAACAATTACAGTCATTGGGTATAAAAGAAATTCGCAATGTGCAAACGGCCATATTTTATGAAAGCCGGGGCACATACATGAATTATGAATACTATGCAAAGCATCGAAAAACAATTATTACCGAAACTAACTATACCAATCATAAAATACATAAGGCATTTGCTTTAAAAATGCTGAAGGGAAAAGGAGAATTTTATATAACCCACCTCAATGGTAAAAAGGTAAAAGAGTGGCTGGCTTACCAGAAAACTACCAATGTTTTTATTGATAAATATTTAAGCACCGCCTCTTCACTTAATTATTACTGGGATTCACTAGGGCCGGTAGCATTGGGGATTTCAACCTATGTTCCGCTTAATGAAGAAGGACTAGATCTTTTTAAACGCTTCCGGAATGTGTTTGAACTGGCTTACACAAGATATCTGGATATTGAACAGGCACTGGCGCAGGCAAAGGAAGCACAGGTTGAAGCGTCGCTTGAAAGAGTGAGGGCGCAGGCCATGGCCATGCATCAACAGGATGACCTGCTGAGCATTTGCGAAACATTGTACAAAGAATTTAAAGTACTGGGGTTTGATGGCCTGAGAAATGCCATGATCAACATTTATAATGATGAACAAAAAACATTTGTGAATTATGATTACTCCGATGTGATCGGCAAAAGTATCAATCATTTAACCTATAACATACATCCCGAAATTGAAAAACAAATAAAGCAGGTACGTAAAGCCAACGATGCTTTTTCTGAAACGGTGTTTAAAGGAAAAGGCCTGGAAAGCATGAAAGAGTTCAGAAAAAAAATTGGTGAAAAAGATGACCCGAGGATAAGAAACTGTAGAGCCCTCTACTATTATTTTTATTCAATCGGTACCGGTGCTATTGGCATTTCTACATTCAACCCGGTTACAGAAGAAAAACTGGAATTGCTGAAACGTTTCCGGAATGTATTCGCCTTATCTTACCAACGTTATACAGATATTTCATTGGCTGAAGCACAGGCAAGAGAAGCACAGATAGAAGCCAGCCTGGAAAGAGTACGGTCAAGAAGTTTAGCCATGCACAAAACTTCTGAATTACAGGATGTCATCCATACGGTACATAATGAATTACTGCATTTGAATATTACTATTGATGGAGGCTCATTTATTGCTATTAACAGTGATATTAAAACAGAGCTCCGCTGCTGGGGGGCGGGGGGCACCGCCGACACAACAGGAGAGATACATATTCCGCTTTATAAAAAACCTTTCTGTACCAATCTCATAAACCGCATTAAAAAAGGCCAGGGATTTTTTACCGAAGAATTCACACAGAAGGAGAAAAAAGATTTTTTCACATTTTTATTTAAACATGTACCCTGGAAGAAGCTGAATGCTAAACAAAAAAAAGAAACCCTTTCAAGTCCGGGAGGATACACCCGATCCTGTTTAGTATCTAAACATACCAGTATTTTTATTATCAACCATCTTGGCGAAATTTTTTCATCGGCTGATAATGACATTCTCAAACGCTTCGGAAAAGTTTTTGAACAAGCTTACACCCGTTTTCTCGATCTGCAAAAAGCAGAAGCACAGGCAAGGGAAGCACAGATTGAAGCCGCATTGGAAAGAGTTCGTGCCAGAACGATGGCTATGTATAAGAGTGAGGAACTTCTCAGTATTATATCTGTAATAAGTGAGCAATTAAAGCATCTCGGTATAAAATTTTCCAATGTAAGTTTTGGTATCAATAATCCTGCTTATGATATGCAACTCTGGATGGCTTTATATGATCATCAGGAAACGTATCATATTCAGTGGACGTTTCTGGATAACCCAGGTGTAACAAAACTCAAAACGGCACAAAAGAATCCGGACAAGGTTTATTCAGACATCGTGTCAAAGAAGGACAATATGGCATGGTTAAAACATATATTCAAATGTAATTCGCAGTTAGTTATTTTTTCAGAAGAAAATAAGACCCGGTTAATAAACACACCAGGATATGCAAGGTCCATTGCTGTCATGAAGGATATATCACTAGTGATGGGCAATTATGCTCTTATTCCTTATACGGAAGAAGAAAATATCATTTTGAAAAGGTTTGCGAATGTATTTGAACAAACCTACACCCGTTTTCTCGACCTGCAAAAAGCAGAAGCTCAGGCAAGAGAATCGCAAATAGAATTAGGATTAGAAAGAATGAGAGCAAGAGCAATGGCTATGCAGCACTCTGATGACCTATCCCAATTGGTAGATACTGTTTTCAAAGAACTAACAAACCTGGACTTTGCTTTAAGCTGGTGCATCATTAATATTATTGATAAACCATCTCTTACCAATATCGTTTGGGCAGCCAATCCAGATACCAATAAGCCACCCGAATCCTACCTGATGAAGTTTGAAGATTATCCGTTTCATCATTCCATGATGAAAGGGTATCAGCAAAGAAAAGCGAAACATGTGTATGTAATTGAAGGGAAAGAGAAAAAAGAATACGATGAATATCTATTCAATAAAACAGAATGGAGAAGAGTTCCCAAAAAAGCGCAGGCAGCATCAAGAGCCATGAAAAGATATGTGGCCTCATTTACCTTCAGCAATTTTGGAGGATTACAAACCGTAAGTGAAGAACAGCTGTCAAATGAAAGCCTCGATATTCTCCACCGTTTTGGAAAAGTTTTTGATCTTACCTATACCCGCTTTCTCGACCTGCAAAAAGCAGAAGCACAGGCAAGAGAAGCACAAATTGAACTGGCTTTGGAAAGAGTCAGAGCCAGAACCATGTCTATGCAAAAAAGTGAGGAATTGCATGAAACCTCTCAGATTCTTTTTCAACAAATGAAAGAATTAGGAGAGCCTGTTGAACAACTGACCATTGGCATCGTAAAGGAAACTGAAAATGTGGTGGAAGTATTCGCTACAGTCCAGGGGAGTCAATTACATCAATCCTTTCGGCATAGTATTGATGAGCCTATTGTAATGAATAAAATTTACAAGGGATGGAAAGAACAGGAGAAATCATTGCTGATAGAAATGAATAGTGAAGAGATACAAGCCTATAATCGTTACCGGAATGAATTGGTTAAATCAGAAATGTTTTCAACCACAATTCCAAGAGATGACCGGCGTATTATCTATGCAGCGTATTTCTCTAAAGGAATGCTGGCGCTGGGCAGCAATACTCCCCTATCTGAGGAATCACATCGGGTGTTAGAACGGTTTGCCGGAGTGTTCGATGGCACTTATACCCGTTTTCTCGATCTGCAAAAAGCAGAAGCACAGGCAAGAGAAGCAAAAATTGAAGCATCGTTGGAAAGAGTTAGAGCAAGTGCAATGGCCATGCATTACTCCGATGAATTAAGTCATGTACTCTCCGTACTTTTCGAGCAGTTTGATGTGCTTGGCATTTGTCCGGTGTATTCGCAACTGAGTCTTCTTGACTTGGATGCAAATACTTTTATATTCCGTTGTACAGGGAAATTTGGGAAAAGAGTTATTGCGGAACAAACTGTTGATATCAATAGTTTCGACGTAGTAAAAGAAACTGCTGAAAAGTGGAAAAACAGCGAACCCAAATCAATCAATGAACTTTATTTTCCGAAGGAAGTTATTCCGAAAGTATTTGAATTATTTGAAGAAATTAGGACAGCAACACCGGCTGATGCATTACCAAACGTTGAAGATTTTCCTGATGGACTTTATGTAACCGAAGGCAATTGCCAATTCGGGTATATGGGGTTTGCGCATGCAAGAAAAGCAACTGAAGAAGAAAAAGATATTGTGTTGAAATTCGCCACTGAATTCGGCAGACTATATCAACGTTTCCTAGATCTGCAAAAAGCTGAAGCCAGTGCAAGAGAAGCGCAGATTGAAACTGCTTTGGAAAAAGTAAGAAGCCGTTCCATGGGCATGCAAAAAAGTGAAGAGCTTAAAGAAGTAATAAAAATTGTTTATCAACAACTCACCCATTTAAAAATCAATCTTGACCATGCAGGTTTTGTTGTTGACTATACCCCGAAAGGCAATTGGCATTTCTGGATCGCTGATGAACTGGACATCCCTTCTAAAATAACACATCCCTATTTTGAATCTGTTTGGGCAAATCAATTTAATGAAGCAAAAGAAAAAGGTGCAGACTTCTTTGTCACTAATTTAAATTTTGAAGAAAAGAACAAATTTTACGCTGATCTTTTAAAACACATTCCTGGATTAACGGAGGAAGCAAAGGAATTTTATTTTAGTTGTTCTGGTCTTGGTGCAACAACTGTGTTGTTTGATGATGTTTCCCTCTACATGGAAAACTTTTCAGGCATACCTTATTCAGATGAAGAGAATAAAATACTGATGCGTTTCGGAAAAGTTTTTCAGCAAACCTATACCCGTTTTCTCGACCTGCAAAAAGCAGAAACACAATCAAGAGAAAATCAAATTCAATTAGCACTGGAACGGGCCCGTACACAAAGTATGATCATGCAGCATTCAAATGAGTTGGATGATACGTTACGGGTTTTTCATGAACAGGTTTTATTGCTTGGTATCAATTCCGCTTTTTCTTTTTTATGG
>JBKJPN010000130.1:0-8244 GCA_046595125.1 Ferruginibacter sp.
TTATACTTTAGTACGTCCTCCAAAAGTTCTTGCCCATCTGAATAAAGTTGTTGCTTGCCATTTTGCAGTTCCGTTGCCGTTAAAAGATTTTCTTCAGTTATCTGTTTCTGCCCGAAAAAATTCTTTGTAATAAATTTGAATTTCACTCCTTCAATTACTTCCCGGTTTATTTTTTCAATATCAGCAGAAGCTGCCAATTGAGAAACCAGTTTGCTGTTTTCAAACTCGGCATGTATGTAAACTTTTATATTCTTTGATTTAAGTGCTTTTGCAAAATAAGGTTTCAAAACATCAAACTCAGGTCTTACTTCAAGATTTTCTATTTCAAATTCAAGTTCTGCTTTTGTTTCCTCAATCAGATGTTTAAAAGCAACGCTGCCATAACGAAATTCAAGCTCCTCAATCGGAACTTTTATTTCCTTTTCAATTGTGGTAATATTTTTTGAATCAATAATTTCTTCTGTTGGTTCATCAAATAGCGTTGCTTGTTTATCAATCTTTCTGTAATAAGTGTTTCGTTTAAGAAACAATTTATTCAAATAGTCAATTTTAATATCACGATAATCATAAATTGTTGGCGTTACTTCCGACCGTTGAACTCTGCCGATATATTGAATTAGCTTGCCTTCAAATGAAAACGGGTAAACCAGAAATAAACAGTTTGCATTTTGCAAATCAGTTCCTTCACCAAAAAATTGTCCTGTTGTAATTAATACCTGATAATTTCCGGCTTTTAAATTTTTCCATTTAGAGTTTTTATTGATTTCAGAATCATCTCCGCTTAGGGTTATCGCCTCATAAGACTGTTTCAGGTATTGATATAGTGAATCTATATGCTCTTTACGCTCAGTAATAATAACTACTTTCTTTCCTTTATTTATTTCGGCCTTCACATCTTCAAGGATAAGTTTATTTCTTACAGAGTCATGGACTAATATTTTTGATAGTGTTTCAAACTTGTCTGTCTTTGAATTGAAAGGAACACCAAGTTCCGTATTTCTGATAATAATTTTAGCCTGCTTGCTTGTGCTTATTTCGCTTGTTTTTATTTCAGCAACTATTTCACCCAAATGAATAAAAATTAATTCACCGTCATTGTATTTTCTGAATGGAGTTGCTGTCAAACCATAGAGATAAAATGTTTGAAGCTTTGAAATTGTATTTCTAAATGTTTCGGCTGGTATATGATGACACTCATCAACGATAATTGTTCCGAATGCTGTTAGAATATTTTCTGCATCAGCTTTTCCAAGTTCTTTTGATAAACTTTGAATTGTTGCTATTGTGATTTTATTTCCAATCTTGCTTTTGCCTTGCCCAATTTTTCCAATTTCATTTTTTGGAATGCCAAGAAAAATTTCAACTCTTTCTGTCCATTGCTCAACTAATTGTTTCCTGTGGACAATGATTAAGGCAGGTTGCTGTTTATCCGAAATTATTTTTAATGCAAGAATTGTTTTGCCTGAACCGGGTGGGGCTACAATTACTCCTAAATCTTTCTTAGTAATTGATTCTACAACTGTCTGCTGATGTTCTCTTAGTTGGGCATTGAATAAATAAGGAATTAATTTTTGTTTCTTTCGTTCATCAATAAAATCATGTTCAATTTTATTCGCTCTGCAAAAGCGAATTAACTTTCCAATGAAACCCCTTGGAACGACAACTTCGTTTTCCGTTTCTGTTACAAATTTGAAATATCGCTCAGTCCCGAAAGTATTCTTACCAATTTTCTTTTTGATGATAAACGCTGTGCTTGCAAAATTTAATTCTTCTTTCAGGAAATTTATTAATGGAGTTGTCATTCCTTCACGACTGATTCTTGCTTCGTTGCTTAATACGATGATTAATCTCCCATTGTTTGCTTTAGGTGGAGTAGAAATAATAGATGTCGAAACTGACTGATAAGATTTGTCTAATTCTGAAATGAAAATCCTCTTTATGTTTTTCAGAAACTCAAACTGTTCTTTTATTGGTTCTAAAGTGTCTGCATCAATAAAGCAACTATTCCCTTGTTCTAAAGTCTTCTTGAAAAGTGGTAAGGCAATAAGATTTCCTAAACCTTTTCCAGACAAGAAATCCTGATTGGGAAACAAGCGATCAAAACTGGAACCTTTGTCAAACATTGAAAATGCTCCAGATTGTTCAAGTACTGAAATAAAAATTTTCCTGCTCCTGATTGCAGGATAAGGTTGTTCAAAGAATAGCCAAACATGACCTCCATTTCCCGAACGGGAACGTTCCAGATATGAAGTAAATCCTTTTTCTTGGCAAGATTTAACAAATGATTTGGCTTCGGCTGTCCAGTTGTCCTTGTCAAAATCGGCAACTAAAAACCACGACGAGTCATCTGAAAGCAAAGGATAAATGCCGATAAGTTGTTCACCATTTAAATGCTTTGCAATTTCTTTATCAGTTAGCTTTAAATAAGTTTTGTCTTTATAATTCTGGAAAGTACCACCCTTTATTTTATGAGCCCGATACATATACGGGTCATAGAAATAGGCAGGCATGTAGCCATTCTTACTTTCCCCGCCACCCGGACGGGCAGGTTTCTCCCAACGAACTGCAAACACATCTTCTCTGCCTTTGAAAACAGATTTGAAGAGCTGAATTTGGTTAGGAAAAATTTCATCCATATTTCTTTCGTTATAGAAGCGGCCAATATATTGAGCCAATTGTGAGCCTATTATGAGCCAACCTCGGATTGATGCAATTGAGTCTATTTTGAGTCCTTCATGAGTCGTTTGAGTCGAGTGCATTGCCCTTTTCTTTCTCTATTATTGCCCCATTTGCCCTATTATTGCCCTTTTAATTGATAAGAGATTCCAGCCCCAAAAGTTCCTGATTTTTCAAATAGATTAAAGTTTGTTACGAGTGAGGTTAAATCATTAGTTGCGGTTCTTTTTGATATTTTATTCATTTCCTGATAATCACTATTTGTTATTTTCCCATTCTCCACAACATATAAAACAGCTTTTATCTGCCTTTCATTTAGCCCCATTTTTTGCAACTGTTCAACATTATACTTATTTTTAAACAGGGTTACCAATATACCGCCGTCCTGCTCAATAATTTCAGGATCGGGTAATCCGGCTTCTTTGCAAGTGCTGATAATTTTTAACGTGCCGCTTCCCCATGCATCAATGTAGCCAGCTTTGAAACATACATCGGCTATCAATAAATTTCCTGGTCGTGATGGATGTTGCCGTTTGAGTGAATCCAGACTAATACCGGCAGGCAATTCGCCTTCGTTCCAGATATTAAAATGGTTGTCAAACATACGCATCTGCACCACCGAAGAACCTAAGTAATTTCTATGGACTAATGCATTGAGCAACATTTCTCGAAGTGCTGCGATAGGATATTCACCTTTCTCAATCCTTTGCATTCCTTCAAAAGAAATTGCACGGGTAAAAAATTTCCGGTTTAATTGTTCCAGCACTTCCTTCAGTAAATAAACAATATTGCCTTCCACGGTCTCCTGGAATCTAAGGTCACTGCTGTCTTTTCCAAAGCGACCAATTTTTACAACACAGTTATTGAAAAATTTCGCCGGATTCTTTCCAAACAAAACAATTGCTGCTCTTTTAATGTTTCCGTTATCATCTGTCAGCCGGAGTTTGGCAATCAAATCTGCTTTGCTTAATCCTTCCACATCTGCAATTCTTCCTGCATGAAGTGATGCGGCTATGTATGATTTTAAACTGGCATCATCAATATCATCAAGAGTAGCTGTGGGTTCGCTAACCTCATCCCATGTCTTACCGCTTTTACGAAGTAAATAATCGGTGAGTGCAGAGCCAATCATCTCTTGTTTAGTGCTGCCGCTACGGTAATAATATCTGCCACGCAAAGAAATAGGCACTGCATAAGGCTGTGTAATTATTTCAATATAGTATAGTCCGGTTTCTTCATGCAGGTTTACATCAACCAAAATACCCATCAGGTCTTTTACCTTGTTGGGTATTTCATCCATCAGCTTTTTGTAATCGCTTATGCCAACCACTTTACCATTATCATCTTTACCAATGAATATTACACCACCTTGGGCATTGGCAAAACCACAAATCCATTTCAGATAATCATCGTGCCAGCTTTGTTTGTATTCTATGTTTTGTTGCTCGGGCATTTAATTGTTGTTTGTGTGCTTTGCAAATGTGCCAAATTTGGAGTGCTCCCTTTTTATTTAGTCCTACTTATAATATGCTCTTTTTGAAACCCCTGTTATATTCATTCTATATTTAACCATTTCTATACTAGCATTGAAGTGTTCTGCAATAGCTTCGGTATTTAAGCTTTTTTTATTTGCCCAAAGCAAACAAGGAGTAGCCAATTGAAGTGTAGAACCTAAACATTTTGCTTGCTCTTCTTCTTCAGTATTATAATTACGCATTCCCAAAGGCAACGGAGTTTCATGCTGAAGTTCTTCATGTTTATGTTCGCAAATAATATGAGCTAATTCGTGCATTAAATCACTTTGCTGTCTAGCGTTAGAATGAAATGGATTGTGAAGGATGATTTTTATGCCTTCAAAATTTGGCATTGTTAAGGCACTCCATTCACAGTTATTAGAAAGCCATTCAATCTCATTTGGTAAGTCTAAAAATTTTGTAGCTTTGTGTATTGGAATTATTAAATGTTCTGCAAGTTTAAAAGCACATAAAGGCCCACATGGATGAATATTTAATTCCTCTCTGTATTGCTTAGCTAAGCGTTCGGCCTTAGTCTTGAATCCCCTCTTAAGAATAATTTTCTTTGCCAAGATTGTTTCATTTTGAACTGTAAGCCATATCAATCATTTTGATAAGCATGTTAACTGTCTCCTTACTGAGTTCTCTCTCGGCTCTTAGATGTGCAACAACTTGCTGCTGCGTAGAAATAGCTTTAGCTTTTTTGGAATTACCAATAATGAATGTGTCCGCTGGCACTTTCAGCCATTTGCAAATTTTAATAAATGTTTCAACGTCCGGAACTTTACCTTGCTCAATTCTTGAAAGTGTAGCAAAACTCACATCACCAACCTCATCTGCAACTGCCCTTAAACCTTTTGTACCTCTTTTATTTTTTAGCATTCCAGCTAATAGCTCGGTATTAAGTGTTGACTCCATGTTGATAAGTTTTAAAATAAAAAATTGTTGCATTGATGTAACAAATAAAAATAGTTGTATCTTTGGTGCAACAAAATGGCAAAATCGTTTCGTTAGTGCGACGAAGATACCTTTTTAAGTTATAAAAGCAAATTGAATAATAGAAAAAATTAAAACAAAAAAATGAGCAAAAAAAATCAACATGTAGTCCCACATGGAAATCAATGGGCTGTAAAGGGTGAAAAAAACGAAAAAGCAACTAAGGTTGTAAACACCCAATCAGCGGCAATAAGTATTGCACGTGAAATTGCAATAAATCAAAAATCTGAATTAGTTATACATAGACCCAATGGCCAAATTAGAGATAAAGATTCTTTTGGGAATGATACTTATCCTCCCAAAGGCTAGTAGTAAAAATAATTAGCGGCGAAGTGAACCCCTTTTTCATTTTGTTGATTAACAATAGAGGGAATTAAGATTAAAAAAAATAAAAAATGACACAAGAAAAAGACAAAGTTCCAATTCATGAGCATAGCAAGAATGTTCTGTTTCTACTGATTAACAAAAAGCAATTTGAATGGCACCATGAATACATTACTGGTGAGGAAATCAGAAAGCTGGGTAGTATCCCAGTTGATGATGAAATTTTTCTTGCTATAAAAAAACCTTGGGAAGATGAGCCAATAACCAATGAAACCAAAGTAAATCTAGCAAGGCCTGAAATTGAACACTTCTATTCAAAGCAAAAGGAGATTCTCATTATCGTTAACGGAACTCCTCATAAATGGGATAAGCCAAAAGTTAACTTTAAAGAAATAATCATACTTGCTTATGGGCAGTACATTGATAAACCTACAATGGTTTATACAGTTGCTTATGAAGATGGTCCAAAGCAAAACCCTGAAGGTTCAATGTTTGTTGGGCAGGAAGTTTTTGTAAAAAATAAAATGGTATTCCATGCAACAGCAACTGATAAGTCTTAATTCAGATTTAAATCAATTATTTGTTGAAGGTTACGACTTAGTGGTAAATGGTGGATATTTACTTGTCCACCATATACCCTATGTTACCCCATCGAAACAGATAAATTACGGAACCTTAGTTTGTGTTTTAACTTATGCAAGCCCAAGTAAGATTTCACCTCCAGTTGACCATACTATTTACTTTGTTGGAGAAACTCCATGTAATTCTGATGGTGTTCCATTAAACTCAATTATTAATAATAGTCAGCAACAACAACTTACTGTCGAAATTTTAGTTAATCATTATTTTTCCAGTAAACCGTTGTCAGGTAATTATCCAAATTATTTTGAAAAGGTTCGGACTTATGCTGAAATATTGAGTATTCATGCGAAATATATTGATAATTTAGTAACAACTAAACCAAATAAGAAAAAATGAAACCAGAAATAAGAAAAGCTAAAAACATCTTTAAATATCCCGACACAAATTCGTCCCGTGCTGAAATTGAATACATCAATCGCAAATTTGAAAATCAAAAAATTGCAATTATTGGCATGGGCGGTACTGGCTCGTACATTCTCGACCAAATCGCAAAAACTCCAGTCAAGGAAATTCACATTTATGATGGAGATATTTTCCAACTTCACAACGCTTTTCGTTCACCTGGTGCAATTTCAACTCAGGAATTAGAAGCTGAAGATGAGTTAAAAAAAGTTAATTACTATTATAAATTATATTCCAATATGCACAATGGAATTATTCCTCATGATAATTATATTACTTCCCAAAACATCCATGAATTGAATGGGTTCAATTATGTTTTTATAAGTGTTGATAAGAATGAGGCCAGATACAATATTACTCAGGGACTATTGGCTATGGGAGTTACATTCATTGATGTAGGTTTAGGAGTGAATAAAGTTGATGATAGTTTGATTGGAACGATTCGTGTAACTGTAGGGACAAATTCGATGAATAGTCACTTGGACAGACGCATTGGTTCACATGAATTTGAAGAAAACGAATATGCTAATAATATTCAAATTGCTGACCTAAATTGTATGAACGCAATGCTTGCTGTCATCAAGTGGAAAAAACTTACTGGCTTTTACCAAGATATAAAAAAGGAGCACAACACATTGTTTTTTATCAATACTAATAAGATTTTAAATGAAGACAATCCTGCATAAGTTTGTAGAGTATGTTCCAAGTGTATTAGACGATGGAATACTTTACATTAGTATGGAGTATAGAACTGCTGTCCATTTGTGTGTATGTGGTTGCGGCAATAAAGTGGTTACACCAATAACCCCAACAGACTGGCAACTTACTTTTGATGGAAAAAGTGTTTCATTGAGTCCATCAATTGGCAACTGGAGTTTTGAATGTAAGTCGCATTATTTTATAAAAAAGAATCAAATCAACTTTGCAAGAAATTGGAGCAATTGGGAAATCACTTATAGTCGAAAAAATGACAAAATAAAGAAGAAAAAGTATTTTAGAAAGAAGAAAAAGCCTTAGTTACTTTTACAGTTTCATGTTGAGCAAGAAATGTCCGCCGGGTAGGTGGGTTGTGCGTTGGCATTTTTAGCTCTTTGCAAGGTTGGCTCGTGTCGGGGTTTTGTGTGCCTTGCAATGTGCTAAAAATAGCGTGGGGTCGGGTTGGCAAAGTCATAGATGCTTGTATATTTGCAGGACGTTCAATAGGGTGACGTACAAAAATTCTATTACCCTTTTTTTATAGTCTTCGTTTTTTAATAACTCACTCATGGATTGAGTATTGGTAATAAAATAGTTTATTTAAATTTTGCCCTTCCTTAATACTCCATCAGGTAAACAAGAGAAAGCCACACCTAATAATTAATTCTAAAGTCTTTATTTTATCTAATTGATATCACGGTGAATTGTAAAAGCTATAATACAAAAAATCTAAATGAAATTTTTTCAGGAGATGAAGAACATTCAGGTAACTGATAATAAATAAGGTCGTATGCTTTAAGAAAGACTCCTGGTAATCCGTCCCATCAATACACCATTGTGATAGAGTTGCATGGTATAGGTACCTTTCTGGTAGCGTTCTGCTTCTATAAAAAAGTTAAGGCGTTTATTTTCTCCCTGCTGGTAATCAAACCTCATTTTGTAGGAATATATTTTTCTGCCTTCACGGGTTTCAAAACTTCCACTGTCCCATGCA
>JBKJPN010000196.1:0-31716 GCA_046595125.1 Ferruginibacter sp.
ATTACATTTCTGAAGGTGCCATGGCGTTCTTAAAAGCAGAATACAAAATCCTTACTTATTTTGTGATCATCGGCGCCCTCTTATTGGGTGTATTGGGTTACAGTAATCCAAACAGTCACTGGAGTATTGCTGTTGCGTTTGTCATCGGTGCTTTCTTTAGCGCACTTGCCGGCTTCATCGGTATGAAAGTGGCTACCAAGGCCAATGTACGTACAGCTCAGGCTGCCCGTACCAGTTTATCAAAAGCGCTTAAAGTTTCATTTACCGGTGGTAGTGTAATGGGTTTAGGTGTTGCTGGTTTAGCGGTATTAGGACTGGGTGGTTTGTTTATAGTTTTAAAAATGATTTTTGCTCCCGAAGCGGCTGTTGACAGTCATGAAATGGAGAAGACTATAGAAATTTTAACTGGCTTTAGTTTAGGTGCTGAGTCTATCGCTTTATTTGCCCGTGTGGGTGGTGGTATCTATACCAAAGCTGCCGACGTTGGTGCCGATTTAGTGGGTAAAGTAGAAGCTGGTATTCCCGAAGATGATCCTCGTAACCCGGCAACCATTGCCGATAACGTAGGTGATAATGTAGGTGATGTGGCTGGTATGGGTGCCGATTTATTTGGTTCTTATGTAGCAACCGTTTTGGCTACCATGGTTTTAGGAAGAGAAACCAATGCCATGACCGATGCGTTTGGTGGTATGTCTCCTATCCTTTTACCCATGTTGATTGCAGCGATGGGAATTTTATTCTCTATCATTGGAACCTGGTTTGTACGCATCAGCGACAGCGCAGGTTTAAGTACGCAAAAAGTACAGAACGCTTTGAACATGGGTAACTATGGTTCAATCGTTATTACTGCAATAGCATCATATTTTTTGGTTAACTTTTTAATGCCCGATACCATGACTTTACGTGGACATGAGTTCACCAAGAATGGTGTATTTGGTGCTATTATGGTTGGTTTGGTTGTAGGTACGCTGATGAGTATAATTACAGAGTACTACACTGCCATGGGCAAGCGCCCGGTGAATACAATTATTCGTCAAAGCGGTACTGGTCATGCTACCAATATCATTGGCGGTTTGGCCATGGGTATGGAAAGTACTTTCTTACCTATCTTGGTTTTGGCTTCTGGTATTTATATGAGTTTCTATTGTGCAGGTTTATACGGTGTTGCTATTGCAGCTGCCGGTATGATGGCTACCACTGCGATGCAGTTGGCAATTGATGCTTTTGGTCCTATCGCCGATAACGCTGGTGGTATTGCTGAGATGAGTGAGTTACCAAAAGAAGTTCGTGAAAAGACAGATATTTTAGATGCAGTTGGTAATACTACTGCTGCAACGGGCAAAGGTTTCGCTATTGCTTCTGCTGCTCTTACAGCTTTGGCTTTGTTTGCTGCTTTCGTTGGTATCAGTGGTATTGAAGGAATTGATATTTACAAAGCACCGGTTCTTGCTGGATTGTTTGTTGGTGGAATGATTCCTTTCATCTTCTCATCACTTGCCATCCGTGCGGTTGGTGAAGCTGCTATGGCCATGGTTGAAGAAGTTCGTCGCCAGTTCCGTACCATTCCCGGTATTATGGAAGGTACCGGAAAGCCTGAGTACGACAAGTGTGTGGCTATTTCTACCGAAGCGTCTCTTAAGAAAATGATGTTACCCGGCGCTATCGCTTTGATATCTCCCTTGATTATTGGTTTTGCTTTTGGCCCAGAAGTTTTAGGAGGATTTTTAGCCGGTGCAACCGTGAGTGGTGTGTTGATGGGTATGTTCCAGAACAACGCTGGAGGTGCTTGGGATAATGCTAAAAAATCTTTTGAAACTGGTGTTGAGATAAACGGTGAAATGTTCTACAAAAAATCAGAACCACACAAGGCTTCTGTAACCGGTGATACTGTTGGTGATCCTTTTAAAGATACATCTGGTCCATCGATGAATATCTTAATCAAACTGATGTCGATTGTTTCATTGGTTATTGCTCCTACCCTTGCTACCATGAATTGGGCAACTGCTCCAAAGCATGTAATGCAAGAAGTTACAAAAGAAATATCTATCATTAAAAATGACAGCACTAATACTGCGCAGGTTACAGTTACAGCCGATGGCAATGCCCTTAAAGCTCCTGTGGATGCGTTGATTGACGCTTTGGCTGCTGATAAAATAATTGAAAAAGATGATTTTTCATTGTCATTATCTAAAGGAAAACTTTCTTTAAATGATAAAGAAGTATCTGCAGAAGTTGCAACTAAATACAAAGCTTTGATTGACGCTTTGGGTGATGCAAATTTGAACATTAAGAATACAAAAAAGTAGCTTTAAGTTATAATTAATTTGAGCCCTGCTGATTTTTCAGTGGGGCTTTTTCTATAAAAATTTCCTGAACCACATAGGCACATAGAGACATAGGTTAAAATATAGTTTGTAACTATGTGCGCCTTTCTATGTTGCCTATGTGTCTATGTGGTTCAATCTTTAAATGACAGCCACTTTGTTAAATTACGCAAAGGGTTGACACCTTTTGAAAAGTTGTCAACCCTGTTACCCTTGTTAAAAAATGTTAAAAAACTATACTTTTTTTTAATCGGATTTGGATATTACGACTAAAATCGTAAATTGCCTTACGAAAACAATCGTATTATGACATTAATCAAGAATAATAAGCCCACTGAAAGCGAATTAGAAATCCTTCAGGTCTTATGGAAAGAAAAAGATGCTACAGTTAGAACCGTGCATGAAGAGCTACTAAAAACCAAGGACGCTGGTTATACCACCACCCTCAAACTAATGCAGATTATGTTTGAAAAAGGCCTGGTAACAAGAGATTCCAGCAGTAAGACGCATATTTATCAGCCCGCAGTTTCCAGAGAAAAAACACAGCAACAGTTTTTAAATAAAATGATTAATTCATTATTTGCCGGCTCTTCATCCGACTTGGTTTTACAAGCCTTAGGCGGACACAATGCCAGCGAAGCAGAACTCAATAAAATTCAGGAACTCATCAATCAACTTAAAAAAGAAAAGTAAACCCGTTAACCCTAAAAAGTTACTTGCTTATGATTCATTTATCTTATAGTTTTTGCATGACGATGTTGCACAGCTTTTGGCAGGCTGCGCTTTTGTTGTTATTGTATATTACTGTTGATAAACTGATTCATAAGAACAATGCACCGCTTGCAAAACGCAATGTGCTATACGCAACGCTGCTTACCCAGTTAATTTTATCGGCATTTACTTTTACTGTTTATTATTTCGATACCAGAGGCACTGGAATGATTACAGCAATAACTGAAATACTTACTACCAAAATAGGGCTTAATACCCCGCAGTTAATTACCCCGCTCGTTTTCAGCGTGTATATTTTTGTAATTGCATTTAAACTTTTTAAAGCCATTTACAGCTGGTACAATTTTAAAACACAGCTCAATACCGGTCTGCAAAAACCAGCCGTTGAACTTAAACTTTTTACTGAATTAAAAGCATATCAGTTTGGTATTGGCCGAAAAGTAAAACTTTGGCTAAGCAACAATATTCAAACGCCGGTAACATTCGGTTTTTTTAAACCGGTTATATTGCTGCCGATTGCATTGGTAAATAATATTACAGTACAACAGGCCGAAATCCTTATCCTGCATGAGTTAACGCATATTCGCACAAACGATTACCTGCTCAACTGGTTTTTAATAACGGCCGAATCTGTTTTCTTTTTTAATCCTTTCATTATTAATATTTGTAAAACAATAAGACTGGAAAGAGAAAAAAACTGCGATATTAATGTACTGGCGTTTGAATACTCAACGTTGCTGTACGCCGAAACATTAATGCAGGCCGAAAGAATGAAACAACTAGTGCCGCAGTTTCAACTGGCGGCGGTTAATCAGAAAAAACAATTGCTACAGCGCATAATTTACTTCACCAATAAAGAAAATTTTAGTCAGCAGGTTCGCTTCAATATCGTTGCCCCACTGATTGGATTACTGCTGCTTTTTGTACTATCTACTACTATCGTATTTCAATCGGGTAACGCAAGTGCTCCTGCTAATTCTTCGCTAACAGTACCCTACCTGCCTAGTCATGACTTTTTAATTACCGAAACAGATTTTGGAAATAATAACTTGGAGGATAATATTGAAACGGAACACACAACGCAGAAAAACGAATTGACAAAACCACCACTCATTACCAGCCCGGTAGTAGAGCCTTCACCTGAACCCAAACTAGACAGGCAAAAAGAAATTGAGGCTGAAAGGCAGGCGCAGCAAAACTTTGCATTGCCTATAGCCTTAATGGAAAACGATGCCTCTAGGCAAATTATTATTAAAGAAGAAGGTGCTGGTACAACCTCGGTAAAAGTTTATTATTTAAGTTTTGAAAACGGTAACTGGATACTTAAACCCGAATGGATTATCACCGCAAAAGAAATTAATACAGATTCGCTCTCTTTAAAAATCGATTCTTTAAATAAACAGGTGAAGAGAACATACCCCGCCCAACAATAATTTTTTTGAACGTTTATACCTTGACAAAGTCAACGGTAATCTTACCAGATATTTCTTGGGCAACTATCACCGTACTTATTCCCCAATAAGAATCCAATCACTACTTCATGCGTTCCTCTTGTATAGGTTTGTAAACGGGAGGTTGTAGCGTTTTCATACGCATAACTGATATTGAACGTATTGGAAATATTCACACCAACCATGCCCGAATAACCACCCACCAGATTGGCAAAACGGTAACTACCGCCTACCCATAAAAAATCCTGATACTGTAGTTTTACATTGGCATGCAAACTGGTAAGCTGTGGCTGCCAGTATTGTACCATCACCGAAGGTAATACCGAAATATCCTCCGTCATTGCAAAACGATAACCTGCCGTGGCAAAATAATTGGGTGTAAAATAGGTTCCGTATTGATTATCGGTAACGAATTTAGCTTTACCGGGTACGATATTCAAAACCGAAACTCCCAAAAAATACCTGGCAGAATAAAGCCAGATTCCTGCTCCAATCTCGGGCCTTAGTTTACTAATGGCGCCGCTGTTATAACCTACGGCTGGGTCATTGGGATCAAGACTCCCCCACTCAATTTTTGAACGGTCTAAATTAACACTGGTAACACCGGCTGTTAAACCTGCTGCTAGGCTGTTTTTTACGCCCAACGGCTTATGATAAGCATAAGAAGCTTGAATTGTCCAACGGTTTATATAACCAGCCTTATCATTAATAGCCTGCAAACCAATACCATGGTGCGCTGGCGAAACAGCATAATCATCCCATGCTTTTGGCCCACCCGGATTATCGCCCGGAACCTGAAAAGAGGTAGCACTGGTACGCAAATCTTTCTTATTTAACGGGCCATGAATACTGAAATAGGTTGTAACAGGTGAACCGGTAATGCCCGCCCACTGGTTGCGGTAACTCAGTTTCACATCTGTATAGTTTTCAATACCAGTAAGCGCCGGATTAAGAATGTAATTGTTCAAAATATACTGTGTATAGAACGGTTTTGCCTGCGAAAAAGCAATCATTCCGCTGACACAACAAAAAACAGACAATAAAAATAATTTCTTCATGCTTTCACTTTTTTTCCAAGAGGTTTGCTGATTGAATATTGCGTTCTTCAAGTAAGATTTACAGCGGCACAAAAATGCTGCGCCGCTGTAAATAATTTTTATTTGATAATGGTAACATAACCCGTTATTGGATCTCTGCCGCTGCCGGGTTCAATAATATAGTAATACGTATCAAATGGTAAAGGCTTGCCCTTTAAAGTACCATCCCATGGCGTGTTATAACCTCTCGATTCAAATACCAACTGCCCTGCACGGGTAAATATTTGCACCCTGTTATTTGGATAGGTAAACAGGTAATCAATTCTCCAGGTATCGTTAATGCCATCATTGTTGGGCGTAAACGTGTTAGGTATAACCGGGAATTTCAACAGCTTAACAAATACATCATCAAACCGAGAACAACCACCACGTGCCGTAACGGTAAGCCGGTAGGTCATATCGGTTAATGGCATAATTACCCTTGGCCTGGCAACGCGGTTATCGGCGAGATAAAGGTTCGGTGTCCATAGATACTGCGGATCGTTTGCAAACGTAACCGACTCCAGTGTTATCTGGCCACCTTCAAGTACAAATCTATCGGGACCAGCATTTACATGCGGATAAGGATAAACCGTGAAAGTCTTGGTTATAGTATCGCTGTTACAACCAAAGCTGTTTACAGTGAACAGGGTTACATTGAAAGTAATGGTATCACTATACGTATAACTGAATGTACGTGTACTTCTGGTAGAGCCATCACCCAAATCCCATGACCATAAGTTAGCAGTACCGTCTTTATAGTCAGTATTATCTGTCATAGTAACATTATCACCCACACAAACACTTGGTTTATCGTAAGTGAAATCGGTCTTAGGTTGTGGATGGATGGTTGTTAAAGGAATAGTTTTAACACTTTCGCAACCTATTAATCCGCCATTAAGTACTGCTACACTTCTAACTGTAAGCGTAACATTAAATGGACCTTGTGTAGCATACCAATGCGTAGGGTTTACGGCTGTGCTTAATGGTGATCCATCAGCAAAGTCCCATGAATAAGTCATACCACTACCATCGGGCATTACCGATGTATTGTTAAACATTACAATAGCATTTGGAATACAATAAGAAGGTTTGTCAACTGTAAAATTTGGCACCGGATAAGGATTTACTTTTATAGAACCCAGCGCCGAAGCGGTTAAGCAGGCATTTCCGGTGGTAGTAATAGAATAATTGTACACTGGTAACGCTGTTGTTGTTGGCGTACCGATGATTGTGAGCACAGTACCTGTTACCGAGTAGGTTACACCTGCTGGAAGTCCGGAAATCGTTGCACCGGTAGCACCTCCACCTAAATCGTAGGTTACAGGTATGATTGGTGTGTTTAAACAAACCGACTGGTCAACTGTTTCAGGTGCCGAGGTTAAAGAAATAGCATGATCGGGAGCACTTGCAATAACTCCACCAGCATTAGCTACTATACAGGTGTTGCCTGTAGTTACTATTGAATAAATAAAAGGCGAACCAACCGTTGTAGTTGGCATACCGCTAATGGTTAACACATTTCCAACCAACACGTAGGTAACACCTGCCGGTAAACCGGTAACTGTTACTCCGGTTGCACCGCCACCCAAAGTGAAATTAATAGGTGTAAGCATTGTATTAATGCAAAGGCTTTGGTTATTATTACCCGATGTAAGGGTGATGGAATGATTTGGATCAACCGTAACCGATCTTGAAAACACGGTACTATTACAATTTGCTGTTGAAATATTGAACATGGTAACCGTGTACGTTCCCGGATTTGTAAATACATGTGTAAAGGTTGAGCCCGGTGTATGATTTTCAATGGGCGTTCCATCGCCAAAATCCCAACGGGTGTTGGCTAAAGTAACGCCTGGAGGTGCCGTTGAAACATCGGTAAACGAAGCAGCTGTACCTTCGCAAATGGGTAAAATATAGGTGAAACTGGCTGTCGCCGTATCCAATACCCTGATGGTATTGCTCATCGTATCAACACAACCACCAACAGTGGAAGTGAATGTATATAATAGCGTATGTAAGCCAACACCAGCTACCGCTGGAGAGAAAATACCTGTAGGCGAAACGCCAGGTCCGCTAAATACGCCAGAGCCGGGAACACCTCCTATTTCGCTAGCCTGTGTTATCTGGAATGGTGCAGCTAGATAACAAGTTGCAGGCATATTGTTAAACTGTACCCGTGGCGCCGCATTTACAGTAATATTTCTGATACTGTCATCTAAGCAAACGCCTCCCGAATACGCTCTATACCTAATCTGGAATATTTTAGTTAAAGGTGATTGGAAGTTTGGATATAAGTGCCTGTAAACCTTACCGGTAAAAGGCGAATTATCTAAAATATCCGGTGGGCCGGGAGGGCCGGCAGTTACATTGTCAAACCATATTTCAACCTTGGTTATTACACCAGGGAAAACAGTTGATTGCTCTACCAGAGCAACCGAATCATTGGCACATAAAGTGTTTGGGTTTTGTACGCTAAACTTAGCAATTGGAAAACTGCCATTAACAGTGAGCAACTGCACAATTGTATCACGACAACCCGCCGCACTAGTAACTATCAGCTCAACATTATAAGGACCTACAGCAGAATAGCTATGTGTTGGATTTTGTAAAGTAGAGGTATTAAGCGGTCCGCTACCGGGATCGCCAAAATTCCATTGCCATGCAGTTATAGTGCCTGCAGTTATACGGCTAGTGTCGGTAAACTGTGCATAGGTATCACTTAAACAAACCTCAGGGATAATAAAGCCTGCTGCGGGCCTGTTATCAATTATAATTGGAATGCTGGCAATCGGATTGCTTATGCAACCACTGTCGGTAGTAACAGTAAGCGTGACAGTATATGAACCTGCCGCAGAAAATACATGTGACGGATTTTGTAAGGCAGAGGTATTAGCGGCTCCACTTCCGGGATCTCCAAAATTCCATTGCCAGTTATTTATAATACCCGTATTTGCAACCGAAACATCGGTAAAGTTAATAACCCTAGTTTCGCAACGGGGAGCAGTTGAAGTAAAAGCTGCTGTTGGCAACTGGTACACATTAATATAGCCTGTGGCACTTGTTTGCACACAGGTTCCGGTAGTATTTACGGTATAGTTAAATAAACCGGCAACTGTTGGCGTACCGCTGATGGTAACCGTACCTCCTGCAAAAACGCCTGTAACGCCGGCCGGTAAACCCGAAACCGTTCCACCGGTGCCGCCTCCGGTAACCGAATAAGTAATATTAACAATGGTAGAATTTCTACACAGATTTTGACTTGTTGTTGAAGCCGCCGACGTAAGGTTTATTGCAGCATCGGGGTTAACAGTAATAGTGCCTGTAGCAGTTGGTATTACACAAGGCCCAGTTGTAGTAACTGTGTATGTAAATGGACTTCCAACGGTGCTTGTAGGCGCCCCTGAAATAGTCACCACTCCCCCAGCAAATACAAAGCCAACACCAGGGGGCAAACCAGAAACGCTGCCGCTCGTTGCAGTACCACCTACAGCGTAAGTAATATTGGTTATAGCAACATTTATACAGCGGGACTGATTATCGGTTCCTACAGCAGAAGTAAGAGTTAAAGTACCATCGCCGGTTACTGTAATAGTACCGGTGGCAGTTGGATTAAAACAGGGACCTGTGGTGGAAACAGTATAATTAAATACACCAGCTACTGTTGGCGTGCCCGAAATCGTTATCGTTCCGCCAGCAAAAACACCCGTTACACCAGCTGGCAATCCGGCAACAGTTCCTCCGGTTCCGGTTCCTCCTACTGCATAAGTTATATTCACCAACAGCGGTGTATTGATACATAAAGTCTGGTTATCAGAACCCGCTGCCGAGGACAAAATAATAGTACCATCGCCAGTTACCGTAATGGTTCCCGTGGCCTGCGGTGTTACACATGGGCCCGTAGTTGAAACCGTGTAAGGGAATACGCCTGCAACAGTCGGCGTTCCCGAAATAGTTATCACACCCCCAGCATACACTCCGGTAACTCCCGCTGGTAAACCGGCTACACTGCCACCATTTCCACTACCGCCAACGGCATAAGTAATATTAGTTAACGGCGTATTAATACATAAAGTCTGGTTATCTGTACCAACTGCCGAAGTACGAACAATGGTGCCATCGGCCGTAATAGTTACAGTTACGGTTTGGCCTGTTATATTACGTGTACACACGACTGTGCCAACATTTTGTACACTTAAAATTTCGTAAATAAATGTTCCAGCAACAGTTGTTGGATGCTGAAAAGTCAATACACCGCCTACACTAGGCGGACTTGTTATTGGTGCGCCGCCATTAATACGGTAAGTAAAAATATATTCGGGGGTTCCTAAAGTACCGGTAAAAGTAACATCAGGCCCTGTGGCAGAATTTATACAAACGGGTGTAGTATTACCAGCAATGGTAGCATTTGGAATATCAGGAACTGTTACCGATTGGGTAATAGTATCACTTAAACAACCGGGCGTTGTAATACTAGCATGGCGTATTTGTTTAACGCCGGGCGTTGTAAAAGTGTGCGAAGCAGTTCTAAAAGCATTACCAATACCACCATAAACCGTAGTTAAATTAGTAACGGGGTCATAAAACTCCCACCAAAACTTGTAGGTAGGTTTTGGTATTTGGGGCGTAGTTTCTGTTACTACAACCGGTGCCAAATAACAACCAGGTGCTACAGTATTAAAACTTGCTGTAGGCGGGTTAGAAATTTGTATCGGAAATTCATAATCAAGAGAAGTACCACAACCTTCGTTAGTGCTTCGGTAGCCCGTAACAACGAGTGTATCGGTAGCAGCCGCATTAAAATAATAGGTGGTCGGCAACGAATACCAGGCAACCTGTCGTCCGTTTCTGATATTGATTGAATCTGGTTGTACAACTGGGGGCGTACCTACGGTACCCGGTTGTAGTATCGGAAAATTATTTGGAATAATAATCGATGGGTTTGTTAATGCCCATCTCAACGAATCAAACCTGATGGCAACTGGAGGGGTGGCTAATGTTGAATCAGGAAAATATACTTTAAACACAAACGGTGCACCGGTACAAACCGAAGGCGAGCTTTCTACGCCGTAAGTCGTTGCTAATTCCAATTGTTGCGTTAAGTCACGTACGTTGGTACCAGCATTATAACCGTAAGATTCTGCAGAACCAAAACCATATGCAATAGCGTTAAAACCAGTGTCGGATTGAATAACATGTGCTCCCTGCGAAACAGCCTGCCGAATATATGAATAACTAGCATCCTGCGGATGTACCGTAAATGATGCTGCCGGAACAGCAATACCATCCAGTTTAAACGAGCTGATAGCCGTACCTGTATTTTTAATTACTGCATTAAAATAATGGCCTGTTATGGCAAAATTGGGTGTGGCATTCCACAATACTTTTTCTATACTTTGCTCTACGGAGCTTAAATATATTACTTCGGGGTCGCCTGGATTACCATTACCGCATTGACCTTGTGAGGTAAAATATTGTGCAACAGTTATAGACTTATCAGCTTCTATCTTTTGCGGCTGATTGGTTGCAGCAATTTCGTAATAAAAATTATTAATTAAAGGCAAGGTGGTTACCACGCCATTTATCCTAACTACAGTTGCTGGATCGGAAACACAAACTCTATAAACATTAAATGCCTGGTTACCTGCCGCAGGTGCTGTGAGGTATTTTTTACCCCATGCTGTTTGTGGCATTGACTGAGTCATATAATTATCAGAAGACGAATGTGTGGTATTACAGGTTATACTGATTCTTCCACTGCCTGAGAAAACTGCAATTTTTTTACATCCACCACTGCCCGATGCAATACTTTTAACTTTTGATCCTGTAAGGTCTCCGCTAATACAAGGCTGTGGAGTCGGAGGGTTTGGGTTGACAGTCGAACCACAGTTTGTATTTACAGTCATAGTCGCCATTACATTATAAATCTGCCCCTGCGTTAGATTTACGGTGTAGGTAGCACCAGCAACCCAACCACCAGTGGTGGCAGCAGTTGGCGTAATTTCTAATGTAGTAGTACCTGTATCTGTAGCTATAACATAAAACCAACAATTAGAATTTTTGCTATTTGACCAGTTCTTGTAATTAATAGAATAGTATTCTTTGCCCAAAGTATTTTTTGGAAAAAGTATAGTAGCTCCCGAAACGCTTTGGTTGTAAACATGTGCATAAGCTACTATGGGTTGGTCGCTGGTTACATGTATTCCCTTATCCGACAAACCTTCCGTAAGCAAACGGGCATCGGTTGCACCTGTTTTGGGTATCGTAAAAGATGTTGTGACAAAATTTCCGGCAGGTGTTGTAATATTTTGCACATAACCCAACGCAGGAATACTAACGGTAATATTGGTAACTTGGTCAGTAGCAAAATACAAAACCATATCCTGCGTACCGCCACCTCCACTTAACATACTGGTATGATAGCCATACCCTACCCAAAAATCCTTACCCTTATTACTAAAATCCTGCGCTGAAGCTGTTATAAAAGCCATAACAGCCAATGAAAGAAGTACAAATTTTCTCATGTTATCTTGGTATAAAATTATCTTTTTTAATATACAGTTTAAGTCCGGTTACCGGATGCTCTTTTAGGGGAGAACGTTGCTTAATAAGGTAATGACTTGTACACAGGTTTTGCAGAGGTATAGGAGTTGCCAAATATAATGAGAAAAAACAAGAAAACCGGCAATTAGCGGGTACAATTGTTAATAATTTTTACAGGCGGTAAAAAACTTCATTCGGGTCTTAAAAAAACCGCTCCGGCAGGCAGTTTATGGTTAAAAATATCAACATATAAATACGCAAAAAAGCCGCATAGAAATGCGGCTTTTGTTAAGAATCTTTCGATTCTGTAACCCCCAAAGAAAACATCGTAAACCAAACACTTTCAAAACATAACCCTGGGGTGGGCATAAAACGTGGTTAAGGCTTTATTATTTTGCTGGTTATTAATTTATTTTAAACTTAATATTTTTTTTTGTTTAACTGTTATTTTTAAATGCAATTTCAATTTCCTGTTTTTTCCGGGTAGCGACCGGTTACTGTGGCTTTAATAAGTATCGGCAAAAGCGTACGAGTTGCCGGATAAATATCGTCAGCATTCAAATGGCTCAATATTAGAGAATATAATTTTACAAAAAAAATAGAAGTCCCGTTTTTTTCACTTTTAAAATTATTTTCTTTCATCTGTTTATTTACTAAATTATTTAAATCTATTTTAAGAGCCTATTACCTGCTAGGTATCAATTACAAGTTGCTTTTAATGACACGCTGGTTATCAACAACTATTCCGTTAACAACCAGTTGTGCCATATACATACCGGAAGCCAGTTTGCCGAGGCCGTCAACCTGCATATTATTAAAACCTTTACTTATGGTGGATTGTTTGGATAACATTGTTTGACCGACATTGTTGAGGATACGAATCTGGGCTGTTCCATTTTCCAAGGCCGAAAACCTCATATTTACTGTTTCCACAAATGGATTTGGCGAAACCTCTAGCTCGGCGCCGTTTTTCGACTTTAATTTAACTGCTATAATTTTACTGTAAGTAAACTGGCCGTCTATATCAAATTGTTTTAAACGATAATAAACGATAGTTCTGTTCTGCAAATCAGTAGCATTATCGGTGTACTGATAGCTTTTATTGGTATTATTTAGTGTTGTACCAGACCTAACAGTTCCTAATTGGGCAAAATTTGAATTGTCGAACGACCTTTCAATTTCAAAACGATCGTTATTGGTCTCTTGGGTTGTAATCCATTTTAAAGTAACATTGTTATTAGCTACTAATGCGTCAAAAGACAGATATTGAACAGGCAAAGGACCGCCTTCAGGAACATTACAAGAAAAAGGACCAGAATTGGGATTCCGAAAAAATATTTGCCAGTTTGATGAAGTTGGTACAACGTTACTATTTAGAATACAATACCCAATGTAATTTTGCGACAAACATTTAGACACATCAGGTAAAGCCAATACTATGTTTAGCTTAATTCCATTGTTGTAAACAGAGTCAATTATCGGTGCAATTACCGGACAATTTGTAAAATATAATTTTAACTGTCCTTGTGCGCAAGCCCCATTGCCATTGTTCCTTCTAAAATAACTTGGGCAAGATGGCGCTTGAGCAAATGTTGTAAAACTTATTGCTAGTAATAAAATACTTAATGTAAAATTTTTCATTTTCTTAATTTTTTTAGGTTTAGAATAAAACTTTTAGTTTTTCGAGGATCTAGATTTTATTTCTAACCTGTAAAATGGGCGTTGTTAACTGGCGAAAGATGATCGTTTGGATACAACTTCGTTACCAGCGGGGTAAATCAATAATTTTAACTAATGGAAATTTGCTTATTCAATTCAACTTTCAGAATGGGGCTGTAGTTTACCATACCATTCTTATCAATCTGCTTCAAACGATAGTAAACTGCTTTACCATCCTTTACAGATCCGGAGGCTTCCTTAAAGCCGTAAGATTTACCGGTTCCCTCAGCAGCAAAACCATCCAGAACTAATGCAATGGTCTTAAAATTTTGCATATCTGATGATTTTTCAACTATAAAAAAGTCGTTTTCAGTTTCTGCAGCTGTTTTCCAGTTGATAACCACTGTTTTTTCGGTAGCAGCGGCTGTTAATGAACTATATATAACACCTGAAGTTTTAGCAGGACCATATATAACCGAGCATGTGCCGTTTAATGGCATAGAAAGCGCAAAGCTGCTATTAATTGTAAATAAAGAAAGGGTAAAAAAGACGACAGTAATTTTTTTGGCAATTACCTGGAGAGTAATAGTTTTCATTTTCTTGTGGTTTGTGGTTTAAAACTTTCCGTTTCAATTTTTTTGAAACGTTGGTTTTAAATAGGTTTTAGTGATTAAGCTTTGAAGTTTAGAATAAAGGAGGTAATCTTCATTTCTAATTTCATCACAAACATAGAACGTTTTTCGGAAAGCGCAAATTTATTCAACCGTAATTTTACGGCAATTAGCGTAAAATCGCCTGAAATGCCTAATTTGTTAAATATTTTCAAAGTAGACATCTTTCTACATTAAATACTTTTCAATACATAGGCATAATAAATAGAAAATATTTTTTCTGAGCACGTATTACTATTCAAATCGTAAGATTTACCACTTAATCTTGCATAAATCATCAAATAACCTTGGTATCCTCGAGTACACTAAAGTCCTGGTCAGTAACAAGAGCAAACTTGCTGGGGGCAGATCTGCTAAGTTTTATGAAGGCTATGATTTCGTGTCTGATATCATAACTATTTCTTGATATTCAATAGGAGCCTTTGTACGACTTTATGTCAGTATTAACTCGCCTTAAGTATGCGAATTGAGTATACCGCGTTTTTTAATACTAAGGCTGCCGTGTATGCAACCAGGTTCAAATTATAAAAAACGGGCTAATTTTCAAATGCAGGTATTTTATAGGTGTATATTTTTTATACTTTATTATTATACCTTTTATTTATTAAACGATATTTATCATAATATACTGTATATCAATTTATAATTTACTATTTTAAAGAAATTATTACAGAATTAGTGTTATGCTGATTTTAGTTCAGTAAAAAAGGAATATTTTTTATTTATACTTAATTTTATTTTTTTAATAAATTCTTTAAATAATTAATTATCAATTATTTAAAAGATTTTTTAAATACTACGTATTCTAGTACAAAAATTTAATGAAAACAAATTGATTCTACAGTAAATACTCTAAAACAATTAGCACAATTTTTTGCTATATTTTTGACGACTTTTTGCCAAGTTGAATTCTTACCCTACATTACAGTCACAATAGTTTATGCATGAAATTTAAGCCTCTCCTCTACCCTTTGCTCATTTGTAGTCTGGTAATTTTAGTGTCATCGTGTCAGGCACCCAAGGAATTGGTTTACCGCGATTTTAAAAATCTGCAGGTTGATAAAATGGGTTTTGCTTCCACATCGTTAAAACTTGATTTGATTTATTACAACCCTAATAATTTTAGTCTGCAACTTAAATACACCGATCTGGACATATACGTAGATAATACCTATTTAGGACATAGCTCGCAGGATTACCAGATAACCATTCCCCGGTTATCGGAATTTAGCATGCCGATTGAAATTCAATTGGACATGAAAAATTTGCTTAAAAACGCTATTCCCACGCTTTTGTTTGGTAAGGAAGTGCTGGTAAAAGTGACCGGAACGGTGAAATTAGGCAAGGCAAATGTGTATAAAACCTTCCCGGTAAGCTACGAAGGGTTGCAAAAATTCGCTTCTTTTTAGTGATTTTGATAATACTGTCCACAAAAAAAGCCCCGTATTGGGGCTTAATTATTAATTATATTTTTATTATCCACCCTCCACAACCGGAGGTTTTACTGGTCGGGGGTGCAGTTTACATTCCTTGGGGAGCCTTTTAAAGGCAGATTCTTCCCTTTCTATATCATCAGCATCAAAACCCATATTGGCTATAAATACCTTTATGTTTTCTAGGTTGGTGCGGTCGTTTAGCCAGGTTACAGTAGTTGTTTTCTGCCTTGTATTGACCCTAACAGAAGTAACACCGTATTGTCGGCCCAGAAAGAATTCAACGCGGTCTTTGCAGGTTTCGCATTGTACTGTAGGTGTTTGAATCACTGCTTTGCCCGAAACCTTTTGATACTGGGCAAAACTCACCGAAACCATACAAAAAACAGCCAGTAAACTAAGTGAAATTGCCTTCATGATGATTGATTTTTACTAAAGTTATTCATTTCCGGTCCAATTTGCAGGGTCCTGCCTCCAATTTAACAGGGTGTTTTGTTCTTCGGCGGCAATGATGCCCTTCTCGAGGGCTAATTCGATCAATGTAGGGTAATTGGTAAGCGATTGAAAGGGAATACCGGCTTCCTGAAAGGCTTTTTCAGCTATTTCAAAGCCATAAGTAAAGATAGAAACCATGCCAATAACCTCTGCGCCTGCAGCTTTCAGCACTTCGCAAACCTGTAAACTGCTTTTCCCGGTAGATATAAGATCTTCAATTACCAGTACTTTCTGCCCTTTTTCAAGCGAGCCCTCAATCTGGTTGCCTAAGCCATGTTCTTTTGGCTTTGGACGAACATAGATATATGGATATTTTAACTGATCAGCCGCCATAGCGCCCCAGGCAATACCTGCGGTGGCTACGCCAGCCAGCACATCAGCCTCCGGAAATTTTTCAAAAATAACGCTGCACATTTCGCTTTTTATGAAATCTCGTATGTACGGGAACGATAAAACTTTGCGGTTATCGCAGTAGATAGGACTTTTCCAACCGCTGGCCCAGGTAAAGGGCGCTTGCGGGCTCAACTTAATTGCATTAATTTGTAAAAGCTTTTCAGCTACTGCCTTTTCGTTTGTCATGTTGCAAATTTAGAGAAAAGCGGTTAGCTAATAGCTGTTAGCTGTTAGCTTTAATTCAAACACTAACATATTTTTAATGGCTAACGGCTACAAGCCAATAGCTGCAAGCTTTTACTTATGTACATTAAAATATACTTTGGCAAGGAGCCGGTTATTCTCTGCGATGAAATTGACAAAGAGATTAATGAAATACTGCACCACCCCGATGCGATGTTCATCGATGAAATATCGCCCAAGGCCATCAAATCGATGTTGCATGAGATAAAGAAAGAAGAATTTCATGCCGGGGTAATTTGGCACAGCGATTTAGGAAAGCTGAAAGAGACCTTCTTTAAAAATTTTAAAGTAATTGAAGCTGCAGGTGGTATTGTACAAAACGAAAAAAAAGATATCCTGTTTATTAACCGCCTAGGCAAATGGGATCTACCCAAAGGCAAGATTGAAAAGAACGAAAAGCAAGAAGATTGTGCCGTACGGGAAGTTACCGAGGAAACTGGCGTTGCAAATCTGTTTTTAAAGAAAAAAATTGGCGAAACCTATCATGTATATGATGAGTTTGGCAAGCATTTTTTAAAGATATCACACTGGTTTCACATGACTACCCCATCGAAACAAGAACTTGTACCACAAACTGAGGAGCATATTACTGAGACGAAATGGGTAAAAACTGCGGATATTAAGGAACCGATGGCAAACACTTACCCTAACATAAAAAATATACTGAGTCAGTTTTTTGACGAGCCCTAACAGTTTTTAGTTCTTAGTTTTTAGTTAATACGTTCTACATTTTTTGTTTTCGCATTCATCAAACTCCCAACTAAGAACTAAAAACTAACCCCGCTTCTTCAAAATAGCCACTGTTAACCTGCTAACACAAACCAGTTTTTTATTATCATCATGAATTTTGATATCCCACACATGAGTTGATGCACCTAAATGTAGCGGTGTGCAAGTTGCCGTTACAAATCCATCGGTTGCACTGCGAACATGATTGGCGTTAATTTCCAGTCCTACACAAATATTTTTTTCGGTATCCATCACAAAGTGAGAAGCAAGGCTGCCAACGGTTTCGGCCAAAGCACAACTGGCGCCGCCATGCAGTAATCCATATGGTTGTTTGGTTCGTTCATCCACCGGCATGCGCATAATCAGGTAATCATCTCCTAGTTCTACCCACTCCATACCAAGGAACTGTCCCATAGTTTTTGGACCAAGTGGTACTAAATCGGGAAGGGTAAGATTTTTATTAAACCAGATAGACATTGATCAATTATTTGGTGAGGATTATTTCTTTTTTTTGATGGAGCGTTTAACGGCATCGGGCAAAAACTGCGATATATCACCGCCGTTTTTTAACACGTCCCTCACCAAAGTTGATGCTACCGAAGTGAATTTTGGTAAGCAGGTAAGAAAGATGGTTTCAATATCTTTATCAATGCTGCGGTTCATATCGGCAATGGCTTTCTCGTATTCAAAATCATTTACATAGCGAATGCCACGTAGGATGAATTTTGCGCCAACTTTGTTACAACAGGTTGCCGTAAGACCATCATAGGCCAGCACTTCTACTTTGGGGTTATCTTTGTAAATATCTCTTAACCACTTCAATCGCTGCTTTTCGCTGAACATGGGTTTTTTATTGCTGTTACGGCCAATGCCTATCACTAATTTATCAAACAAAGGCAAAGCCCGGTCAATAATATCGGTATGTCCAAGTGTAACGGGGTCAAAAGTGCCGGGGAATAAACAAATACGGTCCATGAGAATTAACTGTTTAATGGTTAAGTTGCCTAATTGCTAATCTGGCTTGTTGCCGGCCAGCAAATAAAGAGCAGCCATCCTTACTGCAACACCATTTTCAACCTGTTGCAATATAATCGATTGGTTACTGTCTGCCACATCGCTATCAATCTCTACACCACGGTTAATGGGCCCCGGATGCATAATTACAATTTCTTTTTTTAATCCATCCAGTAATTTACGAGTTACACCGTATGCAAGGTTGTATTCACGTAAGGAGGAAAATAAAACCTGGTTTTGCCTTTCTAACTGAATACGCAACACATTGGCTACATCACACCATTCCAATGCTTTCTTAATATTGTATTCCACTTTCACGTTCAAGGCCTGCTCAATGTATTTTGGTATCAGCGTTGGCGGACCCGCTACCATAACCTCGGCTCCCATTTTATTCAACAAATAAATATTGCTGAGGGCTACCCTCGAGTGCATTATATCGCCAATAAGTACTACTTTCTTTCCTGCCAGACTACCTGTTTTTTCCTGAATGGATAACGCATCCAGCAAGGCTTGTGTGGGATGTTCATTAACTCCATCACCAGCGTTAATAATGGCTGCTGGTATATGTTTAGCCAGAAAATGGGGTGCTCCGCTAGCACTGTGCCGCATTACTACCATGTCCACTTTCATGCTTAAAATATTATTAACCGTGTCCAGCAGTGTTTCGCCTTTTGATACAGAGGATGCCGATGCAGAAAAATTAATGGTATCGGCGCCCAGTCTTTTCTCAGCCAATTCAAAAGAGATTCTTGTTCGGGTTGAATTTTCGTAAAAAAGGTTTACAATAGTTACATCGCGTAAGCTAGGAACCTTCTTTACTGAACGCTGTAAAACTTCTTTAAATTGGGTAGCGGTTGATAAAATAAGTGAAATGTCGGAAGCTGTGAGGTCTTTAATGCCCAATAAATGTTTGGTAGATAGTTGCATTAAGGAGCGAAGTTAGGGTAAAAAGAGTTTTTAGTAAAAAAAAGCTGGGGAAGCAGAAAAGCTGCAAAGGGGGAGTAGCTACCTGGGGGTAAATACTAAATTAAGAAAAACTTTTACTTTCTCAGGCTTGTCCCTTGAGGCTACTACCCTTGCAGCTTGTATTTCTAATACAACACAACGGCCTCTTTGTCCCATTCCACTTTTACTTTTTGAGAAACAATAGAGTCAATGGCCTTGCCGCAATAGTCAGGTTGGATTGGCAGTTCACGGTTGAACCTTCTGTCAACCAATACACATAGTTCTACTTTCTTTGGTCTGCCAAAATCCTGAATGGCATCCAGTGCAGCACGTATGGTTCGGCCGGTGTACAACACGTCATCAATCAGCACCACTTTTTTATCTTCTATAGAAAAAGGAATTTCGGTTTTATTGGCAACATGCAGTTCATCACGTACATCATCTCTGTAAAAAGTAATATCCAATATGCCGTATTGCAATTTTTCACCAGGACTAAGGTGCTGAATACATTCCATCAGTTTCGCACCAACCTGAACACCACGTGGTTGAATACCAATAAAAACAACATCTTTTAAATCAAGATTATTTTCCACGAGCTGATGGGCCAGACGCAATAGGGTAAGATGTAACTGTTGTTTATCTAAGATTGTTTTCAATGCAAATATTTGTAAAGCGAATTTATCTTTTATTGGCCGATAAAAAAAGTTGGAATTGGGATCGGTATTTTTAGTTTGAACCACATAGGCACATAGAAACATAGGTTTTTACATAGACTCTATGTGTTTCTCTACTGTGATCTATGTGACTATGTGGTTCAATTTGGTACCAAAATGTTCACTAAGCTATCAACCTACTTTCCGCCTTTCAGATGCTTTTGCAGTAGCTCAAGATCTTCCCATTTAGCCTCCGCAGCTAGTTTTGCCTGCTTAGGCCAAGTACTGGGATTGTGCATGGCATATTTACTGCCAGCAGCATCCAGCATCTCCTTTAAACTTTTGATAGTAGTTTTTGACAGTTGCTTAAAACTGTAGATTTTGTTTTTGTATAAAAGAGCTTCAATCTTTTTTCCAATACCTTCAACTCTGGTAAGATTATCTTTTACCGGTACAACAGGTTTTGGTTTTGCAGTTTTTGTTTTATCTGCAGGTGCTTTTGCTTTAGCAGCTATTGCAGCAGCTTTGATTGCAGGAACACTTACAATACAATTCGTAACTGGAAAACCTCGCATATCAGATGAAGCCTTTTCGCTATCATCGTTTACCCAACGGCCATTGCTAAGCAAGTAACGGTATTGATACTCCTTGCCTGCTTCAAGTTCTATTTCCACTTGCATGCTGCCATCAGCCTGCTTTTCAAGATAATGTCCTTCCTCTAAATTCCAGTCATTAAATTCTCCTAATAACACACAGCCATCTGCACCAATTAAGTTGGCAGCCGGTAATGTGAATGTAATTTTAGTCTTCATTATTTATTTTGTTGTTTATTTATTTCTCTTGTAAAAACGGATACTTATAATCCGTTGCTGAGTTAAATGTTTCTTTAATTGTTCTAGCACTTAACCAGCGGTATAAATTTAAAATAGAACCCGCTTTATCGTTGGTACCGCTGCCCCTAGCACCACCAAAAGGTTGTTGGCCAACCACAGCACCAGTTGGTTTATCGTTAATGTAAAAATTACCGGCGCTGTTACGCAGTTTGTCTGTTGCCAGTTCTACTGCAAAACGGTCACGGGCAATTACTGCACCGGTTAAAGCATAAGGCGATGTTTCATCAACCAGTTTTAAAGTGGCTTCGTATTTATTTTCATCGTAAATGTAAACGGTTAACACTGGGCCAAATAATTCTTCGCACATGGTTACATAGTTTGGATCGCTTGCTTCAATGATAGTTGGCTCAATAAAGTAACCATCTGTTTTATCGCATTTACCGCCAACCCAAATTTTAGCGCCGCTATCTCTTTTTCTTGCTCCTTTTATATATCCTTCCAGTTTATCAAAACTCTTTTCATCTATAACAGCGTTCACAAAATTGGTGAAATCTTCTACCGTTCCCATCTTCATCGTCTTAACCATTTCTACCAGCTTCTTCTTTACTTCTGCTGCAATATTTGATGGGATATATGCTCTGGATGCAGCCGAACATTTTTGACCTTGGTACTCAAATGCGCCACGGGCAAGGGCTGTAACAACCACATCGGGGTCGGCACTTTTATGTGCAATCACAAAATCTTTCCCGCCAGTTTCGCCAACAATACGTGGGTAAGAGCGATAGTTACTCATATTTTTTCCAATGGTTTCCCACATCATATTAAATACGCCGGTGCTGCCGGTAAAATGTATGCCTGCAAAATCACGGTGATTAAAAACTATTTCACCAATCGTTGGACCATCAATAAAAACTAAATTGATAACACCATCAGGTAAACCTGCTTCCTTTAAAATACGCATGAACATTTGAGCGCTGTACACTTGTGTGTTGGCGCATTTCCAGATAACTACATTGCCACACATGGCAGCAGATGTTGGCAGGTTGCCGCCAATAGCTGTAAAGTTGAATGGCGTTAAAGCAAACACAAATCCTTCGAGCGGACGGTACTCCATCCTATTGTTCATGCTCGGCCCACTAATAGGTTGCTGACGATAAATATCACTTAAGAAATGAACATTGAAACGTAAGAAATCTATCAACTCACAAGCAGCATCAATCTCGGCCTGGTAAGCATTTTTACTTTGCCCCAGCATGGTGGTACCGTTAATGTATGGGCGGTATTTACCAGCCAGTAAATCGGCAGCTTTTAAAAATATATTTGCACGGTTCTCCCAACTCATGTTGGCCCATTTATCTTTTACTTTTAATGCAGCATTGATTGCTTTGGTAACATGCTTGGCCTCACCCACATGAAACTGACCAAGCACATGTTTACGCTCATGTGGCGGCCGAATGTCGACCGTATTACCTGTTCGCACTTCCTCGCTACCAATATACATGGGTACATCAACTTTGGTGCTTTTTAGTTCTTTTAAAGCAGCTTTAAGGGCTAACTTTTCTTTACTGCCAGGTGCATAATTAAGCACTGGCTCATTAACTGGCATTGGGTAATAAAAATCTCCGTATTGCATAATATTAATTTTATGATTTGCTAATTAGCTTATTAAAATACAAAAACATTCCTGCTTTTTGAAAAATATTTTAAAATTAAGCCGTTTCCTTTTCACTCATTAGATAAGCCTTAATAAAGCCATCCAGTTCTCCATCCATTACCGGACCAACATTACCCACTTCATAATCGGTGCGGTGGTCTTTTATCATTTTATATGGATGAAAAACATAACTGCGTATCTGGCTTCCCCACTCTATCTTTTTCTTTTTGCTGTTGCTGGCATCTTTCAATTCATTGCGCTTTTGCAATTCAATTTCATACAAACGGCTTTTCAACATTTGCATGGCTAACTCCCTGTTACCAAGCTGGCTTCTATCTTGCTGGCAAACAACCACAATACCAGTTGGGATATGTGTTAATTGCACTTTCGTTTCTACTTTGTTTACATTTTGTCCGCCAGCACCACCACTTCGGGAGGTTTCCATTTTTACATCAGCTGGGTTTATATCTATATTAATGGTATCATCCACTAAAGGATATGCATTTACTGATGCAAAGGAAGTATGCCTGCGTGCATTACTGTCGAAAGGCGAAATACGCACTAGGCGATGCACCCCATTCTCCGATTTTAAAAAACCGTAAGCAAAAGGCCCTTCAAACTCGTAAGTACAGGTTTTAATACCAGCTCCATCGCCCCATTGCCAATCAATCTCCGTCACTTTCCAGCCCTGCTTTTCGGCATACATTCGGTACATACGTGCTAGCATTTCGGCCCAGTCCTGGCTTTCGGTACCTCCGGCGCCACTGTTAATTTGAACTACCACCGGCAGTTCATCTTCAGGTTCGTTAAGGGTGCTTTTAAATTCGGCATCTTCAATTAACTCAATAGATTTATCAAAAGCTTCTTTGGCTTCTTCTTCGGTTCCTTCGCCGGCTTTCCAAAATTCAAATAATACGGCAAAATCTTCCACGCCGGTATCAACCGCATGGTACATACCAATCCAGTATTCGTTTACTTTAATTTCTTTCAGAATGGCGGTTGCACGGGTGTTATCGTCCCAAAAGCCCGGCGATAGCGAAAGTTGTTTATCCTCTGCGGTTTTAGCTTCTCTGTTCGCAACGTCAAAGAAACCTCCCCAAAACCAAAACGCGGTCCCTAATAGATTTTAAGTGCTCAATTGTCATGGCGCAAAATTAACTGATTAACCAACAGGGAACAAGAAATTTAAAAAAAGCAACCGAGAAGTTTATTATTTCGTACTTGATTATAGTTTAATGCAGCGAATTACTTTGCTTATTCCTCTTAAACAGGTAATCTGAAATCTGAAGTATTGGATTACCTTTAAAAGACTGCAATTTATAAAATAATTTTTTTTCATGTAAATGTCGGTAACCCGCTTAATATTACTACTCTTTCTAACCGGTACTTTATGTTCCGCAAGTGTTGTTGTATATGCTCAAAGCTGCCCTCCCAATATCGATTTCGAAACCGGAACGTTCAACGGATGGACATGTTATACCGGCACAGTTGCATCAATTGACAGTTCCAACGTCATTACATTTAACTATGCTGGCGCACCTGTTCAAAACCGGCATACCATGTATTCTGCCATTGCAAATGCAGGAGTAGATGAGTATGGCGGCTTTCCGAAAAATTGCCCAAATGGTAGCGGCCATTCCATAAAACTGGGTAATAATTCGGCAGGCAGAGAGGCTGAAGGAGTCTCTTACGAGTTTACTATTCCAGCCAATGCCAACACCTATAATCTTATTTATAATTATGCGGTGGTTTTTCAGGATCCTGGACATCATGTATCTGAACAGCCCCGTTTGGATCTTATAGTTCAGAACATGTCGGATGGAAACCGCATTAATTGTTCATCTTTTTCATTCTTTGCTAATGGATCTCCGTTGCCAGGTTTTCAGCTTTCGCCTAATCCAGGTGGCAATACACCGGTTTGGTATAAAAGCTGGACTGCTGTTTCTATTAACCTTGATAATCTAGCAGGAAAAACCATCAGGTTGTTTTTTAAAACTGCCGATTGTACCTTCAGGATACATTTTGGCTATGCTTATATTGATGTAAACACAGAATGCAGTGACCGGTTTCAGGGGGCTGATTTTTGTCCTGATGACAATGCTGTTTTTGTAAATGCCCCTTATGGATATCAAACCTATACTTGGTGGAACAGTACTTTTACACAGATACTTGGCAACTCCCAAACACTCACATTAATTCCACCGCCTCCCAACGGTATGGAGGTTGCGGTTGTGGTTACACCGTACAGTGGTTATGGCTGTGTAGATACTTTATATACGACCTTGCATGATACGCTGAGCTATCTGGCAAACGCTGGCCCCGATGGGGTTAGTTGTAATAATCAAATATTCCAAATTGGTGTACCTCCAAAACCTGGCTGGTTTTACCAATGGAGCCCTACCACCGGATTGAATAACAGCTTACTATCCAATCCTTTTGCCACGCCCGATACCACCACCACCTATGTGCTCACTATCAGGCATAATGGAGGAGGATGCTTATCTACAGATACTGTTACCGTGCGGGCTGCTAAACTGGATAAAGGCCTGTTTATGGAAGGAAAACCCGAATGGTGTATCGGCAGCGGCGACAGTACGGTGTTAAAAGTTCAGTTGGCAGACAGTGTGCAATGGTTTAAAGACGATGTAGCCATACCCGGTGCCAACCAGAGCCGGTACAGGGTTACACAAAGCGGTACGTACTATGCAAAATTGTTTAGTTTATTAGGATGTAACCTAGAAACCGATAAGCAAATAGTTAATATTACATCGGTACCTGTGCCGAGCTTTACTGTGGACAAGCCAAACCAATGTATGCTTAACAACAAATTTAAATTTACCAATTCCAGTACAAACGCAGTGGGTGACATGCAATACAAATGGTTTATGGGGGATGGGTTTACTGCCACTACTCGCAATCTTACGTATAGTTATAAAAGCCCAGGCACCTACGAAGTTTTACTATTGGTGTACAGCAGTGCATCTTGTGTTGATAGTTTAAGCACTACGATACAGGTTTATACCAATGTGTCTTCTGAATTTAGTGTTGACCCTGTATGCATCAATAACCCGGTGCTGCCAATAAACAAAACTATTGAGCCCGGAAACTCGAAAGTTCATTACCTGTGGGATTTTGGAAACGGAACCAGCTCAACCCTGCGTAATCCGCCAGCGCAGATATACCCGGTTGCAGGTGACTATATCATGAGCTTAACGGTTAGCAGCGATCACTGTCCGTTTCCTTTAAGTATTCAACGGCGCTTTGTAAAGGTAGAAAAACCTGCAATAGGTATCAACAACCCGCCAGCATTTGCAGTAGTTAATCTGCCATTAGACTTGCAGGCAAGGCCAATAGGAAACCATGTTTTGTGGACTCCTGCTGTTTTTCTGGATAATCCAACGAGCTATAAACCTGCTTTTATTGGCAATACCGAAACCAGCTACAGGATTGAGTTAAAAACCGCTGCAGGGTGCTTAACTGTAGACACGCAGGTGGTAAAAATAAATAAGAACATAACCATTTTTGTACCCAACGCTTTTACGCCAAATAATGATGGGCTGAACGACAATTTGAAACCGTTTATGATTGGTATAAAAGAACTCAGGTACTTTAGAATATTCAACCGCTGGGGGCAATTAGTTTTTGAAACCCAGGATCCTAAAAAGGGATGGGATGGTAAACAAAAAGGCGTTCCAGTACAAACACATACCCTCGTATGGACGTTGGAGGCACTCGGTGCCGATAATAATATTTACAAGGCAAAGGGATCTACGGTTTTGATTAGGTAGTTCATAGTTGGGATTTCATATTACAAACTGCTTAACCTGCTATTTCATCCCCTAACTAAGAACTAAAAACTAAGAACTAAAACCAGTTTTCCCGAACTTGCAGCCCCATGCAACAAAATCCAAACCGATACTTTATCATCAACAAACCATTTAACATGGTTAGTCAGTTTGTGAGTACACATGAAGTGAATCTGTTGGGCAATCTTGACTTTGAATTTCCGCCTGGTATTCATGCTGTTGGCCGGTTGGATAATGACTCCGAGGGCTTACTCATCTTAACCACCAATAAAAAACTTACCCGTTTACTTTTTTTAAGTGAGATACCACACAAAAGAACGTATCTGGTTCAAGTCAATAATATTGTGAGCGAATCGAAGTTGCAGCAGCTACGCAACGGAGTCTCTATCAAAATTAAAACGGGAGTACAATACACAACAACTCCTTGTGAGGTTAGTATAATAACAAACCCCGAAACGCTGGTCACGCTGGGCGAAAGACTTACTGCTTACGCTCCCTATACCTGGCTACTCATTACCATTACCGAAGGAAAATTTCACCAGGTACGTAAAATGATTTACGCCATCAGGCATAAATGTAAAAGGCTTATCCGTGTTTCTATTGAAGACCTGCAGTTGGGTGAGTTAGCGGCTGGCGGGGTTTTAGAAATGGATGAGAGATTGTTGTTTTCAAAATTAAAAATTTAGGCACAACTCAGTTTTAAATATCTTGCAGCAATGATAATTAGGCATTGCCATTACTAGTTGCCTTACCAGTAATTGTTTGCTAGCGATTTTTTCAATTCATGTTCACTAATCAATTTTACCGCATAACTTTCCTTAATATTAAAACTGTTATTTAATTTAAAGACCAATACAAATGCCGGAAAAATATCCCGACCTGAGTGACAGAATTCATTCGTCTTTCATTGATGGCGTTTTGCTGATTATCATGATGTTTGTATTTGCATCCATACTCGACAAGTTCGATGATGTGCCCGACTGGGTAAGGATTGCAATGTTTGCCAGCCTGTTTGTAGTGTACGAACCACTTTGCACCAGTCTGGGTTTTACAGTGGGTCATTACATAAAAGGTATCAGGGTAAGAAGAGAATCGAACAGCACAAAAAGAATAAATATTATACAGTCCATCTTCCGGTATGTCGTAAAAATATTTTTAGGTTGGGTATCATTTTTAACCATCAGCAGCAACCCTAAAAAAAGAGCCATACACGATTTTGTGGCGGGGAGTGTAATGATTAAATGCGAAAAAACAACCGGGGCCTGGCCTGAATAATACCAAACCCCGGCAGCATCTTTAAAATAATTCTTCGTTTTTTGCAGTCTTTATATCACGTGTATTTTTTTGTACGGCGATTGCTGCAAAAAGGCTTAGCACAAAGGACATGGCATAAAAACCTTTTTCGCTTCTCTCTAACTCGGCGTTCCATAAACCTACGGTAAGCAGTACAATAGCCAGCAGCGTGGTAAACCAAGCAATGCCATAATACAGGTTGGTAACTGGAATGCCTTCCAACTGGTCTCGTACAGCTTTTTGTACAGATATGGCCGAGAACAAACCAAACATCAATACAGTAAAATAATAACCCTTTTCGTTGAGTTCCATATTAGCATTCCACAGACCAATAATAAAAGCGATGGTACCCACTAAAAAGGCGGTCCAGGATGCGGCAATAAATGCTGCCGAAGGTTGTTGCAATTGTTTTTGTTCCATAATGATTGATTTTATAAAACAAAACTATGCATAGCGATTCAGCATGTATTTGACATTTGTCAAAAACTAAAAGTGGAAATGTTAAATGACTCGTCCTGGACTGTGACGACACAAATCGGCTAGACAGTATCTTTAAAGCTTGGTACGAATCCTGCTCAATGTTTCCTGGCTGATACCCAAGTACGAAGCGATGTTACCTAAAGGTACCCTGTCCAAAATATGTGGTGTTTGCTGCATAAGGTTACTATATCTTTCGGCGGCGGTTTTAAATTGGGCGTTTACAAATCTCTCTTCCAGCCTGATATAATATTTTTCATAAGCAATTCGAATCAGCCGCTCTACTTCGTGAAAACAATCGAATAATCCTGTTAGCTTTTCTTTAGAAATTGCCCAAACAATACTGCCTTCCAGCAACTGAATATTTTCAACTGCTGCTTCGCCGGTTATAAAACTGTGAAAAGAGGTTACAAAATCATTTTCGAAACCAAACCAATGGGTTATTTCTTTTCCATCAAGATTATAAAAACCACGCAGGGCGCCACTTTCTAAAAAATATAAATGCCGGCATACTTTGCCTTCGGTTACCAGCATATCGTTTTTAGCAAAAATCATTTTTTCGAGGCAATCGTTAAGCGCCAGCAAAGCTTCTTTGCTAAGGGGATAAAAGGTGGCTATATGATTTGCAAGTTGATCCACGATTTCATTGCTAACTTTTTCCAGTATGCATACGAGAAGATGCTTCAATGCACCATAGCATTTCGTCAATAAAAAGTTGGGCACGTTTTTCGATTCCTTCTTTGTCAGCAGGTTTACCATTTTCATCAAAGGATGCTCCCACTTGTGGTACAGGAAACATGGCTGGCACCGTCCAGGCTTTCATCTTCCACAATACAAATTGCAAAGCTGTTACTACTTGTGTTCCTCCAAAAACACCACCCGACACCATCGAAATAGCAACGGGTTTTCGGTACCACTCATCGTACAACAAGTCCACCACATTTTTTAAACTGGCTGGGTATCCTCCATTGTATTCCGGTGTTACAATGATGATACCATTAGTAGCTTTTATCTTAATGGCAAACTCAATTGTATTTGCAGCAGGTTGACTTTGCAACCGCAGCCTTTCTTCAAAAACTGGAAATTGATATTCGTTGAGGTCCAAAATTTCGGTGGTAGCCAGCTTATTATCCGTAAGAAATTGTTGAAAAAATAATGCAACCCGGTGACTCATACGGCCTGTACGTACACTGGAAGAAATAATGGTAATATGCGGCATAGAATCTGTTTTAATCATACCCGCAATATAACTGTAATACAATTGCCCCGATTACGCATTGGGAAATAAATGACAGCTTTACCAGGACCCGCCACCGCCGCCGCCAAAACCACCGCCCGAAGAACCTCCACCACCGCCACTCCAGGAACCGCCACTGCTACCGCTGCTGGATGGGGGAGCACTGTAAAAACTATCGCTCATGGCATTCATGGAATTGTCGAGCCTGTTCAGGAACATGGCAGTAGTAAAGCCGTGGTAATTGCCCGAGTACCAGTCTGGTGGCGGAACATCCAGCCCTTTCAGTTTATCTTTCCAAGCATCGGCAACATCAAATACAATGGCAAAGGGCAAAACTTTATCAAAATAATGCTCGTCTTCTTTTAAAAACATGGCCAGCCTGTCTTTTTCTACAGATTTAATAAATTCCTTGAAGCCCAGCAGTTTACGGTACAGTTCATTACCCTTGGCGGTTTTTTTGCCCATAAAAATTCCAAATCCAATGATGAAGAAAGCACAGGTAATAAATGATAAGGGCATCCACAATGGATCACCCCAGGTGGCCACCAAATTAATAATGCCAATTGCCAGAAAAATAAAACCTATGCCAGTAAAGAAGCAACCCATACCCCTGGAATATTTTTGATAAAAATTGCCCTTCGTAACTTCTGCTTCCAGTTCGTTTCGGGCCTTGGTCATGGTTGTATGGAAAACATCTTTTAGACTGCTTAATTTTATTTTATCGCCGCTTTTGAAAATTCCATCAAACATGGTCTTTTCAAAACTCATAGCAGTTGTGGGCAGTTCTTTTAATTTGATGAATTCGTATTCAGAAGTTTTAATGAGGCCCAGCAAAGCTGGTTCTTCTGTTTCTACCACCCGCAGGTATCCGCCGCCGCCCCAGTAAGGTATCAATGCCGTAAGATCTCTTCTGTTAAGGATTCCATCGATTATATAACCCGCTATGCCGGGACTAACTTCATCTGGAGGATAAAATTCCGTAGTCACCGTCAGTTTTTCATCTTTACCCCAACGGCGCCAAATTAAAAACATAAAAACCAAAACTATCAACGGCATCCACAACCAGTTTACACCACGCATCATGTAGTTTTGTTGTATCAAAAAACCTTTCGGAAAAACAATTCCAACAGTAAGTCCTTCTCTTGCTTGCAATTCTTCGGAGGTACTACCGCTGAATGTTCTTTTGTTAACCCAGGCCGATGCCGTTTTGTTTTGTTGTGACCCCGAGTAACCAGTTGCTACAAAATATGCCGGTGTAGCAGGTAGCGCATCGTATAGCGATATTGAAAAATTAACCGAATCGATATTAGTATCCCAACTATCGCCAATAAGGTTTAAATAAAATTCTGATTTATCGGTGAAGAAATTTATAGCGTTTAGTATTCTGTACCGGATAACATATTGCTGATCACCCGACACATAAATATCTTTATCTCCAATTTTAATCTTTTTATAATTCCCCTCGGTAGACACGTCGTATTTCCAGTTTCTTACCGAAATATCTTCAATAATGGTTTTAGCCATCCCGCCCGATTCCAACTGTCTGTTGGCTTTTTCGGTACCGGCGGGTAATGCTACCAACTGGTATTTGAAGGGAATCATGCGGTAAATGCCGTGCCGTTGTTCGCTAAAATTAACATGAATGGTTTCGGTAATATCCAGCGAAGCATTTTGGTTTACCTTTACTGCAACTTCGTAAAGTTTAATGGAATAACCACCCTGCGCCCATGAAACCACAGGCACTGTTATCAGCATGAAAAGATGAAATAAATATTTTTTCAACAAAGCCGGTTTAAAATTTCACTTCCACATTTTTTGCTTCTTCCTTGCTATCCAGTTCAAAAAACTCACGTGCTTTAAAGCCGGTAATATTGGCAACCAGCACGCCAGGGAATTGTTGAATGGATGTATTAAAGTCTCGTACCGTAGCATTATAATAGCGTCGTGAATTGCCAAGGTCGCCTTCTATATTTTGCAGTGCAGTTTGCAGTTCTAGAAACTGTGCATTGGCTTTTAAATCCGGATAACTTTCGGCAATGGCCAGCAAGCCTCTTA
>JBKJPN010000223.1:0-10895 GCA_046595125.1 Ferruginibacter sp.
TGAAGCGGAACACCAGTTTGATACACTGGCAGGCTTTGTATTGCACGAGCTGGAACGCATACCATTAACAGGCGAAACGTTTGACTGGCGAGGCTTTCAGTTTGAAATAATTGATATGGACGGGCAGCGAATTGATAAACTGCTGGTGAAAATTTCGGAGGAGATTAAAGAGGAAATGGAGGATTAGGGTTTTATTGGAATTGGGAATTTGTAATTAGGGGTTTGATTATTGTAATGCCACAAAACCCGAAACTTCAAACTCAAAACTCCAAACTAACTTTATTCGAAGGATTAACCAGTTTTGTACTCTGCCTTTTGCCGCCTACCGTTAGATGCATAATACCCATCTGCTCACTTTTATATTCGTACAGAATGTTGTTGATAATATCTATTTTTTTTACTGACGGAATATTGTTCACCTGGTAATAGCTGATGATGCCTTCTTCCTCCTGCTCGTAACCAACAAACTGCAACGCCACCGTTTTACCATCAACCTTTAGCAACAGGTGTTTTTGTACATAATCGGCTACCAGTTTATTCATGGCCGATTTATACTTTGCATCCAGCAAATCAACATGCGTTTTGTAGGCCTCACGGAGTGTTTTCTCAAAGTCATCGGTATATATTTTGCAACTTATTTCAAGAGTTTTCTCGGCTGCATTATGTTCAATTTCGGTAACACTTACAAATATGGGGTGGTTTTCTATGGCAGGTTGGCTTGTTAGCAATCCTCCAATCATCAACCACTTAAATAAAAAATGTACCATTTAGCAAAGAGATTAGTTATTAATCGTTTCTTTAGAGATATTTGAAGGCAAAACTAATGTAAACAATCAATTTTAAACTGCCGGATGCAGAATTTGGGTTTTTATTTTGATTTAGGATGGCATCATATCCTTGCATGGGATGCGCTCGATCATTTGCTCTTTATTTTAGCTTTAACAGCCGTTTATCTGCTTAGCGATTGGAAAAAAGTATTGGTGCTTGTAACTGCTTTTACATTCGGCCATGCTATAACACTTATTTTAAGTATTGTAGATATTGTTCGGATAAGTGAGAATCTGGTAGAAATATTAATACCGATTACCATCATTGTAACTGCAGGTTTAAATTTGCTGGCCAAAGATTTTTCGCTAAGAACCTTGCAGCGGAATTATTTTTTGGCATTTTTCTTTGGTTTGATTCACGGCTTGGGTTATGCAAACGCCATCAGGTTTATGATGATGAAAGATGAGAGCATTGGTATAGATTTGCTGGGTTTTAATGTGGGCCTGGAAGCTGGACAGATACTGGTGGTTTTAGCCATATTATTTGGCAGTTTTATTTTGGTAAACAAAGCAGGTATCAAAAGAAAATGGTGGGTGTGGGTACTTTCAATTTTTGCAATTGTTATGGCAACAAAAATGGTTTGGGAACGAATTTCTTCTTTATAAATTAAACACTCAAAAATAGACAATGAAACAACTAACAGCTTTTGCTTTCATGCTTTTCATCGGATTAAGTGCTGCTGCACAGGATATTAAAAATAATCCAGGTAGCAACCATGGCAACCGTTTCGAACAGCTTGGAACTATTCTTCCGACGGCTAACGAATATCGTACCGCAAGTGGTGCTCCTGGTCCTAAGTACTGGCAGCAGCGCTGCGACTATGATATTACCTGTGAACTGGATGAAACCAACCACCGCTTAACCGGTAAAGAAACGCTTACTTATTACAACAACTCACCCGATGTGTTAACATATCTGTGGTTGCAGCTGGATGAAAATGAACACAGCGATAAAAATAACGCTGGTTACGAAGACAGCGATAATATGCCCCGTGGTGTAAACGAAAGAAGTATTATAAATTATAGCGGTAAAGTTGATAAAGACAAAGAATACGGATTCAATATTTCCAGATGTGCCGATGCCTTGGGCAAAAAATTAGACTACACCATTAATAAAACAATGATGAGGGTTGAATTACCAACTCCGTTAAAGCCTGGTCAAAAATTCATTTTTAATATAGATTGGAACTACAACATTATTGAAAGAACCAAATACGGTGGCCGCGGTGGTTTCGAAAATTTTCCAGAAGATGGAAATGATTTGTATACCATGGCACAGTGGTTTCCACGCCTTTGTGTTTACAGCGATTTTCAGGGATGGCAAAACCACCAGTTTACAGGAAGAGGTGAGTTTGCATTAACCTTTGGTAATTTTAAAGTAGCGATGACGGTACCAGCCGATCACGTGGTAATGGCAACCGGCGAAGGCCAAAACTATGCACAGGTTTTAAGTGCTACGGAAATGGCCCGCTGGCAAAAAGCCCAAACGGCAACTGATGTAATTGAGATAGTTACTTTAGCTGAAGCTACTGCAAAAGAAAAGCAAAAATCAAAAGCTAAAAAAACATGGGTATTTAAAGCCGATATGGTTCGTGATTTTGCCTGGGGCTCATCACGTAAATTTATTTGGGATGCCATGCCTATAAAAGTAGAAGGAAAGAAAGTGATGTGTATGAGTGGCTATGGTAAAGAAGCCTATGGCTTATATCGTAAATTTAGTACCAAAGTAGTGGCTCATACCATTAAAAGTTATTCTAAATTTTCTATTCCGTATCCATACCCGGTTGCTCAAAGTATGGAAGCTGCCAATGGAATGGAATATCCTATGATTTGTTTCAACTTTGGTCGTACCGAAAAAGATGCGAATGGAAAGTACAGCGCCAACAGTACTTATAGTGAAGGCACTAAAAACGGAATGATTGGTGTGGTGATACATGAAGTAGGTCATAACTTTTTTCCAATGATCATCAACAGCGATGAAAGACAATGGAGTTGGATGGACGAAGGATTAAATTCGTTTGTTGAATACCTTACTGAAGAACTGTGGGACAATAAATTTCCAGTTGGTAAAGGACCTGCAAATAAAATTGTAAATTATATGAAGCTTCCAAAAGATATGCTGGAGCCCATTATGACAAACAGCGAAAACATCATTCAGTTTGGTCCTAATGCGTACAGCAAGCCAGCAACCGGTTTAAACATTCTACGTGAAACCATTATGGGCCGTGATCTATTTGATTATGCTTTCCGTGAGTATGCAAGGCGCTGGGCATTTAAACATCCTACACCTGCCGATCTTTTTCGCACGATGGAAGATGCCAGTGCCGAAGATTTAGATTGGTTTTGGAGAGGTTGGTTTTATGGTACCGAGCCATGTGATATTTCTTTAGATACTGTTAAATGGGCTGTGTTGAATACGGAAATAACACCGGCTTCAGACACAAAAGCCAGCACCCGTAAAGTGCCTGTAGCAAAACCGCTTTTGAATGATTTTGATGATATATCCAAAATCAGAAACCGCAATGATAAGAGTATCGTTTTTGAAACCGATGCTGATAAATCAACAAGAGATTTTTATTGGCATTATGCCCGTGGCCTTGCCAAGTTAGACAGTACGCCTTTTGAAATTACTACGCCTGCTCAAGCCGCCGATGATTACACCGAGGCCGAACGTTTTTATTTGGCAGGTGGTAAGAACCTGTACGAATTAACCTTCAGTAACAAAGGCGGTTTGGTAATGCCCATTATTATTGAGTGGACATTTAAAGACGGCAGTAAAGAAATTGACAGAATACCTGCGCAGATATGGCGTAAGAATGAAGAAAAAGTTACTAAAACTTTTATGAAGGATAAGGAAGTGGTTTCTATACAATTAGATCCGTTAAGAGAAACGGCCGATATTGATACCAAAAACAATAGCTGGGGAACGCCTGCACAGCCAAGTAAATTCCAGTTATTTAAAGGCGGCGGTGGCCGTGGTCCAAGAGGCGCTGGCGGTGGTGTAAACCCCATGCAGAAAGAGATTAAGTAAACTGTATCATATTTGAAATTGAAAAGCTGCCGATAGGCAGCTTTTTTTATTGCATCTTTGTATCGAATTAGTAACCGATGAAATATTACAGTCTAATTTTTATCTCCTTTCTCTTCTCAGCAAAAATATTTGCGGGCACGGTAGATACAGTTTCTATTTACAGCAACAGCATGCACAAAGCCATAAACTGCGTGGTGATAAAACCTGAAGCTTATAAAGAAACAGGTAAAAGCTTTCCGGTGGTTTATCTGCTACATGGCTATGCGGGTAATTACAGCAACTGGATTACCAAAGTGCCAGAGTTACAAGAATATGTTGATCTGTATCAATCCATTATTGTTTGTCCAGATGGCAATTACGGCAGCTGGTATTTTGATAGCCCCATAGATTCATCTTATCGCTACGAAACCTTTATTGCTACGGAAGTAGTGAGTTTTGTAGATGCAAATTTTAAAACGAAGGCTGACAAGGCACATCGGGCTATTACCGGCCTCAGCATGGGCGGACATGGCGGATTATTTTTAGGCCTGCGCCACAGTAATGTTTTTGGCGCAGCCGGAAGCATTAGCGGTGGAGTTGATCTAAATGAAAGTGGAAACCGTTTTGAAATCAGCAAAAGAATTGGCGATACTATCAACTACTCAAAAGCCTGGCACGACCTTTCTGTTATCAATTTAATTGAAAACTACACATCAACCGGTTTGAAAATAATTTTTGATTGTGGCGATGAAGATATTTTTGTAGGCGGTAACCGCAGGTTACATCAAAAAATGCTGCAGCTAAAAATTCCGCATGAATATACCGAGCGGCGGGGCAAGCACAATTGGGATTACTGGCGTAACAGTATCAGTTTTCAGTTATTATATTTTCAACATTTTTTTGCAGCAGGAAAACAGTAAAATTTATCCACCCGAATTGGTGCGGCCATCTCTTACAACACCTTTTTTGCCTTTGTTCTTCTTTTCCCATTCCAGCATCTCAGGGGTTTTTTCTACCTCTTTCTTTTGTACTGCAGGTGCTGCAGCAGTCTTTTTATCTCCGCCGGGTGTCATCAAGTGGCCACGGTCATAGGTTTCTAATTTAACCATCCGACCAGTTCCGGCATCATAATATTTCCACTCGCCGTGTTTAACACTGTACTGATCGGCTTTTACAATTTTAAAATCAATAATCTCGTTATTGCCTTCACCATATACTGCAATGGTATCATAAGGCGCATCGGGGTCATATCCCCGCCACGATTCTTCTCTTATCAAATCGCCTAGATAAGTGTAATACTGCTGCACACCGTTTTTACCGCCTAGTTTGTAATCTTCTACTGCAATAATATCCCCAACCAAGCTGTATTTGCGCCAGATACCTTCTTTGTTTCCATTTTTGAAAAGACCTTCTTCTTCATAACCGGGTTCACCTCTAAGTGGTTCAACGTGGAGTACCCACTTGCCCTGCTTCTTATCGTTTTTATCAATGGCATTCAAGGTGTCGCCTTCCGCATTAAGTTGAAAGGCTTTATACTGCGCCATGCCATTCATCAAAAACAAAAACTGCATGATGGTTAGTATAAACAATTGCCGTATTTTTAAAATTCGCATGATGTATTATTTTTTTGCATCCAGCTTAACCAAAACAGCCATTGATGAAAAATGTATTCAAATTTACGTTATTCTTGCTTTTTATAATTGTTAATTCTGCTGCAGCACAGGTAAAACCTAGTACCACTGCCGAAAGAATGAACGGTATTCAGAAAAGAAAATTGCTGGAAGACAGGAGCGTTTTAAAAGACATTAAGTTTCGTAACGTAGGGCCAAGCATCATGAGCGGCAGGGTGGTAGATGTAGATGTTAACCCAACCGACCCTACCGAATTTTATATTGCTTACGCATCTGGCGGCCTTTGGTACTCCAAAAATAATGGCCAAAGCTTGGTGCCGGTTTTTGATAAAGAAAACGCTTTCAGCTTGGGCGATATTGCTGTAAACTGGAAAACAGGAACCATTTGGGTGGGCACCGGCGAAGTAAACAGCAGCCGTTCTTCCTACTCGGGTTTGGGTGTTTATAAAAGTGCTGATAAAGGCAAAACATGGAATTATCTTGGCCTGCCCGAAAGTCATCATATTGGTAAAATAAGTCTGCACCCAACCAACGAAAATATTGCCTGGGTAGCGGTACTCGGCCATTTGTATTCGCCCAGTAAAGAAAGAGGTATTTATAAAACAGCCGATGGCGGTAAAACTTGGAAACAAACTTTGTTTGTAGATGAAAATACTGGTGCAGTGGATATGGATATCAACCCAAAAAACCCTGATGAAGTATATGCAGCCATGTGGTACCGCACCCGCCGTGCCTGGAATTTTGAAGAAGGTGGAAAAACATCGGGTATTTATAAAAGTGTTGATGGTGGTAATAGCTGGAAGCTGCTGACTGGCGTTGGCAGTGGTTTTCCGGCAGGCGATGGATTGGGCCGGATTGGGGTAGCAGTATTTGCTACAAATCCAAATATCATCTACGCAACCTTGGATAATCAGGGCCGCAGGCCTGATACCGCTCAGAAAAAAGTAGATACCAACTTTGTACTCAAAACTTTTAAAGACCTCAGCAAAGAAGGGTTTTTAAATCTGGATAATAACAAACTGGATAGTTTTTTACTGAAAAATAATTTTAAAGAAAAATACACGGCAGCATCGGTAAAAGAACTGGTGAAAACCGATAAAATAAAATCCACTGAAATTTATAATTATCTCTTTGATGCCAACACGGCACTTTTTGAAACGCCCATTATTGGTTGCGAAGTTTACCGCAGCGATGATGCCGGTGCAAACTGGCGAAAAGTAAATACCAAAGGTTTAAATCTTTACAACACCTACGGTTATTATTTTGGAAAGATTTCAGTCAGCAACAGCAATGTTGATAAAGTAGTTATCAGCGGCTACAATTTAATGTTGAGTACTGATGGAGGAAAAACATTTGAAGGAACTGACAACGATGCTACACATGCCGACTGGCATGGATGCTGGATGAACCCAAATAAAGACAGTCACTGGATAGCAGGCAACGATGGGGGTTGTAACATTACCTATGATGATGGTAAACATTGGTTTAAGGCCAATACACCATCAGTTGGACAGTTTTATAAAATAGCGGTTGACGATGCTAAGCCTTACAATATATACGGAGGCTTGCAGGATAACGGAACCTGGTATGGTCCCAGCAATACCAAAGATGAAGACCAGTGGGATTATGAAGGAGTATATCCCTGGAAAAACATTGGTGGCGGAGATGGTATGCAAGTGCAGATAGATACCAGAGATAATAAAACAGCTTACAGCGGTTCGCAGTTTGGCTTTTACGGCCGTCGTAGTACCGAAGGCGGTAAACGCTTATTTATTTACCCTAGGCCCGATTTAGGTGACGAAAAATATCGTTTCAATTGGCAAACACCCATCTGGCTAAGCAAACACAACCAGGATATTTTTTATTATGGCAGCAACCATTTTCACCGCAGCATGAAAAAAGGCGAAGACCTAGAAACGCTGAGTAGTGATTTATCAAACGGTGGCAAGGAAGGTGATATTCCTTTTGGAACCAGCACAACCTTGGTAGAATCATCTATGAAATTTGGGCTTATTTATATAGGTACCGATGATGGAAATATTCAGTTAAGTAAAGATGTCGGTAATACCTGGACTAAAATAAGCGGTAGTTTGCCAAAGGCTGTGCAAGGAATGTATGTAAGCCGTATTACGCCTTCGGTTTTTAAGGTAAGCAGGGTGTACATTACTTTAAACGGATATCGCAATGATAATTTTGGCGCTTATATTTTTGTGAGCGATGATTATGGAAGCAGTTGGACACAGTTGGGTACTGATTTACCAATGGAGCCAATTAATGTAATAACCGAAGACCCTAAAAAAGAAAATATTATTTATGTGGGTACTGATAACGGATTGTACGCCTCGTTTGATTTGGGCAAAACCTTTATGACACTCGATAATAACCTGCCCCGTGTACCAGTACATGATATTGTGATACAGCAGCGAGAAAATGAACTGGTGATTGGCACCCATGGTCGCAGTATTTATATCGCCAAGCTCAAGGATATTCAAAAACTGGTTGATAAAGTGCAGGAAGATAAAAAATAAATCGGCTTGTATTTCCGTTTTACGTCTACATTTGTACTTGCATTTTTTCAAAAGCTTGACTGTGCTTATTTAAAAGCTGGCGGATGCAAAATTTGCGGTATTATATATTATTAGATTAATACCCTGATGAACGATTAAATTTTTAGTGCGTTGAAACATGTTAACAAGGTTACTGCAGCAGGCCTTCTGGTTGCTTTAGGAATTATTTACGGCGATATTGGTACTTCTCCGCTGTACGTTTTTAACTCTATTATTAAAGGCAGAGTGGTTGATGACGCACTGATTTTGGGTACGCTTTCTCTCATTATCTGGACAATTACACTACTCACTACTATTAAGTATGTGATAATGGTGTTACGTGCCGATAACCGTGGTGAGGGCGGAATCTTTGCCCTGTTTGCATTGGTTCGTCGACGAAAAAAATGGCTGGTAATTCCGGCCATGATTGGAGGCGCAGCACTGCTTTCGGATGGTATCATTACACCTCCTATCTCCATCACCTCGGCTATCGAAGGGTTAAAAGAGTTACCTCAGTTTCATGAACTTAGTCAGGATACGATTGTATATATAGTACTGGGGATAATTTCTGCATTCTTTTTTATGCAGCAATTTGGTACTAGCAGTATTGGTAAAATGTTTGGTCCGTTTATGTCTATCTGGTTTGGTATGCTAGCTGTATTAGGACTGATTCATATTGGCGACGATTTTTCAATCTTCCGTGCGCTGAATCCCTATTACGCCATTCATTTCTTATTTACTTATACCGAAGGGTTTTGGCTGTTAGGCGCAGTATTCCTGTGTACCACTGGAGCCGAAGCACTCTACAGCGACCTGGGGCATTGCGGCCGAGGTAATATTCGCATTAGCTGGATTTTTGTAAAAGCTTGTTTACTGATTCAGTATTTTGGTCAGGGTGCCAGTTTACTAAAACATCACAGCGGAAAATTGTTAAGTGATGAGGTTATTAAGGCTGAGGGAATCAATGCCTTTTATGATTTGATGCCTCATTGGTTTGTTGTACCAGGCGTTATCATAGCTACCAGTGCAGCCATTATTGCCAGCCAGGCCATGGTTACTGGATCGTTTACTTTAATAAATGAAGCCATTCGGTTAAATCTTTGGCCCAAACTAAAAATTAATTACCCTACTGAAGCTAAGGGGCAAATTTTTATTCCGGCAATAAATACCTTGTTATTCGTTGGTTGTGTTGGTGTGGTATTATTCTTCCGTGAGTCGGCTAAAATGGAAGCTGCATATGGGTTGGCTATTATTACCACCATGTTCATGACCACCATCCTGTTTGCCAATTACATGGTCTTGCACAGAGTTAAACCGGTTTTAATTTATGTTTTTCTGTTTGCGTATGTAATTGTGGAGTCTGCATTCCTAGTTGCGTTGATGGATAAATTTATACACGGCGGTTATATTACATTGATGATTGGCTTTGTTTTGTTTTCCGTAATGTATATCTGGTATCGCAGCCGCAAAATTAAAAACCGTTACGTAGAGTTTGTGCGCATGGAAGAATATGTGCCTAAGCTGGAAGAGTTGAGCAATGATTCATCAGTACCAAAATATGCAACGCACTTGGTTTATTTAACCAGTGCTAATAATCCTAAAGAGATTGAACATAAAATTATTTACAGCATACTGAGTGGTAAACCCAAGCGTGCCGATATTTTCTGGTTTGTGCATGTGGATACCATGGATGATCCATACACTTGCGAGTATTCGGTGGAGCATATCATTCCAAATGATATCATCCGGGTTGAGTTCCGTCTCGGGTTTCGTATGCAACCACGAATAAATTTGATGTTTAAGAAAGTAGTGGAAGATTTGGTAGCCAATCGTGAGGTTAACGTTACCAGTCGCTACGACAGTCAGCAACGGAATAATATGGCTGGCGATTTTAAATTCATTGTGATGGAAAAATTTCTGAGCCAGGATAATGACCTGCCGTTCTTTGAACGGATTGTGATGCGGGCTTATTTCTGGTTAAAAGAAATATCACTTAACGAAGAAAAAGGTTTTGGATTAGAGCAGAGCACGGTGTTGGTAGAAAAATTTCCGTTGATTATTGCCCCGGTTAGTAACTTGAAACTTAAGCGGACTTATCCGGATGAGGAAGAAGAATAAAACAACTCACCTCTTTAAATAAAACTACAAAGCACACTCAGATAGTATCTTTGTGTGCTTTGTTCCTTTGTGGGAAAAAAATAAATAAATGCAATCAATTACTCCGGTCGAACTCAAAAACAAGATGGATAATGCTGAGGATTTTCAGTTGATAGATGTTCGGGAAGATTTTGAACACAAGGACTTTAATATTGGCGGAACATTAATGCCGCTACATGAAATAACGCAACATAGCGAACAAATTAATACTAATAAGCCTGTAATTATTTACTGCCGCAAAGGAATACGCAGCCAGATAGCGATTCAACGACTCCAGGAAAAATTTCATTTTACCAATCTCTTTAATCTTATTGGCGGCACCGAAGCTTGGAAAAAACAGATTGAAAGTTAGTAGTTTGTGGTTAGGATGAGAAGCCTTAATTTAACAGCGTGCGAATAACCACAAACCAAAAACAACAAACTACAAACTAATTTTTTGCTTCAAATCGCTCTCTATATTATCATTGGTATTGCAGTCCTTTCTATCCTTGCTTATTTTATACAGGAACGTTTCATCTTTAAGCCCGAAAAATTAAAGCAGGATTTTATTTATAAATACAATGTGCCTTTTGAAGAACTATTTTTTGATGTAGAGCCCGGTGTAAGAATAAATGGTCTGCACTTTACGGTTGATAAACCGCTGGGACTGATACTTTATTTTCATGGCAACAGCCGCAGTATTAAAGGTTGGGCAAAATATGCCATAGATTTTTATAGATATAAA
>JBKJPN010000011.1:0-8000 GCA_046595125.1 Ferruginibacter sp.
AACTGTAACACATTGAGCGTAATTATTAACCGTAAAGAAACTAGTTAAGATAATCAGCGAAAGCGTGTATAATTTTGATCTCATATTGTTTGTTTTGAAATTCAATTAAAAAATTATAGAAAACACTTAACAGTTTACTGTTTCAGTTTGAATATTTTCAGGTAAGCAGCATATTCTTCGGGAAAAGATTTTTTCCAAGTCTCAACAGCCAATACCATTTCTTTATTAGCTCCTGGAGTATTAGATACCGGATAATGAGGGCAAAGGGTCTTGAGCTTCTCCGCCTGTTGCTTTTTATCTAATACCGGCTGTGTTTTTTCGCTTTTTGTAGCTTGTTCTGCTTGAACTTCGTTATACTTTTTTACTGCCTCTGCACTCACGGCAGATGATTGTTGGGCATTGGCACTAACGGTTGCTATTAAAGTTACAAGGAGAAGAACAAGTAATCTAGGTTTGCAGAAAGTGATTTTTAAGTTCATAGCGTTTATTTATTTTTATAGTGATTAAAGAATTATTGTTAAATGCTTTTTTTTGATCAACAAACCTAAATAAGCGTACGCAGCTTTATCTGTGCCGTCCAGAAAAAAAGTCATAATTAGATTGGAAAGGAATAGTCTTGTATGAATTAGCATTTTTCTCAAGTAAATGTTATGAGCTATTTTGGTATTTTACTAAGCTAAAATCGAAATTATATAATCATAACCTGAGTTTACAGTACTATGATAATGTGCGATTTAGGATGAAAGTTAACCCCCCATTCTGAATTAACAAAATTTTAATTCTTGTACAAATTAAAATTAATAATAATTTATATGTCCGTATTGCGTTACAGCGGATAAAATAAACTTGCTTTTTTTAAAACTTGTTGGTAACCTGTTAATTTAATGACTTTGATTTCTTAAAATGAAACAAAAACAGCGTCATTAAAAATCTCGATTGAATAGGTTTTTAAGTAATATCCTTCGCCGCTTGTATTGCGGCCATTTTGGAGACTGAATTTGTAGCGGTGCAGTGGGCAAACAATATTTCCGATCGCATCAAGATATCCTTCGGCTAAAATACCACCTGCATGTGGACATTTATGTGCGCATGCAAAAATTTGGTCATTGTGATGGGCAATGGTTATGGTTTTACCGCCCACTTCAACCAAGGCCAATCCGTTTTTATTAAAATTGATTTCGGCAAGGCTTTCGGCAATTCTATAGGAGGTTTGATGGGGGAGTGCTGGCATGAGTTTGTGATTTCGTTTTACGAATCACCCATTCGACAGGCTCAGGGTGACAAAACGATTGATTTAATAAAAAAATTCGGCTCTATAAGGATATCGTATTCTATACATTTCCCTTACTTCATTTAATATACTTTGGCGAAGGCCATCAAGATTAATTTTTTCTGTTGCCGATACAAAAACACAGTGGCCCTTGGTTTCGTTTTGCCAGCGGTTTTTAAGGTCGCTGAGTATTTCGGTCTTTACGTCCGGCTCCAGCCATTGGTCAAATGCTTGCTCTTCGTATTTATCCATCTTGTTAAAGATGGTGATTACGGGTTTGTCGGCAGCCTTTAGTTCTGCCAAAGTTTTATTTACTACGTTTAACTGGTCTTCGTATTGGGCATGCGATATATCTACCACGTGCAGTAACACATCAGCTTCTCTTACTTCATCTAAAGTGCTTTTAAAGCTCTCTACAAGATGGTGTGGCAGTTTGCGGATGAATCCAACTGTATCGCTGAGCAAAAAAGGCGTTTGTTCAAATACCACTTTACGGGTGGTGGTATCCAGTGTAGCAAATAATTTATTTTCGGCAAAAACTTCGCTTTTGGCCAGTATGTTCATGAGGGTTGATTTACCCACGTTGGTATACCCCACTAGCGCCACCCTAATAAATTCACCACGGTCTTTTCGTTGGGTAAAAGCTTGTTTATCAATTTCGAGCAGCCGCTTACGTAGCAGGCTAATTTTATCTTTTACTATACGGCGATCAGTTTCAATCTCTGTTTCACCCGGTCCTCTGGTACCTACACCACCACCTTGTCTTTCCAAATGCTTCCACATACCTTTTAGGCGGGGTAAAATATATTGATACTGCGCCAACTCTACTTGCGTTTTTGCCTGGGCGGTTTTGGCACGGCTGGCAAAAATGTCGAGAATGAGGTCGCTTCGATCAATAACTCTTACGTTCAATATTTTTTCAATATTCTGAATTTGGGAGCCTGTAAGTTCGTCATCAAAAATTACCAGACTGATATTTCCTTTGAGGAGGATGTACTGTCTTATTTCTTCCAGCTTTCCTTTACCTACAAAAATCTTACTATCGGGATGGGGGAGTTTTTGAGTAAAGCGTTTTACGGCTATGGCACCGGCCGTTTCTGCTAAAAAAGTCAATTCGTCCAGGTACTCGTTTACCATGGGTTCGGTTTGTTCTTTATAAACCAATCCCACTAAAATGGCTTCTTCTTCCTGCCTGATTTTATTTTTCGGGTCTATCAAAATCGTTGTTGTTTAGTTGTCTTGCTGCAATTTAGCCTGTCTCGCCGCGGTATCAGAATTATTCTTTTAAAAAAAAGGGTTATGTATTTAACTTCTTTAAAATTTTAGGGTTTTACTTTACCTATCTGGCCACTGAAACAGCGTTGTTACTTAAAAGAATTATGTATTTAACCTCTTTCAGAATTTTACAGGCTTCTTTGTGGCCTGACAGGAAAAACAAAGCGCTCCGATTATTGTCCGGAACGCCTGTTATATGTAATTCTATCTAATTATTTATTGGATGAAGGTCCTTTAAGCCATTTGGCCATTTCGGGACAAGATTTAAATTCGTCATCAATTAAAATATGATAATTAACCAGCTTTTTATTGAACCAGCTTTCCAGCACTTCATTCTTTTTTTCTTCTAGCGCTCTGGCTGCAACACGATCGTAATCATCTTTCATATTTTCACGGTGGGCTGCTGTTTTTGTTTTCAAAAGCACAATCCGCACACCTTTTCTGCCTCTTTCGTCGGTATATTCTGTTGGTTGAGAGTATTGGCCTACTTTAAGATCTTTAAGCATAAGCACTAGATCTTTATCAAGCTGATCGATAGTTACATAGGTACTTCCATTCTGACCGGTAATTTGGCCAGCAGTAAACTTACTTGCATCATCATCGCTGTAACGGGATACTGCGGCGCCAAATTCCATAGTACCCGCCATCAACAAAGATCTTATAGAATCCAGTTTATCTTTTGCATCTTTAATTTCGAAAGAGGTAACCTGTGGTATCAACAATAAATGCCTTACCGAAGCATCATCGCCGGCACGGCTTACCAGTTGCATAATATGATAACCGAAACGGGTTTTGAACGGGTTGGAAACCTGCCCAGGTTTTAAAGTAAATGCTTTACCAAGCCATACCGGATCCAGTTCTTTCGAATAACGGTTTACATCATACTGTCCGCCAGTTTCTTTGCTACCGGGGTCCATGGTGTAAATACTGGCTAATGTTGCAAAATCTCTTTTGCCACTATCAATTTGCTGTTTAAAATCTCTCAGTTGCTCTATTACGTATTCTTCTGCATCGCGGTGCGCCTTTGGTAACGATACAATCTGACTTACTTCCACCTCGCTTTCATATAAAAACAAACTATCTTTTGGTATTTTATCGAAATATTCATTTACTTCCTTGGGCGTAATTCGAACATTTTCTACCACTTTGTTACGCATGGCTCTTGCCATTTCCTGATCACGAATAGGTTCTTTAAAATCTTCTTTAAGCTGATAAATAGATTTACCGGCCACTTTTTCCAGCTCATCCTTTGAGCCAAACTGGCCAATAAACTGCCTTATTTTATTGTCGATAATGGTTTCTACCTCTTCATCGGTAACCGGTAAAGAGTCTTTTTCGCCTTGTAAAACCAAGGCTTTAATACCCATTGCCTGCTCCAGCATCAGGCATCTAGCATTTTCGGGTACTGCAATATTCTGACGCTGCATATCAACAATACTGTTCTCTACATCGCTTTTTAAAATGATTTTGTTACCAACAACCGCAATGATTTTATCGGCTATAATACCTTTGGGCTGACTGTTTTGGGCCTGTATGGCTACAGCCGCACCAATCATCACCAGCAGAATAAATACAATTTTTTTCATCAATATTATTTTAATCGTGCTTACCTGCAACTTAATTGCCGCAAATAACCGGCTCAAAAATAAACCACCGTTTTAAAAACCTGCCCGTAAAGCGGTTCATTTAACAAAAGATTGAGAGGAATACAATAAGTAAAAGGCAATAAAATTACGCCGCCTGCTTTTTTGCTATTAATCCTGCTATTATAAAGTACGTTTAACTTCAATTTCCTCAAATGCTTCTACTATATCGCCTACTTTAATATCGTTATAATTACGAACAGTTAAACCACATTCCATACTGGAAGTAACTTCTTTTGCATCGTCTTTAAAGCGTTTTAAGCTGCCCAGTTCGCCGGTAAAGATTACAATACCATCACGGATCAGCCTAATGCGATTGTTACGGGCTAGTTTACCATCCAATACAAAACAACCAGCCACACTGGCTTTATCAAACTTATACACTTCTCTAATTTCCACATTGCCCAGTATTTTCTCTTCCACACTTGGTTCAAGCATACCTTCCATCGCACTTCTAATCTCTTCAATTGCATTGTAGATAATAGAGTACAGTTTTATCTGAATGGCTTCCTGCTCGGCTAATTTAGCTGCCTGTATTACCGGACGAACGTTAAAACCAATGATAATAGCATCAGATGCGCTTGCCAGGGTTACATCACTTTCGGTAATGGCACCAACGGCTTTATGAATAACTTTAATTACAATTTCTTCGGTACTTAGTTTCTGTAATGAATCGCTTAATGCTTCAACCGATCCATCCACATCGCCTTTAATAATTACATTCAATTCTTTAAACGACCCCAGTGCCAAACGACGGCCAATCTCATCAAGTGTAATATGTTTTTTAGCACGCATTCCCTGCTCACGTAATATCTGTCCACGCTTGTAGGCTATTGAACGGGCATCACTTTCATTTTCAAATTCTTTAAAAGTTTCACCTGCCTGCGGCGCTCCATTTAGTCCTAAAATTAAAACCGGTGTAGATGGCGGCGCTTTTTCTACCCGCTGATTTCGTTCGTTGTACATGGCTTTTACTTTACCAAAGTACTGACCAGACACAATCATATCACCCACATTCAACGTTCCGTTTTGTACCAGGATGGTTGCGACATAACCACGGCCTTTATCCAACGTTGCTTCAATTACAGTACCGCTGGATTCTCTTTCGGGGTTAGCTTTCAGCTCCAGAATATCGGTTTCAAGCAATATTTTCTCCATCAACAGGTCAATGTTCAAACCGTTTTTGGCACTTATCTCCTGGCTTTGATATTTACCTCCCCAGCTTTCAACTAACACATTCATTTGCGAAAGCTGTTCTTTAATTTTTTCGGGATTGGCACCGTCTTTATCCATTTTATTAATGGCAAAAATCATTGGTACATTCGCTGCCTGCGCATGCGATATGGCCTCCTTGGTTTGAGGCATTACTGCATCATCGGCAGCTACCACAATCACCGCAATATCGGTTACTTTGGCGCCACGTGCCCGCATGGCCGTAAAGGCTTCGTGGCCCGGTGTATCGAGGAAAGTAATGGCTCGGCCATCTTCCAATGTTACTTCATAAGCACCAATATGCTGGGTAATTCCTCCAGCCTCGCCGGCAATTACATTCGTGTTGCGTATGTAATCGAGTAAAGATGTTTTACCATGATCTACGTGACCCATGATGGTAACAATAGGAGCTCTGGGTCTAAGATCTTCTTCGCTGTCTTCAACATCGTCGAAGTCCAGTTCGCCGGCATCTTCTACACCAATAAACTCTACTTCAAAATTAAATTCGCTGGCAACTAGTTCAATCACATCGGCCTCAAGGCGCTGGTTAATTGAAACCATAATACCCAAATTCATACACTTACTGATGATATCCGCAAAACTCACTTCCATCAAACCGGCCAATTCACTAACCGAAATGAACTCAGTTACCTGCAGTTTGTTGTTGCCCTCTCCTTCTCCTCCTGCCTGTTCGGCATGCTCATCTCTTTTGGCTTTACGGTATTTTGCTTTTAAGCTTTTTCCACGGCCTCCGGCACCCGCCAGTTTAGCCTGTGTTTCTCTTAATTTATCCTGAATTTCTTTTTCATCAATTACCCTGTCTTCTCTGCGACCAGGTGCAGCGGTGCCGCCCCGGTTAAATCTGCCGCCAGTACCAGTACCAGCTCTGTTAGATGCGCCAGTTCCAGTAGTACTGCCGCCGGTTCTTCTGGCGCCACCAGTTTCTCCTGGTTTTTTCTCCATCGGAATGCGCTTGCGCTTGCGCTTTTCGTCGGCTGTTCCTTTTTTAGGACGGGTATCGCTATCAACAGGTAATTCAATTTTACCCATGATCTTTGGACCTGCTAACCTTTTAGCTTTAATATTTTCTATCGTACGAGCTTCTTCTGCTTTAACCTCTTCAACCTTTGCGGCTTCTACTGGTTTTACTTCTGCCCCCTTAACTTCCTCTTTAGGCTCGGCTGTTTTCTTTTCTTTTTTTGTTTCCTTGACTTCTTCTTTTGGCGCTTCTTTTTCCGCAGCTTTCTTGACTGTTTTTTTAGGTCTGGTTGAAGAATCTATAGCATCAAGATCAATCTTAGCCACTACAGTTGGTCCTTCCAGCGTTTTGGATTTTACTTTGGTTAAGCCAGTTTTTTCTTTTTCATCAACGGCTTCTTCTTTGGTAGCTTCTTCCTTGGCAACTTCTACTTTCGCAGGTTCCTCAGGCACTACAACTTCTTCAACAACTGGCTCTGCTTTCTTTTCTTCCTCAACTGGTTTTTCAACCTTGGCTTTTGTTTCTTTTTTAGTAAACGACAAATCCTGTTCATCTTTCTTCTTCTTGGGTTCGCTTACGCTGGCACCTTTGGGAAGATCAATTTGCATAGCTTTATCATGTAAGACCTTGTCCTGCTGAAACTCAGTCTGTAAAACACGGTACATGGGTTCCGTAAGTTTCGACGTGGGTTTCAGGTCCGAGTCTTCGAAACCTTTAGATACAAGAAAGTCTACCAAGGTATCTTTACCTATGTTAAACTCTTTGGCTGCCGCCATCAACCTTGGTGTTACTTCTGCCATTCGCTTTTTTGTTTGTCCGGTATTAAAAAACGGACCGATTTTTCTTTTTAAAGTTCTGAATAAACCGCCGCCGTAAATAAATAGCGGGTGCTTATTCTTTTCCAAATTCTTCAGTCAATATTCTTCTTACGTCTTCTATTGTTTCTTTTTCCAGGTCTGTTCTGCGTTCCAGTTCTTCTGCTGTTAATTCCAGCACCGAGCGCCCAGTATCGCAACCAACTCTTTTCAGTTCGTCAATAATCCATGGTTCAATTTCATCTGTAAATTCATCCAAATCAATATCAAACTCTTCTACTTCGCCTTCGTTATCGCGGAACACGTCAATTTCATAGCCGGTTAGTTCGCAAGCTAATTTAATATTAACCCCGCGGCGGCCAATGGCCAGCGAAACCTGATCCGGTTTCAGATAAACATTGGCGTGCATTTTTTCACCGTCCAATTCCATACTGGTAATCTTGGCTGGTGTTAATGAACGCTGAATCATTAACTGGATATTGCTGGTCCAGTTGATCACATCAATATTTTCGTTCTTTAACTCACGTACAATTCCATGAATACGGCTTCCCTTCATACCCACGCATGCGCCAACTGGATCAATACGGTCGTCGTAACTTTCTACAGCTACTTTAGCTCTTTCTCCTGGATCACGTACAATTTTTTTAACCACAATTAGGCCGTCAAAAATTTCAGGTACTTCAATCTCCAGTAATTTTTCCAGAAATGCAGCACTGGTTCTTGATATAATAATAACTGCCTGGCTGTTTTTAAGCTCCACTTTTTTTACAACACCTCTTACGCTCTCGCCTTTTTTAAAATAATCG
>JBKJPN010000183.1:0-10822 GCA_046595125.1 Ferruginibacter sp.
CGAAATAAACACATTCAGTATTTAATAATTCGTGTAATTCGTTTTTAATTCGTGAAATTTGCCGCCTATGCATTACGCTTCAATTGAAAATTTAGCCAAATCCTTTGGCATACGTACCCTTTTTAAAAACATTTCTTTTTATGTGGAAGAAGGAGATAAGATTGCGCTGGTGGCCCGTAATGGCAGCGGCAAATCAACGCTATTAAAAATAATTGCCGGTTTGGATACTGCTGACAGTGGGACTGTTTGGGTACACAAGGATATTAAAGTGATTATGTTGCAGCAGGATACCGCTTTTGAAGAAAACAAGAGCATTTGGGATAATGTGTTGCGGATGGACAACCCGGTGGTGAAGGTGGTGAAAGAATATGAAATGTGCCTGGAACAGGAAGCCGACAACATTGACAAACTTACCGACCTGATGGCAAAAGTGGATGAACTAAATGCCTGGAATTTTGAAAGCGAATTAAAACAGATACTGGGCAAACTAAACCTGCATCATTTAAATGAGCCGGTTAAAAACCTGAGTGGCGGACAGCGTAAACGTGTGGCTCTTGCGCAATCACTTATTGAAGCACAGTTACACGAAGGGAAATGTTTGCTGATACTGGATGAGCCTACCAACCACCTGGATGTACAGATGATTGAGTGGCTGGAAGATTATTTATCGGCACAAAAAGTAACCTTGCTTTGTGTAACCCATGATCGCTATTTTTTAGATGCCGTGTGCAACGAGATACTGGAAATGGACGACGAAAAAATTTATGTGTACAAAGGCGATTACGATTATTTCCTTGAGCAGAAGAGTTTACGCCAAGAAGTACAAGCCAGCGAACTGCAGAAAGATAAAAATATTTTTCGCAAGGAATTGGAGTGGATGCGTAAGCAACCCAAGGCACGTACTACCAAATCAAAATCACGGCAGGATGCCTTTGTAGATATTGAAGAAAGGGTTAGCCAGCGCAAAGAAGAAACAGATGTGAGCCTGCAGGTAAAAATGACCAGACTGGGTGGCAAAGTGCTGGAGCTTAAAAAAATAAACAAGAGTTATGGCGATAAAGTGATTCTGAAAGGATTTGATTACACGTTTAAAAGAGGCGAACGTATTGGTATTGTAGGCAAGAATGGAATTGGTAAATCAACTTTTTTAAAAATTGCGTTGCAACAAGAAAAGCCCGACAGTGGCAAGGTTAACCACGGCGACACCGTTGTGTTTGGCAACTTTAACCAAGAAGGCTTACAATATAAAGAAGATAAACGTGCTATTGAATATGTAAAAGATTTTGCGGAGTTTTTCCCGCTGGCAGATGGTGGTAAAATTTCGGCCACGCAGTTTATGGAAAAATTTGGCTTTGCATCTGAGCAGCAATACACACCACTCAGCAAATTAAGCGGCGGCGAAAAACGCAGGCTGCATTTGTTAAGCATCCTCTTTCTCAACCCCAATTTTTTAATATTAGATGAGCCAACCAATGATTTGGATCTGCAGACCTTGAGAACGCTTGAAGAATTTCTTTTAGATTTTCCTGGTTGTATATTAATAGTAAGCCATGATCGTTATTTTATGGACCGCATGGTAGATCACCTTTTTGCTTTTGAAGGTGATGGGGTTATCAAAGATTTCCCGGGTAATTATACTTTGTACAGAGAGTTTAAAGAAAAGCATTTAGTTGCAGAACGTTTGCCTGCTGCCGAAAAACCAGCACCTGAAATAAAAGCAGAACAACCTGTAGAAGCCGGAGGCAGGGCTAAGCCTACCTTTAAAGAAAAATACGAATTTGAGCAGCTTGAAAAAGAAATGCCCGAGTTGCAAAAGGAAAAAGCTACGCTGGAAGAAAAAATGAATGCCGGCGATATGGACTACGATGCTTTACAAAAAGCAGCAGAACGCATCAGCACTATTGTGCAACTGCTAGATGAAAAAGAAATGCGCTGGCTGGAGCTTAGTGAAAAATTCTGAGAGCAGGTTACAACGGAATCCTAATTTCTATTTTGGTTCCTTTGCCGGGTTTGGTAAAAATTGAGTGCGCTCCTTTCAGCATATGGGTACGCTCTTTAATACCCAGCAGGCCAAAACTTAGCTGACTGGGTTTAGTAGTACTGTCGAACCCAATTCCATTGTCCGCTATCAATAATTTGATTGCATCCGGCTCTTTAATAATTGAAATTTTAATTTTACTTGCATTGGCATGCTTGGCAATATTGGTAAGCGATTCTTGTAATATTCTAAACAAGCCAATGGCAATATCTGGTGCCACATTTTTATCATCAAAGTTGTTTTCGTACTCAATTTCAACATTAAGCCTTTCGGTAAATTCAGATACCAGCCATTCCAACGCTGCATTTAAACCCAGGTCATCAATAATACTTGGTCTTAACTCGGTAGCAATTCGTCTGATTGATTTTACCGTTGAGTCAACCAAAATCAGCGCATCATTAAATTTAGATTTTATAGCCTGATCTTCCTGTCCTACTTTTTTCATCAGCCAGGCAATATCCATTTTTAAACCTGTTAACTGTTGCCCCAGCTCATCGTGTATTTCACGGGCAATATTCATCCGTTCCTCTTCTCTTACATTCTGCAAGTGCGAACTCAGCTCCCTCAACTGTTCAGTTCTTTCTTCTAAAATTTTTTCCGATTTTTTCTTCTCTGTTATATCAATCATAATACCTCTTAGCAAAACAGGCTGGTCGTTTTCCACAATAACCGACACAATATCTCTCAACCAAATTTCTCTGCCATCCTTTGCAATCATGCGATACTCAAAATCGTGTTGCTTTTTTTCACGGGTGCAGGTTACACAATAATCTATAGCCCAGTTTCGGTCATCGGGATGAATATGACTAGCCCAAAACTGATGATCATTTATCCAGTCTTCAGCCGGATAGCCTAAAATTTCTTCGGCCTTTTTACTGATGAAAGAAAACTGAAAAGTTTTTGCATCCGCTTCCCACACAATACCATCAACCGTATTAATCAGTGTATCAATTTTTTGATGCGTTCTTATAATTTCCAGTTCATTTTGCTTGGTATTGGTAATATCCTGGCCTATCCCTTTTATAGCAACTACTTTACCATTTTCATTTAATATTACTTCTCCTATACTTGAGATGTACTTAATACTACCGTCGTTACAGAGGATGCGATGCTCAAAAGTAAAACCTTCGGCTTTTTCTATTGCGTTTTTAATTACTTCATCCAATTTTATTAAATCATCGGGATGATATTTATTACGGTATGCCTGATAAAGGGTTTCGGCAGGTTCTCCTTCCAGTTCAAATATCCGGTATTGTTCTTCAGACCAAGCAAGTTCCCCAGTAGCCAAATTGAATTCCCAGCTACCTACTTTTGAAATATTTTGTGCTTTGTTTAGAGTTTCCTCTTTCTTCTGCAACAATTCAACAGCATTTTTTATTGCAGTAACATCAGTTATGGTTCCTATATACCCTGTAACCACTCCAATATCATCAACAACCGGAACTGCATTGCCATTTACCCATATCACCCCAGCTTTTTTATCAACCAGCCGATATTCCGAAATGGAGGGTTCGTCTTTTTCAGAATTACTGTACCAGCCTGTTTCCAGTTTCTTTCGGTCTTCAGGATGAACTGCATTCAACCAACCTTCTCCCATCGCCTCTTCAAACTGCATTCCGGTAAACCCCATCCAGGTTTCGTTAACATAAGTTGTTAAGCCATTGGCATCAGTTTCAAAAATTCCTACTGGCGCGTTCTTAGTTAATGTACGAAAACGGATTTCGCTTTCCTTAATCTTATCCAGCGCCTTTTTCCTGATGGTGATATCGCTGAAGAAAACCGAAAGACCATCAGCAGATGGGTATATTAAATTCTGAAACCATCGATTGTAAGGCTCATAATATTCCTCCATGGCTATCATTTGTTGGGTTTCCATGGCTTCATGATAGCTCAGGTAAACTGGCTGGCCAATATCTTCCGGAAACTCAGTCCAAATATGTTTGCCAACCAAATATGCGGGGTCTTTTTCCAGCAACTCGCCGGCCTTTTTATTTACATAGGTATAACACCAGTTTTTGTCAATCGCTACAAAGGCATCCGAAACACGTTCATAAATATTAGATAAAGCTTTCTCCGATTTTTTTCTTTTTGTTATTTCAACTACCGTTGTCAGCCAGAATAACTTATCATCTAATTCAATTTTTTCGGTAGAAAAAAGAATATCAACTTCTTTTGTATTTTTTAATTTGAACGACAACTCCTGATTCAATACCTGCCCGTCAGTCATTAAGCCACGCCAATATTTTTTTACAAAGTCATCATCCAATATCGGCAGTTCAAGTCCTGTTTTTCCAATGATATCGGTACCTTTTACGCCAATAAGTTGCAGCAGATGTTCGTTCACATCTACAATAATATGGTCCTCATCACTAATCATTAAACCTACCAGATTATTATGAAAAAGTTTTAGAAACTGCTTATCACTGTCTTTCATTGCCGTATTAGCATTTGAATTCATGTAAGAAAAATTGACGTTTACAAAAAACGCCAATATACAGCATTTGCGCTGTATACAAAATTGCTTATTATGTGTAATTGTTTTTTTACCGCACAGCGGTAGCCTATTTAAACGTAAAATCAACTAAAAATATTCTTGTAGCATCTGTGTACAGTTTTATTTAACTTTCCTAAACGTTACTAAAAACTGCCAATATGAACCAACGCTTTTACTCGCTGGATGTTTTCCGCGGCGCAACTGTTGCCTTAATGATACTCGTTAATAACCCTGGAAGCTGGGGCCACATTTTTCCACCGTTGGAACATGCACCCTGGCATGGCGTAACGCCTACCGACCTGGTGTTTCCGTTTTTTTTATTTGCAGTTGGTAATGCACTGGCCTTTGTAATGCCCAAACTGGATGCCGCCGGTGAAGCAGCTTTTTGGAAAAAGATTATCAAACGCAGTCTGCTCATTTTTTTCATAGGTATATTCCTCAACTGGTTTCCATTTATTAAATACAACGAAGCTGGATATTTTGTAGCTAAGCCTTTTGAAAACCTCCGCATTTTTGGTGTGCTGCAACGCATTGCCATCTCTTATTTTTTTGCATCGATTATCATTCATTATTTTAAAGTGCGTGGTTCTTTTGTATTCGGTATGATCATTTTATTAGGCTATTGGTTTTTATGTATAGCAGCAAACCCAACCGATCCATTTAGTTTGGCGGGCTGGTTTGGTACTGGCATTGATAAAGCACTGCTTGGTGAAAGCCATATGTACAAGGGCGAAGGCGTGGCATTTGACCCCGAAGGGTTAATGAACAGTTTTGCTGCCATTGTGCAAGTGATACTTGGTTACCTGGTTGGCAATTATATTGTTCAAAAAGGCAAGACAGCCGAAATGCTCAACGGATTATTTGTTGCTGGTTGTGTTTTGGTTTTTGCAGGATTGTTTTGGAGTATGGCTTTTCCGCTCAACAAAAAAATATGGACCAGCAGTTATACCATTTATACCAGCGGGCTGGCTGTCATCATTTTATCGGTAATGATATACCTGATAGAGTTTAAAGGCAGCAAAGGCTGGCTCAGCCGCTTTTTTGATGTGTTTGGAAAAAACGCCTTGTTTATTTTTGCTATGAGCGCATTGATACCCAGAAGCATGAGCCTTATCAGAATTAGCAATGGTTTTACTACCGAAGGGAAACCAAAATTTCTAAATCCGCTAAGTTGGTTTTATGAGCATGTATGCAAACCCATTTTTACATCCGACCCACGGATAGGTTCTTTTATTTATGCGCTTTGTTTTATTGCGATGATGTGGGGGTTGGCGTGGATGCTGGATAGGAAGAAGATTTATATTAAAGTGTAATTTTTTTTGAGCCCGGCATTGGATCATTGTGGAGCCTCGGTGGCGTCGCACTCTTATACAGCATATCATTAATGACCCCTTGGAATTCTGTAAAAGAGTTTTGTATATTTATGATTACAGCCAACCCTACTGGGTTCTGTAGTTAATTGATACAATTCAATACATGCTAAAAGCAAATCTCATTAATCCAAGGCATATTAATTTTTGGTTGCTCCTTGTATTTTCAGCTGCCGTTATATTGCATGTAACGCATTTTGTTTTTCGAACCTCCATGTGGTTTGATGAATTAACGGGTGCATTAAATGTAAGAGACAAAAGTTTCTATCAATTAGCCACGCAATCTCTGGATTATAATCAGGTAGCGCCGGTTGGCTTTTTATTGTTAGAGAAAATTTCTACAGTTATTTTAGGCGTTAACGACCATGCTTATCGTTTCTTTCCTTTAGTCTTTTCTATAATTTCAATGTTGTTGTTTTTAAATATCAGCAAACAATTTTTTAAAGGCATCGCATTATTGAGTGTATTTACATTGTGTGCCGGTAGTGTTTCCTTATGGTTTTATGGTGGCGAAGCCAAGCAATATTCCGGCGATATAACAGTATCGTTATTTATTGTATGGTCTGCCTTGCAATTAATGAAACCCGAATTAAAAAAGTCAACTTTTTGGCTTATTGCCATTGGGGGGTTTATATTGATACTTTGCTCTTTACCAGCTGTGGTTATTGCACCTTTGGCTCTTGCTATCGTTTTTGTGGGTTTACTTAAAAAACAAATGAACTTATCAAAACATTCCTTTTATATAATTGCTTCTGTTTGGGGCATTGCCTGTTTGCTTTTAGCCTTTTATGCAAAGTTTATTATCAATACTACGGTGCAGGGTGCTATGAGCAATTACTGGTCAAGGGGATTTGTTCCTCTTAACAATATTGTCCAAGGATTGAGCTGGATTTTATCAGGATTGAAAAAAGAACTTAATTTTTTTCTTACATTCTGGATGCAGGATGTTTACCCATCCATTAAATTCATTTCACTGGCATTGCTTATTTTGTCTGTGCCCGGAATTATTTATCTCAGCAAAAAATACAGGTCTCTCATACTGATTTTATTTACCCCTTTAATCACAGCTTTGTTGCTTTCTCTTTTCAGGGTATTACCCTTTGATTCAAGAATAGCAGTATATGCCACCTGGCCGTTGGTGTTTAGCGGCATTGCTGGTATACAGGCTTTACAACAATGGATACCCCGATTGTTTCCATCTGCCATAACTACTGCAGTAAGTTTAACCATTGCCTTACCCATATTGCTCTTAACTATATTTATTCCGTCAGAAAGGCCACCATTTAACGCTCAACCAACTCAACTAGTTTTGCATGAGTTAAAAAAGCAGTGGCAACCCGGTGATATATTATTTGTGTACTATAAAACACGACATGCATTAAATTTTTATGGTCCTAAAGAAGGTATTACAACGTATCGTGTTGGTGGCAATTACAAAACTATAGAACCTTACCTGCGTGAATTAGATTCACTGAAAGGCAATAAAAGGGTTTGGTTTATCTTTTCGCAGTGGACAGAAAAACAAACATTTCCTGACAGCATTAAATCTTACCTGGGTAATGTGATTGGGAAGGAGATTTTTAAAATACCCGACCCGCATGGGGGCACAGAAGATCTAGAAGCTGCAGCGCATTTATATGATTTAACTAAACAACAATAATATGCCTCAATCACCCTCACCCATTTTACAAAACGAAAGAGCAGATATTTTAGATATTCTTCGTGGCTTTGCATTACTCGGCGTTATGCTCGATAATCTGTTTGGCTTTACCGGCTGGGGTTTCCTCCCTCAAGCTCAAAGGGAAGCATTTCCTACATGGTATGCAGATGCCATCCTCGGCCTTAGCGAACAGAGTTTTATCAATGGGAAATTTTACAGTTTGTTTTCATTGCTGTTTGGCATCGGTTTCTCCATCATCATAATCCGCAATGAGCAAAAAGGAATCAACCCGCTGAAAGTATTTTACCGCCGGTTATTTATTTTATTGATCATTGGTGCAGGTCATTTGTTTTTGTTGTGGGAAGGTGATATACTTTTTTTGTATGCACTTATTGGCATGCTTTTACCTTTGTTCAGAAAATGTTCTGACAAAACATTGCTTACATGGGCAGTTGTTCTTATTGCTGCGCCTTTGTTGTTTGATGTAATGAGTGTATTGTTTCATTATAAAAACGGCAATTTTCTGGAAGTCATGGCAAAGGCGGTTGATAAACGAACCGGTCTTCCTTTAGATGACAGTTTTAGTCAATACCTCTACAGCAAAAGCGATGCATGGCAGCATTGGCGTAACTGGCAGGCTTCAGGTTTTTTATACCGCTATTCTTATATTCTCGATAGCAACCGCATACCAAAAGTACTTGGCATGTTCCTGCTTGGATTTTATGCAGGCAGAAAAATGATTTATACCAATCTAGAAAATTATGTTTCCTTGTTTAAAAAATTACGTCGCTGGGGTTTTATCATTGGCATACCTGCCGCACTTGCCTGTACCTATTTTGAATTTTTTGGAAAAGGAATACCAAATGTAATTGGATTGGCGCATACATTCTTTTATGCAATAAGTGTAGTGCCTTTAAGTTTGGCCTACCTGTCTGTTATTTGTTTGCACTGGATAAAGAAAAAAAGTAACAGCCCTTTGCGGTTTCTTGCGCCCATGGGCAGAATGGCATTAACCAATTACCTGATGCAAACCATACTTGGCATTACTATTTATTATGGCGTTGGTTTTAACCTGGGTGGAAATATCGGACCAGCTCTTTTTATTCCCATCGGCTTGTGTGTTTATGCTTTGCAGGTTGCTTACAGCAACTGGTGGTTTAAATATTTTAACTATGGACCTATGGAATGGATATGGAGGCAACTAACATACGGGAAAAGATTATCGCTGTTAAAAAATAAATCATGAGGCACACTGCAGCTACTTTACTACAAAAAGAAAGAATTGACATTCCCGTCCCTGGCATCTTGCTAATGAATTTTGCTTCGCCCTAGTTGGTACGCAGCATAGCGTACCAACTAAGTTTAGCGGTTATTTCCTAATTTGCTCCAAAGCCTTTTCAACCTCCTTCACCGGCAGCTTACAGGTTTTATCTCTGCACACATAAATCATTGTTTGCCCGGCAGTCAATTTATTTTCAAGCAAGGCAAGTTTACTTTCAGTTTTACCACCCAGCAAAATGACATTGGGTAAATAATGCTGATCAAATTCCTGCCGCAATTCTTTAAAGTTGTCGCCTGCAATAGCAACTTCATACAGCGGTTTGGTAAACCAGGCCTGCAATATGCCCCAATTGGCATAGAAATAAATGTTCTTTTGCACATCATCAGCAACATTAATGAGCATTTGCTTTGCCTTGCTGATATAATCTTCGTTATAAAAAAAATGCCCTAACAAGAAAAGATTTTTTGCCATTTCCGAATTGGAGGAAGGAATCACATTATCGGCCACTTCCATCTTACGGGATATTAAATTGGAGTGTTGGTTGTGCGTATAAAAAAACATTTTTGATTTGGGGTCCAAGAAATGTTCAATGGTATAGGCCGTTAACGTATTGGCTTCGTTCAACCATTTTTCGTTGAATGTTGCCTGGTACAAATCGATAAAAGCGGCAATGGTAAATGCATAATCATCTAGCAAAGCTTTAATAGAAGATTTACCGTTTTTATAATTACGGGTCATTTCTCCGTCTTTGGCAATAGCATTTTTCAACAGAAATTCTGCATTGGTGATTGCCTTCGCTAAAAAAACTTCATCGCCAAAAGCCCGGTAGGCATCAACATATCCCGAAATCATCAAGGCATTCCAACTGCTGAGGACTTTATCATCAAGGCCTGGTTTAGCCCTAGCATCTCTAATCTTCATCAGCTTTGTTTTACCTGCATCAATCTTATTTTTTAGTTCAGAAAGGGAGAGGCCTAATTTTTTGGCAGTCGCTTCATCTGCTTCATGCCGCAATAAAATATTTTTGCCATGTTCCCAATTACCTGCGCCGGTAACATTATAGTAGATTGAAAAAACATCGGCATCGGCGCCAAGTGCTTTTTCAATTTCAGCTTTTGTCCAAACATAATATTTTCCTTCTTCACCTTCGCTGTCAGCGTCAAGCGATGAATAAAATGCACCCTCGGGTGATGTGAGTTCATGCTGCACAAAATCCAGTGTTTCATAAACTACTTTTTTATACAACGGATCTTTTGTCTTTTGATAGGCATGTGCATACAGGCTTACCAATTGCGAGTTATCATACAGCATCTTTTCAAAATGCGGCACATGCCAGTTTGCATCAGTGGAGTAACGTGCAAAGCCTCCTTCCAGATGATCATAAATGCCGCCATAAGCCATATTTTCCAAAGTAACTGTTACCGCTTTTAATGCTTCTTCATTCTTACTCAGATAATTATAGTGCAGTAAATATTCCCAGTTACTGGGCATAGGAAATTTGGGCGCCTGGTTTGCACCACCTTTTTTAAAATCGAGATTGGTTTTTATGTTGGCGAACTGTTTATCCAAATCGCCTATGGTAAAGGTTTTGCCAACTTCTTTAAAACTTACATTTTCCACCTGATGAATACCGTTGGTAACCTGCTCAGCACTTTGCAATAACTTCTGTGGTTCTTTTTTCTGCATATCCACAAAATATTCCAGCATCTGTATCCATTTGCCTTTAGGAAAATAAGTGCCTGCATAAAACGGCCTGCCATCTGCCAAAGCAATGGCATTTAATGGCCAGCCGCCGCTTCCGGTAATGAGTTGTGCAGCTGCCATATAAACCTGGTCAACATCGGGGCGTTCTTCCCTGTCCACTTTTATGCAGATGAAATTTTCGTTCATAACTTTCGCTACTTCTACATCTTCAAAACTTTCATGCTCCATTACATGGCACCAGTGGCAGGCGGCATAGCCAATACTGATGATGAGG
>JBKJPN010000028.1:0-7051 GCA_046595125.1 Ferruginibacter sp.
TTTGTGGTTCATTGTTTTTTCTTCTTGTAAAAACCACAATCACCCCGATAAAAAGATATTCCACTATAACGAAAGCAGCGGCCTAGCTTCCCTTGATCCTGCTTTTGCAAAAAACAAACAGGTGATGTGGGCCTGCCATCAACTCTATAATACATTGATAGAAATTGATAGCAATATGCAGATGCAACCCTCGCTGGCAAAGCATTGGGATATATCGGCCGACAACCTAACTTTTACTTTTTATTTGCGCCAAGATGTTTTTTTTACCGATGATGCTTGCTTTTCAAACAGTAAGGGCAGAGCACTAACTGCCCATGATGTAGCCTACAGTTTTAACCGCATCATTGATAAAAACACCGCCAGTCCCGGTGCATGGATATTTAATAATAGGGTAGATTCTGTTGATGGATTTATAGCGATTGATGATACAACCTTTCAATTAAAACTACTGAGGCCCTTTCAATCCATACTCGGTATTTTAAGTATGCAATACAGTTCCATCATTCCAAAAGAAGCAGTGGAAAAATATGGAAATGATTTTCGCCGCCAACCGGTAGGCACCGGCCCCTTTCAGTTTGTTGCTTGGGAAGAAGGGCAGGCCCTTATCTTAAAAAAGAATGAAAATTATTTTGAGAAAGATGCGCAAGGAAAAACGCTACCATACCTCGACGGCATTAAAGTTTCGTTTTACGACAGCAAGGCAACTGAGTTTTTAGAGTTTCAACAAAAGCGACTTGATTTTATTGATGATATTGATCCGTCTTTTAAAGACGAAGTCCTTACAAAAACTGGTTATCTTAAAAAAGACTGGATTGGAAAAATTGAATTACACAAACATCCTTACCTCAATATTGAATACCTTGGTATTTTGGTTGATGGAGAAAATGAATTGGTTAGAAACTCGCCGTTGCGTTTGCAGAAAATACGGCAGGCCATTAACTATGGCTTTAACCGCCGTAAGATGATGCTCTACCTACGTAACAGCATTGGCACAGCTGCCGAAAGCGGCTTTGTCCCAGCCGGATTGCCTTCTTTTGATTCTGTTGCTGTGCCTGGTTATCACTACGATGTTGCCAAAGCAAAACAATTGCTTGCCGAAGCTGGTTATCCCGATGGGAAAAACCTACCTGAAATAAAACTGCTCACTATTCCCATTTATGGCGATCTAGGTACTTATATTGCCAACGAACTGATGCAAGTGGGTATTAAAATACAGGTAGAAGTGATACAGAAAAGTTTATTGATGGAGCAGACTTCTAAATCGCAGGCGCCGTTTTTTCGTGGTAGTTGGATTGCAGATTATCCCGATGCTGAAAATTACCTGAGTGTTTTTTATGGAAAGAACCCTGCACCGCCCAATTACACCCGCTATAAAAATGCTGCCTTTGATTTGTTGTATGAGAAAGCGGTATCCGAAAAAAATGATTCACTACGGTATAAATTATATCAGCAAATGGACAGGATAATTATAAACGATGCACCCGTTGTGCCGCTTTGGTACGACATGGCCATACACCTCGTTCACCCCAACATTAAAAACTTTTATCCAAATAGTTTAAATTTACTGGAGTTACGTAGGGTAACTAAAGAATAAATAATACCAAAACCTGTTGTTCGATTGAAATTAACCGACAATCAACCAGCAGTTTTTTAACTATGTGTCTTCGTATGTTTTCTACTGTGCCTATGTGGTTTATTTTTTCACCACATAGAAATATAGGTACATAGTTTACACATAGATTTACATTAAATCAAACTGCACAACGAGACACTTAAACTCAACACTATGAAATCTTATAAAACATTATCCGTACTGGCGATAGTTATTATACTTTTCTTCGCTGGTATTGCAGCCGTTGAGCAACCGGCAAATAACAATTTTAAAAACCTGCAAGTGTTGCCAAAAAATATTAGCACCGACTCACTTGATAAAATAATGGATGGCTTTAACGCCATGCTGGGCGTTGATTGCAAGTACTGTCACGTTCGGGATAAAAAAGCAGACACACTCATGTTTGATAGAGACGACAAATCCGAAAAAGAAATTGCCCGTAAGATGATGCGGATGACCACAGATATTAACAAAAACTATTTTCAGTTTAATGAAACAGTGGCCACGGCCCAGATACAGGCTATAACCTGTTACACCTGCCATAAAGGAACTCCAATGCCGGAGAAAGAAAAAAAGGCGATTAGTATTTCGCCTTTTAATTTCAAACAGAACTAATGCTTTTTTAATTTGCTCTTAAACACTTTCTCAAACTTTTCTACTTTAGGCCTTATTACAAACTGGCAATAACCCTGACTGGTATTGTTATTATAATAATTCTGATGATAGGCTTCTGCCGCATAAAATTCTGTGAACGGCTCCAGTGTAGTTACAATTGGTTTATCCCAGGCACCGCTTTTATCAAGTTCAGCTTTATATTTTGCTGTCTTGGCTTTTTGTTCCTCGTTATGATAAAAAACCACACTTCGGTACTGCGGTCCGGCATCTGCCCCCTGGCGATTTAATGTTGTAGGGTCGTGTACCTGCCAGAAAATTTCGAGCAGTTCATCAAAACTAACTTTAGCAGGATCGTACATAATGTTCAGACATTCCGCATGGCCGGTAGTTTTGCTGCAAACCTGCTCGTAAGTAGGGTTGGGAACGGTGCCGCCGCTATAACCGCTGGTAACTTTTTCCACACCTTCCACCTGTTGAAAAATAGCTTCGGTACACCAGAAACATCCAGTGCCAAAAGTTGCTGTATCTAATGTAGCAGTACTCATAATTTTAGAATCTTTTTTTGTACTTGTTTTATTGTCTTTTTGAGCGCAGGAATGTAATCCCATCAAACTCACAATCGAAATGAAGAAAACTTTTAACATAGTTGTATTTTTCATGTAGATACGTAAAGGTAAATACTACAGTTTGTATAACAGGTTTTTGCAACAAAAGTTTAACAAGCCAATGCTTTAACTGAAATATCCGAAATTTGCCCTTAAAAAAATACTTGTATTGAAATTCTTCCCCGAATCGGCCCTAACACAACTCGAATACGAAAAGGTAAAAACCTTACTGGCGCTGCATTGCCGTACCGAATACGCCAAAGACAAAACAAGCAGCCTGCGCATACATACAAGGAAAGAATTCATCCTAACAGAACTGCAGCAAACCAACGAATTTAAACTGCTACAGCAAAGCAGTCAGCATTTTCCAAGCGATTTCGTCGGCAATCTTGCCAAAGAATTAAAACTACTGGGCATACCCGGCGCTGTTTTAAGTGGCGAGCAGTTTTTACTCATTCGTAAACTAGCCGAGAATACCTCCAATATTTTTCGCTGGTTTGATACCGACCGCCGCAATGCTTACCCCGCCATTACCAAAGTAGTGCAGGATGGTTATTACGAAAAAGCCATCACCGAAATGATTGATAGCGTGCTAGACGATAACGGACAAGTAAAAGACAGCGCCAGCGAAGCCCTTGCCGATATTCGCCTCAGCCTGTACCGCAAACGCAATGAACTACGCAAAGTATTCGACCGCATTGTAAGTAAACTCAACAAACAAGGTTACCTGGCCGACATAGAAGAAAGTTTCCTAAACGGTAGGAGAGTGCTGGCTGTTTTTGCCGAGCAGAAACGTGTTATCAAAGGCATCCTACATGGCGAAAGCGAAAGCCGTCGCACCACATTTATAGAACCCGAAGAAACCACCGAACTCAACAATGCCGTTTTCTCCCTCGAAAACGAGGAAAGCAAAGAAGTGTACCGCATTTTAAAAAAGCTAACGCAAGATTTAAGTGTGTATGCATCGCTGCTAAAAACCTGGCTCAATTTTGCCGGCGAATTTGATTTCATACGTGCCAAGGCAAGGTTTGCCATCGAGTACAATGGCAACCAGCCGCAGGTACATGATAAAGCGCATGTACAACTCATACAGGCATATCATCCTTTGCTTTTCCTCATTAACCGGGCCAATAAAAAGCCCACCATACCGGTAGATTTATCACTCAATGATAAGCAACGCATCCTCGTTATAAGCGGCCCTAATGCCGGCGGCAAAACGGTTATGCTAAAAACCGTGGGGCTGTTGCAACTAATGATGCAAAGCGGACTGCTGGTGCCCGTACACCCCGATAGTGAGATGGGCATTTTTAAACAGCTCATGATTCATATTGGCGATACGCAAAGCCTGGAGTTTGAACTAAGCACATATTCATCGCACCTTAAGAACATGAAGCATTTTATGGAGAATGCCAATGGTAAAACCCTGTTCTTTATTGATGAACTGGGCAGTGGCAGCGATCCCAACCTAGGCGGTGCCTTTGCCGAAGTAATTATGGAAGAGCTAGCCATTAAACACAGTTTTGGCATTGTAACCACCCATTACCTTAATTTAAAAGTAATGGCCAATAAAGTGGCGGGCATCATCAACGGCGCCATGCAGTTTGATGAAAAGAACCTGCTGCCCATGTACAAACTGGTAGTGGGCAAGCCCGGAAGTTCCTATACTTTTTCCATTGCCGAGCGCATTGGGCTTGAGAAACGCCTGATAGAAAAAGCCCGTAAACTGGTTGATGACGACCATTTTACCCTCGATAAACTCCTTAACCGCACCGAGCAAGACCTGCAGCATATCGACAAGGAAAAACTACAGCTTAAAACCCTGCTCAAAGAAAACGAAGCGCTTAAAAAAGAAATGCAGCGGGTACTAAACAACGAGCAGCACAAGCAGGAGGTGGAAAAACTACAGTTGCAAAACAAAATAGCCTCCGACAAACTTATTTACCTCAAAGACATGGAGCGTCGCCTAAAAGCCATGGTGATAGAGTGGCGCAAGACCGAAGACAAGGATAAAGTGGTAAAAATGATACATGCGCTGCTTTTTCAGCAAAAAGAAAAGATGGCTACCGAAAAACGCCAACAAAAACACAACGAAAAGTTTGTAGAAGTAGGCGGTAAAATTGAAATTGGCCAAAAAGTGCGCATGAAACAAAACCGCCAGGTAGGTATTGTAAAAGAAATTCGTGGAAAAAAAGCGGTGCTGCAGGTTGGCGTAATGCCCATCACTGTTGACTTAGATAGCCTTGTCGTTGTAAAAGATAAGGAGCCGCAATAAATACTTTCTTAAATTTTTTGGGTTGTTACATTCCTGACCGTATTTTTGCCGCGGAGAGCTGGCAGAGTGGTCGATTGCGGCAGTCTTGAAAACTGTTGACTGTAACAGGTCCTGGGGTTCGAATCCCTAGCTCTCCGCTTAAACCCTTCATTGTTTTTACAATGGAGGGTTTTTCATTTTACAGCTTTTTTTGCCGCCACCCCACCAACGATTCAAATAAATAGATAAGCAATTTTGTTATATTTGAATGCTCAACCCTAACTGCTGCAAGCTAAACAAAGAAACTGCTTATAAAACTGTAGAAGATCTCATAACAAGATTTGAAGAGCTTCGCCTTGGTTCGTGGCTCACGAATGATTCTCCTTCAATCTTAGCTCTAACAAAATCTCAATTAAATTAAACCGCGCAAGAGTGCTTATCTATTTCTTTTTACTAAGAAGAAATGATAAATAAGTATCCTTGCCAATAAAGCTAAAGAGTAGCACCAATGCCGGGTTCAAAAAAATAAAAAGTTATTTCTTCTTCACCGCAGCCTTTGTCTTCGCCGCTTTCTTTTTAGCAGGTCCTTTTTTATCAAATGCTTTGGGGTCTTGCGCTAAAATAATTGCCTTTACTTCTTCTAAGCTAATAGTTGTAAGTGCTTCGGAAGTATATTTTCCTTTGGGCAGGCGCAGGCGCTTTTTGCCGAACACGGCTTCGGGTCCCCAGCGGCCGTTTTGGAGAGAGAGTTTTTCTTCGGGCCATTGCTGTATAAAGCGGTTGGCTTCTTTTTTTAGTTTGGCTTCTATCAGTTCGTTAATGCTGTCTTGTGATAGGTTTTCAAAATCGTACCGTGCAGGCACATTGATGAACATATCGTTCCATTTAATAAAGGGGCCAAAGCGGCCTTTACCTTTGGTAACCGGTTTTTCCTCGTAATGGGCTACAGGAGCGTCTTCTATGCGTTTTGCTTTTATCAGTTCTATAGCACGTTCTATGTCAACATTACCAAGCTCTTCCCCACGGGGAATGGAAACAAACTGGTCGCCAAATTTTACATAGGGGCCAAATCGGCCAATGTTAACCGATATTTCCTGTCCTTCAAATTCGCCGAGGGGTTCGCCCAGTTTAAAAAGTTCAAGCGATTCGTCCAGGCTGATGGTTTCAATACTCTGCGAAGCTTTTAGTTTGGCGTATTTGGGTTTTTCCTCATCGTCGCTGCTGCCTATTTGTACCATGGGGCCATAGCGGCCCATACGGGCAATAATGGGTTTGCCGGTTGTGGGGTCATTGCCCAAGGCTCGTTCGCCAACCGCACGGTCGGCATGCTCCAACGTATGCTCCACACCTTCGTGAAAGGGCGTGTAAAAATCACCCACCATGCTGTTCCATTTCATTTTGCCTTCGGCAATTTCGTCAAACTCTTTTTCTATGGTGGCGGTAAAGGAGTAGTCCATTACTTTGGTAAAATGCTCACTCAAAAAATCGGTGACAACCAAACCCAAATCAGTAGGAAAGAGTTTTGATTTTTCGGCACCGGTATTTTCCTGGTCAGTAATTTTTGTTACTTCATCGTTTTTTAAACGCAGCACCCTAAAGTTGCGTTTAACACCTTCCTTATCTTTTTTCTCAACATAATTACGTTTTACAATGGTAGAGATAGTAGGAGCGTAGGTACTGGGGCGGCCAATGCCCAACTCTTCCAATTTCTTCACCAGCGAGGCTTCCGTGTAACGAGCGCTGTGTTTAGTAAAGCGTTCGGTGGCGGTCATGCGTTCAAAAGCAAGCTGCTGATCAACAGTTAAATTTGGCAGACGGCTATCGTCGCCTTCTTCTGCATCTTCATCATCGGTGCTTTCTAAATATACCTTTAAAAAACCATCGAATGTTATTACCTGGCCGCTGGCAGTAAGTTGCTCTCCATTGGTACTGATATGAATCTTTGCTGTAGTATTCTCCAGTTCGGCA
>JBKJPN010000235.1:0-5191 GCA_046595125.1 Ferruginibacter sp.
ACAAGTGCCAAGCCGCCAACTGCAATGGTGCTTATCATCAGTAAAAAACTTTCGGTTGCATTTAACTCATGCAGCGTCAAATCAATGGCTTTGGTACCGCTGTAATACGAAAATTTAAATGTTGCAAAAGCGCAAGTGGCTGCCAGTAAAAGCCAGAGGGATTGTAGGCGTTGTATCATGGTAATTTCATTTGTAATCGAAATTAATTGAATTGGGGCATAAAAAAAACTTCCCCGCAGGGAAGCTTTTTAATACCGGATATGGTTTTATTTTAATTGTTTTGTTGCTGTTGCCCCGGTGTCTGTTTTGCTTTGGCATTGCTTGCAGCCCCTTCGTCTTTTTTTACCGGAATGGGTGTCATATCGTTTACCGGAAGTTTTATCGTTTCCTTTTTATAATGTTCATCATAATTCTTGGCCGGTAATGTTAAGTTTTTTGTTTCTACCGGTTTTGCTTCTCCACTAGGTATAGTAGGGGCAGGCTTTTCCACTTGTTTAGCCTCAGGTTTATCAACTAGCATGGGTGCAGGTGGGGTGGCAGGGGCTACTGTTTTGCCTGTTTCTTTTACATCTGGTGCAGTGGCAGGTGCCTGCGCACTTGCAGCCAGTACCGAAATAAATGTGGCAGTTAAAACCAGTAGTACAATTTTTAAATTTTTCATGATTTTTATTTTTTAAGTTCTTTATTGTTTTACAAAACGATAGGTTTCCTTTTCACCGTTTGTTTTTTGAATTTGAATAATATAAGTACCGGCGGCCAGTGGCGCTACATTCAACACAACCATATTAGCCTGCGGCCTGCGTGATGCTATGAATTTGCCATCGATACTGTAAACCAACAGGTTGGTTTGATTAACATAAGACGTAGGCAATTGAATATTCAGCACCGTGTTGGCTGGAACAGGAAATATCTTAACATCTTCTCTTCCTTTTTCAAACTTAACCGGTCTGATGGGGGAGTAAAAATAGCTGCCCGATTTATCAATAATTTTCAGCCGGTAATAATTCCAGCCGGTAACAGGGTTGTAATCAAAATCAACATAGGCCGATTGTGATAGTTGACGTGAGGCAACAGAAAGCAGGGTTGAAAAACTGGTTGAATTGAGTGATTTTTCCAGTACATAGGTACGGGTATCCTGTTCGTTTGCTGCCTCCCAGTTTAACCTTACTTTGTTACCATCGGCAATGGCGGTAAAGTACAGCAGTTTAACCGGGAGGGCATTGTATTTGCTAAAAGAGCCCAAAGTAAACCGGCGCTCATCAAATGCATAGTTATTGGTTAACGCTCTAGATCGCACATATCCAAACAGGCTGTCGGCTCCTGTTGTATTGCCGGTAGCCCAGCCTCCTGGCGCATTCCACAGGTAGGGTGGCTGATTAATATATTGTACAACCAATAAACTATCTCTTACTACAGGATTTGCACTTACATGGCTACGCCCCCGCCACGATAAACTTAACCGGGCATCATCATCCGTAGTTCCCTGTGTGTTGCTGGTCAATTCCCAATATTCTACATCGCTGATATGGTCAATTGGCGGAAAGAAAATGTTGGTTTTATCAAAAGGCTGTGCACGGGTATATTCAGCCGTCCATGTGCTGGTAGTGCCGTCTGATTTTTCCAATTTTAAGGGAGCATATAAGCTATCTGTTTTTCCTACAGGAAAAAGATAAAAGATAGCTGAATTGCCAACTATATTACCGGTACGGCTAAGCCTGCCGTTTACCCAGCTCTTGCCAAAATTACTGGTTGAAGTAATGGCGGCAATGGCAGTATTGGAAACCAACAAACTGTCGTTGCCATAACCGCTGCGGGTGAAAATAAAACCGGTATCCAGCTTCAAGGTATTTCTTACTTCGCAGGAAGATAACAAAGTATCGCCAACGGTATTGCGGATAGTTAGATCATAAAATCTTGTCTTACCAAAAAAACTCTGCCGGTTGGTACCACGGAAAAATACATTGCCGGTACTGGCAACATCCATCACGCCGGCAGTGGTAGAGTCGAGCCAGCCTTCGGGATTGGTAACCGTGGTTTTGTACATGTGCACTTCGCCATTGTTTTTCCAGTTGCTGGAGCCCAAAAAAGAAATACCACCCTGTATTACTACTTTGGTACCGGGCTCCGATACCAATTGCACATTACCCGCAGTACGGGCAACCTGCTGGGCGTATGGTTTATATGCAAAAAGCATAAAACCCAATACGATTACTATTTGCAGTTTTTTCATGTTAAAAAAATAAATTTGTTAATCAATTTTTGCTATCACCGTTTTAGATGATATTTTTAAACCCAACGTTACTTGTTTTCCAGTTTTTGCACTCTTTTTAAAAGATCGTCAATTGTTTTTTGCTGGTTGATGATGAGTTGTTGTTGTTCCTGTACTGCTTTTACAAGAGGTACTACAAATGAGGTATAGTTTATACCATAGAGATCATTTGTTGTATTTTTCGGTTTTCTTAAACCATTAAAATCAAAATTGTTTTGAAGGGCAGCCTGTTCAACTTGCTGAGCCAAGAATCCAGTTTGTTTAATTTGTTCAATATCATATTTTCCCTCCCAGTTTGCTGTGTCTTTCTTACTGTCGCTATATAATATTTTATTTTGCTTGTGCAAATTTATATTATAAGTTACGGGCCTCAGTTTTGTAATAAAGCTTAGACCAGGAACGTCATCTTGTATATTTTCTTTTATCCTTTCATCACTATAAGTAGTTATGCCTGTTACTTGTGCTCTTATTAAACTAACACTTGTGTTACCTAATTCAACATAATTGCTAAAACTGTTAGCATATCCTACATTATACCCTATACCAGTATAATTGGCAATGGCTCCACCTGAGGTAGGATAACAAAAAGATCCTACGGTAGTATTTTGCGAACCTGTAGAAATAACATTACCAGAACTATAACCAAGTGTAGTATTACTTCCACCAGCAGTTATAGCGATAGCGGAAGATGTTCCAACAGCAGTATTAGTTGATCCGGTTGCATTGTACAGTGCCTGGTAACCGACGCCCACATTATTGGATGCTGTATTATTAAACATGGCTTCCCGCCCAACAGCAACATTATTAGAACCAGTTGTATTGTTAATATTTCCATTTGCGTAATAACCTATTGAAGTATTACCTGATCCACTGGCATTACCACGTGCTGAATAAGTACCCACGGAAGTATTCTGGCTACCACTTACATTTAAATACTGGCTGAAAAAACCGGTGGCAACATTATCAATTCCGGAAAAACTTGCATCTAATGCACGGTGCCCGATGGCCGTATTTCCGGTAGCGTTTCCATTACTGCGAAGTGCATAGGAGCCAACGGCAGTATTCCAGTTTCCGCCCACATTCACTAAAAGGGCACTATAGCCTAAAGCTGCATTATCGGCACCGGTAGTATTGGCGTTTAAACTAAGAGCACCTACGCCTGTGTTATTATCAGATGATGTTGTTAAAAGAGAATTTGCACCAATGGCTGTATTACCAGAACCTGTTGTTCCCACACCCATCGCATAATTTCCAATAGCAGTATTAAACGTACCTGATGTATGTGCCCTGAATGCCCAACTACCCATAACCACATTTTGGGTGCCAGAGGTCAGGTTTTCAGCAGCATAAGTTCCAACGGCGTTATTGTATCCGTTGCCAACAGTTGTATAGCTTGCCAATGCCCTGTATCCGAGTGCTGAGTTCTCTGATGAACCCGTATTTAGATTTAAGGCCTGATGCCCCATTACAGTATTTAAGCCACCAGTTAGATTTGCCTGCATGGAATAATTGCCCAATGCGGTGTTTGAAGTTCCGGTATTATTAAACCGCATAGCAAAAGTGCCAATGGCTACGTTATTATTGGCGTTATTACCATACATGGCGCTGTCGCCAATAGCTATATTATAACTGTAAGCACCTCCATTTGCCAAAGCCCTTGTACCTACACCCACGTTACCACTACCGGTAACATTACCGTATAAAACACCTAGGCCAACGCCGGTATTACTTTTGCCGGTAGTGTTGTATGTAAGTGTATAAGCACCCAAACCTGTATTTTCAATTCCTTTTAAAGAATCGGCACTAGCACCATAACCCGAATTACTGCCCAAAAATGTATTTTGCCTACCGGTATTGCGGTAACCTGCATAAGCACCAATAGCTGTCATCTCTTCGGTATAAAAATTAGAAGTGGGTGTGCCGTTTCCGCCTCCGGCGGCTAAAAATCCAACAGCAGTATTATATCTTCCTCCTATTACATACATGGCACCACGGCCAATTGCGGTATTAAATAATGCGGAGTCGTTAAATTCCAGAGACCCCACACCAATTGCCGTATTAGCATCACCACTTTTTGCATATCGAAGCGACCTCCAGCCCACAGCAGTGTTAATAGTGCCGCTGGTGTCGAAATACATTGCTTCATAACCTATGGCAGTATTGGCGTCGTTTTTAATGTGGTTAAACATTGAGTAAGAACCAACCGCCGTGTTATTCCATCCTCTGTCGTCGTTAAGCATAGCATTATAACCTATTGCAACATTATTATGCCCCTGCCGGTGGTTATACAAGGTGTTTACGCCCAGCGCAGTATTACCCGAGCCCGACGTATCACGCCGTAAAGCACTTGTGCCTAAAGCCGTATTAACAGTGCCGGTAAGGTTTTCGTACATGGATAAAAAACCAACTGCAGTGTTGTAAACTCCTGCAGTATCGTTACGTAAAGCACCTGCCCCAACGGCTGTTTGGCCATAATAACGGGTACGGCGTAAGGCATCGTTACCTATAGCTGTATTATCAAAAGGCCAGGCTGGGTTTGCTTCATTTTTTGCTTCGTACATGGCGGCATTACCAATAGCGGTGTTATTGCCGCCACCAATATTTTTGGCAAGTGAGTAAGTGCCTACTGCTGTGTTAGCATATCCTGTGGTAGTACTGTCCATACTTAAATAACCAATGGCTGTATTGGGATAACCCGATGTAATTCTCTTTAACGCATGGTAACCTATAGCTACATGGCTGCTGGTATTTAAAGCCCCGCCCATGGCGCTATCTCCAACGGCCACATTATACGAGGAATTGCTTCCATTGCTTAAGGCCTCTGTACCTACAGCTACGTTGTTAGAACCGTAGGTAAATCCCATGGCGCTATCACCTATCGCTGTATTTCTCCAGGTGGCGTATACAAAGCCACCTCCAAAG
>JBKJPN010000058.1:0-5209 GCA_046595125.1 Ferruginibacter sp.
AAAAATTAAATGCAGATATTGTTGCCCATGGCAGCAATAAAAACCGCCTGACTTAATCTTTCGGCGCTCACACTCAATGGATAAGTATTATTCTTTAACACGTTTCCAAAAACGAGGTATTTAATTATTTTATCGTAGTAATTCTTTACGGCATTTACGGCAGTGTGCGATTTCACACCCAGTTTGTAGGCATGCGCTTCAATCTTTTTCAATTCGTCATTAGTAAATCCACCGGTGTTTACAATCACTGAATGTACTTCATATCCTTTTTCCTCTGTTAGATATTTTACACAGTAAGTAGTATCCAGTCCGCCACTAAAACCTAAAACAACTTTCTTACCCATCTCTATTACTTTAAAAATTAAAAAAATAACGCAGCAATGATTTTGATGAACCGCCGCCCTGTTTCTTTTGCAGAAACTTAAGCATTTTACTTTGCTTTATCCGCATAAAACGCTCGTAAATTTTTGAATGCTCTTTAAACTCAGTCTTCGTTTCTTCAAGTGTATAGTGATCTAGCGGATCAAACAACATGGCAGTACACATACAGTTCTTGCGCTCCTTACTCATTAGTATATCGTAATTCACACAACTCTTACAACCAGCCCAAAACTGTTCATCATTTGTCAATTCAGAATAAGTTACCGGCTCGTATCCCAAGTCTGAATTGATTTTCATCACAGCCAATCCGGTCGTTAATCCAAATATTTTTGATTCCGGATATTTTTCTCGGCTCAATTCAAAAATTCTCTTTTTAATGGATTTCGCTACGCCAGTTTTGCGAAATGGTGGTGATACAATAAGGCCGCTGTTTGCAACAAATTTATTATGTTCCCATACTTCGATATAGCAAAAACCAACCCATTCGCCCTCGCTGGTAATCGCAATAACCGCTTTCCCTTCCTCAATTTTTTGTTCAATATATTCGGGAGAACGTTTTGCTATGCCTGTGCCACGGGCTTGTGCAGAGGATGCCATTTCATCGGTGATGATTGTAGCGTAGTGCTTATCGGCTGCTGTTGCAACCTTAATTATAATGTTACTGGATTCCAATTTATTTAAATTGAAAGAAATGATTGTAATAAGTTGAGAAAATTTTCGGGAGATTTTTTCACTGACAGGGGCAGGTTTAAGCTACTCGTCCTATCAGCATCCACGTCGGGATCTGGGTATAAATACAAACAGGTTCTCCACATTGCATTCAATACCCCTTGCGGGTGAATTTGTGTTGGCAATATGTAATTGAGTTCTGTTCACTGTACTTAATTAGTTGTGTTTAACAGTGCAAAAGTATATTATTTTGGAAACAACGGTCCAAAAAATATTTAGGCCAGGCTTAATTGACAAACTTTTCCAATTCGGAGGCAATCTTCCGATCATTGCTTAGCCGCGGCACTTTATTCTGTCCGCCCAGCTTACCGATGCTTTTCATATAGTCGATAAACCCATTTTTCTTGATTGGAGAAATTTTTAACTGCTGCAGAATTTTACCTCCTACCAGGTCATCATAGTACACATTTTTTTTGCGGAGATTATCATCTACTTTTTTGGAAAATGCTTTTATGTCGGATGGCGTATTTTCAAATTCGATGAACCATTCATGATAACTTTTTCCTTCGCCATTAGCAATCATGGGAGCTACTGTAAATTCTGTGATGGGGATATGTTCTTCCTCCGCAGCCTGCAGCAATGCAGCTTCCACTTCTTCGCTGATAACATGCTCGCCAAAGGCGGATATAAAATGTTTGGTACGTCCCGTAACAATTATTCTGTACGGACTTGTAGAAACAAATTTGATGGTATCGCCAATATTATATCCCCATAAACCTGCATTGCTGTTGATGATTAAAGCGTAGTTCTCTCCTACTTTTACATCCTTTAGTGTTAAACGTGTTGGGCTTTCACTAAATATTTCTCCAGCCGGCACAAACTCAAAAAATATTCCGCTGTTGGTATTCAGCAGCAGACCTTCTTCTTTTTGCGAATCCTGAAAGGCAAAAAATCCTTCGCTTGCCGGAAACAATTCAATCGTATCAATTTTACGGCCGATACTTTCAAAAAGTTTGGCTTTGTAAGGTTCAAAATTTACGCCGCCCTGTACCATTACATTAAAATTGGGAAACAATTCGCCCACTTTTTTTCCGCTCTTCTCCGTTAGCCTGTCGAAGTACATCTGCATCCACGGCGGAATACCGCTGATGAGTGTCATATTCTGATTGACGGTTTCTTCTACAATTTTATCTAATTTTTCTTCCCACTCATCAATACAATTTGTTGTATAAGATGGCAATTGATTCGACCGCAAATATTTGGGTACATGGTGATTTACAATACCGCTTAATCTTCCGGTAGGAATACCTCCTACTCTTTCAAGAACCGGTGAGCCGCTTAAAAATATCAGTTTACCATCTGCAAAAGCAGTATTGCCAGTCTCTGCCATATAACATAACAAAGCGTTACGTGCCGTATTGATGTGATTGGGAATAGAATCTTTGGTGATGGGAATATATTTTACTCCGCTGGTGGTGCCGCTTGTTTTTGAAAAATAAATTGGCACTCCTTTCCATAAAACATTGTGCGTACCTTCTTTTATTTTTTCGATATAGGGTTTAAAAGCTTCATAGTCACGTATAGGAACCAGCTTTACAAAATCTTCATGAGTTTTGATGGAGGCAAAATCATGATCTTTTCCAAAAAGCGTTTTCGAACCTGTTTTTATGAGTTGATTAAAAATTGTCTGCTGATCTGCTTCAGCCGTTTCCATCCCTTTTTTAATCTGCTTGTATATATAACTGGCAAAAGGCTTTGCCAATATGGATTTTATCTTCATTTCACTTTCATCAATCGTTGAGTAACAAATTTACATAGAAATTATGTTTGAAATTTGTAAAATTTATGAACGGAAAACTACTTGCAATCGCATTTCCATTCAGTATCCAAATCAATAACAGTTACAACAACCAGGCCATCACCTTTAGGTGCAAATACAATACGCACATGTTGTTTATCATGGGTGTATCCTTCAACCGGATAAGTCATGCCCCTTTTATCGCTTTGTATTTTTTTATGATTAATAGTACCGTTTTTCAATATCTCCCGTACTTCGCTTTCATCAATTTTTCGGCAATCCATCCTGCATTTAGCATGTTTGCTGAATATTAAGTTGCTGGTATTGCGGTTGAAACCTTCAACTTCATCTTGCTCACTTGCATCAGGCGTTAAAACCGGAATGCTAATTTTTTCTGCTGATTGCTCAATATTTGGTTTTTGAGCTGTTTCGCCACGTTGATTTTTTTTAATATAGACAAACAGCATGACTGCTGCAATTAAAAATATAAATGGCAGGAATTTTTTAAGCATGCCGCAAGTTACATGAATGATGGAATACTGATGACACAGATACAACCAATATTCACAGATTAATCTGCGTTATTCAGTCAAATCAGCATCATCTGTGTTCTATCCCCTCAATTTCTTTAAATTTGCAGCCAATGAACAAAACTGTTGCATTACATACATTGGGTTGCAAACTCAATTTTTCCGAAACCTCCACCATTGGCAGGTTGCTGGAAAATGACGGCTTCGAAAAAAGAAATTTTGACGAAGTGGCCGATGTATATGTAATAAACACCTGTTCGGTTACCGAAAATGCCGATAAGGAATGCCGGATGCTGGTTCGCCGTATTCAGCGTAAAGCACCCGAAGCGATGGTGGTTATTACTGGATGCTACGCCCAATTAAAACCAAAAGAAATTGCGGAGATACCAGGCGTAGATTTGGTTTTAGGTGCTGCCGAAAAATTCAACATAACACAACATCTAAAAGAAATAACCAAAGGCGACAGTGCAAAAATTTGCAGTTGCGATATTGAAGATGTAAATGAATTTACTGCCTCACATTCTATCAACGACCGCACCAGAATATTTTTAAAAGTACAGGATGGATGCGATTACAACTGTTCTTTTTGCACCATTCCCATGGCAAGGGGTAAAAGCCGGAGCGACAGTATTAATAATGTAATTGCTAACGTGGAAGCCATTGCAGCACAAGGCGCAAAAGAAATTGTATTAACAGGAATTAATCTCGGCGACTTTGGAAAAGGTTTTACCGGTGGAAAGAAAAACGAAGAGAACTTTTTTGACTTGATAAAAGAATTGGATGAAGTTGACGGTATTGAGCGTTATCGCATATCATCCATAGAGCCAAACTTGCTAACTAATGAAATCATTGAATTTGTTAGCAACAGCAAAAAATTTATGCCGCATTTTCATATTCCTTTACAAAGTGGAAGTGATAAAATATTGGGATTAATGCGGCGACGTTATAAAACTGATTTGTACCGAGAACGAATTGGCTTAATAAAGGCTTTGATGCCACATTGCTGTATAGGCGTGGATGTTATCGTTGGTTTCCCCGGCGAAACCGAAGAAGATTTTATGGAAACATTTAATTTTCTGCATCAACTTGATATATCATACTTGCATGTATTTACTTATTCTGAAAGAACAAATACGCTGGCGGCAGATATGAAACCAGTTGTTCCGGTCAACATCAGAAATGATAGAAATAAAAGATTGAGAAATTTGAGTTATCAAAAAATGCAGTACTTCACTAATCAGCATATTGGCGAAACCCGGAAAGTATTATTTGAAACGAAAAACAAAAATGGTATGCTGGAAGGCTATACCGATAATTATATTAAGATAACAGCACCATACACTGAGGCGTGGGAAAATAAGATAACAGCATGGAAAATTTAAACAATCCGTTGGGCACAGGTATCGAACCGTTAATGAAATATCAAGTGACCGTTCACTTTGACATGGATGAGGAGTTTATGACTTTTGTTCCCGAACACCGGGCATACATCAACAGTTTAATTGAAAAAAATATTATTGATTGCTACACCGTTAGCATGGAATGCCAGAAAAGCTGGATAATTATTAACGCTGCCGCCAAAATTGATGTAGAACATTATTTAAGCAAATCGCCTTTGTATAAATACTGGACTGTTGAGATTGATGAAATCTTTGTGTATGATGGACAATCGTACAGATTACCAGCGGTTCAGTTAAACTAATTTTTTGTAAAAAATTTTGCAGAGAAAATTTAACCCTTATCTTTGCCATCCGAAATTAAAAAGGGAGCATAGCTCAGTTGGTTTAGAGCATCTGCCTTACAAGCAGAGGGTCCGCGGTTCGAACCCGTG
>JBKJPN010000147.1:0-14639 GCA_046595125.1 Ferruginibacter sp.
CTAAGTTTTGTTTGCTTACCATCAATTTCAATAACTATTCCATCCAGCCTTGCGGCATTTTTTTTCATGTCCCCTGCATTATCTTTTTTTTCTTCCATAACAGTTCCGGTAATCATATCTCCGCTCCTTAAATCGTTTGGCAGCCTTAAACGCAACTGCAGATCGGGCGAAACCTTCACAGGATAAGTATCAAAATCAGCTGCGGGCACTTGGCCAAAAGCCGATGTGAAAATTGTTGTTACCGCTATCACGATAATTAGCAGCAATTTATTTTCGTAATTTTTAAAATCCCTTTTCATAATTTAAATTTTATTGGTTGCGCCAGTCTTGCCAATGGCATTAAGGCAATATTGTTTATAAAGTCAGATATCTGAATAAATAGGTTTGTACTCCCTGTAAAAGATAAAAAAAAGAAAGAAAGAATGCAAGGGGAATTTATTATTCCTTGCTTGCCCAGATATGAATCTGAGGTCTTGTAGGTTGATCCATCTGTGCAGGTAATGATATATATATAATCAAATATTTCAATTGTACTATTTGCAAAAAACCTTTACCTCTCTTGTAATCTCTTACAAATCCAGCTTCTACGGGATTGTAGTATATGTATTCAAATTTTTGATTGGCCATTTAGGCTGTGTTTAATACTATGAGGTAGCTTTCGAGTTGCCACAACTAAAATTTATCAGGGTGTTTTTGTCCTGCTATTTCCATCATCCATAACAGCCATTCTCTTCTGCTTCGGCACTGCTTTTTGCAATGGCTTTTTACAAGGTTTCGGAACTATACCGTTTTATATCTCTCAAGATATCTGATAGTTGATTTCCTATGGTACCTACTATAAATGTATATGGCTTTTAATAGTACACCAGGCATGTACATTAAGGTCATTGTTTTGTTGGCAGCATCTTATGATTGCCAGTAGAATATCCTACTTGTCATTTCTGATAAACAGGTCTATCCAGTTGGTGATGGTGAAGGTTACAAAGTAGCGTTTGTAATCATCGCGGAATTTGTATTTGCGGCTCATAGAAGAAAAATACTAAGCTTTCTTCTTTTAAAATGTTGACATGATTACTGGCAGATATGCAGCATGGCTTTGTGGGCTTGCATACCTCCTTACCGGCAGGCAGGTAAGTGCCTGTGTAAAAGCTTTTAATATTTAATGGTGGGCTGATTTTTATAGAAACAGTATTAGTGGACTCATATATGGCAACGTTCTTTTTCCTCCCTGCATTTCTTCCAGTTGGCAAAAAATTATTCAACTAAATAATGCATAAAAATAGATTTATCTGTATCTTGAAATACTATTAACAATAAAAACTTATGGTATGAAAAATTTTCTTTTTATCACGGGCTTCTTATTGATCAGTACCTTAACTGTTGCAAAAAATGGTAAACCGCGGCATAACCAATCGGGAACGCCACTGGAAGGGAATATGTTTTTTTCCAACCAGCCTTTTACAGGTTCCAGTGCAAATAATAAAAAAAGTTTTAACTCTGCAGAATATATTTATGGGAGAATAGAACTGACTTCAGGAACTATTAAAGAAGCGTTCAAAATCCAAGAGGATAACAGGACCCTGCCTTACCTACAAATGAGGGTGACTATTTCAAAAGCCGGGGCAGATGACGACGTGCGTTCGGACAAATACTACCTCCTCGTTAAAGATGAATTCAAAAACAGCAATGCACTCAACTTCGACATTTTACCAGAGGGCTCCAAGGCAACAACGCTTTATTCCCTGCTGGATGATTTTGTTGCCGGCCTGGGGCACTTTCCTTTACCCTCAGGGATTGGGTATGCACAACTACCCGATGGAAAGTACCAGGTGCGTATTAAGATTTATATGGAAACAAAAAATGCCTATGGCTCTTATCAAAGCGAGGATAAATGGCCCATACTTGAAGGTGAATTCGACTTTAAATTCAGTGAAGATGATGTTGCGAGGATCCGCACCAATGCTGCACAGGGATCGGATATTGCACAGGAGAATGCTTTTCATTACGATAAAATGCCACCCGTATTTTCAAACCCTGGCGCACTCACAGACCCGAACGCTACCAGCGCCAAGATAGCTTCGATCCTGAAAAGAGACTTGCCTGACAGGCAAATTATCAAATGGGTTGCAGAGTCTTATAGCGGAACATACTGGTCAATTGCTAAAGATGATATCGGTATTCCCAAGTACAAATATTTTAACCCTCATATCTGGATGGCTTATAAAAGCAACGGGAAATGTTATGTCGGCTTCGTGACGCTTCGCCAGGTTTATTCGGGCGGTGGTACTTACGCTGCGCTTGCGGTTGCCTGGACAAGCACTAAAGATGATAAAGCGATTGATTGTAGCAAGGTAAAATAATGATTCATACACTAGCGCAAGGTCCCTTTGTTATAGCTCAATTTTATAGCAAATGATTTCGGGACATGTACTTCCGGGAATTGAAAAACAAATACTCATCTTTAATTCTGTTGTTTATTTTAATTAGCTGGCCGGTTGGTTTTGTGTTTTCGTTCTTTAACTCCGATGTGGCCCGACATCTTACGGATAACGAAGTGCATTTTGCTATGCACTGGAACTCCGGTAACACAAAAACAAACTAAAAATTTGTTTTCAATTCCAGGTATCTCAAAAATTCGATTTTTCTTTCTTCCTGTTTAAATGCACCGCCATAAAAAGCCGTTACTGTGCTGGATGTATCATCTTCAACCCCACGGCTGGCTACACACAGGTGTTTAGCATCTATTACTACTGCCACATCTTGTGTTTCCAATATCTGTTGTAGTTCTTTACCTATCTGCATAGTGAGCCGTTCCTGTACCTGCGGCCGTTTGGCGTAGTATTGCACCAACCTGTTTAGTTTACTCAGGCCTATCACTTGCCCTTTGCTGATGTATGAAACGTGAGCCTTGCCCATGATAGGTACAAAATGGTGTTCGCAATTACTGTAAAAAGAAATGTTCTTTTCTACCAGCATCTCGTTGTATTTATACTTGTTTTCAAACAAGGCCATCTTGGGTTTGTTGGCGGGGTTTAGCCCCTGAAAAATTTCCTTAATGTACATTTTGGCAACGCGATGAGGTGTGCCCTTCAGGCTATCATCTGTAAGGTCGAGACCCATAATGTTCATAATAGATTCAAAATGCTGTTCTATTGCCTTTATTTTCTCTGCATCGGTCAATTCAAAAGCATCCGCTCTCAGTGGTGTGTCTACAGATGTACTAACGTGGTTGTCGCCCATTTCATCTATCAGAATATCCAATGTTTCTTTGGTTTCGTGTCCGTTTAGGCAGATATTGGATAATGTTTCTTTTGGTTTCATGTATTTATGTTTATTAAAATTCTATTTGTTGTATTACAGAATACTTACTAAACAACAGATCTGTAGTTTTGTTTATTCCAAACATAAAAAGATTAAACATTTATTCCGCCCGGAGTCCCAAAGTAAAATCTTTTAAAAAGCAAGGTTTGGTTGGCTTTAATTGTAACGTTATTGATGGGTACAAATCCACGATTGCTCTTTTACCGCCCTGCATATCTTCGCCAGTTGGGAAGAAACTACATAAATATGTAGTGCAACATTTCAATTTTAAAAGTATTTTAGCTGCTGAATTATTTACCAATTCTATTATGAAAAAAACAGCATGGCTTCTATCGATTTTTTTATGTACTTTTTTTTGTGGACAGGCACAAAATGTAATTAAACCGGTACAGCAAAAAGCAGACAGCACACAAAAAAAGACAGTAGTGGTAAAAACATTGTCGCAAGCAAATAAAAATATTGCAGTGGCACCGTATATAATGATTTTTGAAAAGCCAAACTACACCGGAGACAGTGCAGCCGTTATCAAAAAAGCAGATGGTACCTATCAATTGCCTTTTCCATTGCAACATGTTTCATTTAAAGTGCCGCGAGGAAAAATTGTTTATATCAAAAGATGCTTTGAGTTTGGATCTGAAAAAGCGTACTTTAGGTCGCAGCCTGATATCAACCTGGCTGATATATGTGGAATCCGTACAGATGAAACAACAAATATTTTTGTAAGCTTCAATGGTATTTCTTCAGAGATACATAATAATGATTGTATGCGTTTTTCCGGTTCGGTAAAAGTTGAGATACTGGAAACAGCACCTGATAATTCTACAACAGATGCAGCGATGTTGTATTCTAAACCAATTGGCAATGGCCGTAATATTTCCTCACAAGGTGAAGCACTAATTTTTGACTGGGGCAAAGAACGACTAACCAGCTCGTACGATGTGAGACTGAATAATGGAACCATTTATAACAACAATCCAGTGCCAGAAATAAAAAACCTGGCTCACAATTTCTATGGGCTTGCCGAAGCATCTTATAAAGTAACTTATACTGTTGGCAAATCGGCGTTACGTGATGGACGGTTAAGAATATCTGTGAATGCAAATCTTATTTCGGCGCATAAAACCTGCGACCTTTGTGATGATTTTTCATCCAACATAAAAATGGGAACACCGGGGTTTGCTTTTTTCCCTTTACAAAAGACCTATGATGGCGGAAAGATATTAAATGCGGAACATCCTTATTTTATTGCCGGACCATTTACTGCGAAAGGATCAAGGGATGGCCAGGCCATTACTGCCACGGCTGGAACGGTAAAAAATTTCAGGGTACATTTTGCTGTTGAGGGATTATAATAATAAGTTATTCCCACTGGCAAAGAAAAGCTATCACTTGTTCACTGTCCTGCATAACGAACCTAGCTTGGAGTATATCTCCGCCTGTTGGAAATACTTGTGCAAGTAACGCCTTTTAGAAAATAAGATTTGGCTGTTTTTATTGTAACAGTATTAGTGGGCAAAGATACACCAAAGCCCGTTTAGTGCCCTGTATGTCTGCGCTAGTTGGGTAGCTAACGGTACGCCAAACACTTAAGCCAGTTGCTAAAATCCTTAAATATTTTTTTTGCATTTTTTCAATTAACTTTCATCTATGAAAAGGAAGATTCATTTGCTGTTGGTTTTTTGTTTTATTGCAGGCAGTATAGTTGCTCAAAACGATACGTATATTCTGTTGAAACCAGACCGTGTTTTTGACGGAGTGAATATGCATACTGGCTGGGTAGTATTGATAAAGAATGATACTATTGTAGCGGCAGGATCGATGCAATTTAAACTGCCTGCCAGTACAAAAATAATTGAGCTCAAAAATGCTACCGTATTACCCGGTTTAATTGAAGGACATGCACATCTATTTCTTCATCCCTACAATGAAACTGCTTGGGATGACCAGGTATTGAAAGAAAGCCGTGCCGAGCGAACAGCACGTGCCGTAAACCATGCTAAAGCTACGCTGATGGCTGGCTTTACCACAGTAAGAGATCTTGGAACGGAAGGAGCCATGTATGATGATGCCGGGCTGAAAACAGCCATTGAAAAAGGCGTAATACCAGGCCCACGTATGATTATTGCCACCCGGGCCATAGTAGCCAAAGGAACTTACGGCCCCAATGCTGATAATACCGATGTTGAATTGATTAAAGGCGCCGAAGAAGTTAGCGGTATGGAAAGTATTGCTCATGCAATACGAACACAAATAGGCAAAGGAGCCGATCTTATAAAACTTTATGCCGATTACCGGTACGGAATAAACAAGGAGGCCGTACCCACATTTACGGAGGCTGAAATAAAACTGATGGTAGATATTGCCGGCAGCAGCGGCAGAAAAACAGTGGCCCATGCCAGCACAGCAGAAGGTATGCGTAGGGCTATCATGGCGGGTGTAAGTACTATTGAGCATGGAGACAATGGTACTGCAGCAATATTCAGGTTGATGAAGGAAAAAGGCGTTGCCCTGTGCCCCACCCTGGCGGCAGGCGATGCTGTGTTGCAATACCGTGGCTGGAAAAAAGGCATTGATACAGAACCGGACCGTATTATCAATAAGCGGAAAACATTTAGCCTGGCACTGGATGCAGGTGTTACCATTTGCATGGGCGGCGATGTGGGCGTGTATACACATGGCGACAATGCAAGGGAAATGGAAATGATGGTGAACTACGGTATGAAACCTATTGATGTATTGCGTTCTGCTACAGGCATAAATGCAACGGTATTTGGTTATAGCGATAAAATTGGCAGCATCAAAGCCGGGTTACTGGCAGATATAATTGCTGTTGAAGGAGACCCTTCTGTTGATATAAAAAATATCAGGAAAATTAAACTGGTCGTTAAAGGCGGGGTTATTATAAGAGAATAAAGAAAGCATCAAACTGGTTCGTGAGTCATCAAACAATACCAGGGCAAACACTTAAGCCAATTGTGAAATCAACAGAGTTTAAAATTCATACGCAGTCCGTTTTTATGGTGCTGAATGGGAATATGCGTATATACATGTTGATAATTACCTTTCTGACGCAGATATGTAGCATAGCTTTTTTGTGATGGTGTATCTGTGCCAAGTAAAAGCTTTTAAAATGTAAGGGTTGGTTGGTTTTGTTGTAAGAGTATTAGTGGGCACAGATACGCCAACGCTCATTTACCGACCTGCATATCTGCGCCAGTAGGGGGGAAACCGACAGAACCTGCCTGCCGGCAGGCAGGTTGAGGAGGCATCACCCGTCCCTATTCGTATCGGGAAGTGACCCCGTAATCTGTAGGTTTATCATTTAACGGTTTGGTGCAGCATTGCAGAAGAAAGTTTAAATAGTAATAACTACTTTGCCTTTATGTTTTGCTTCGCCAAAATATTGAATAGCTGCGGCAGATTCGCTTAAGGCAAAAGGCCCGTCAATGACAGGTTTAATTTTACCTGCCTTATAAAGTGCATGAATATAATCAAGATCTCTGTTAGATTTAAGGGCTACAATATGCAATTGCTTTTTAGTGAACATGTCGATCCAGAATTTAAAAAAAAGCACTTGTAATAAGCAGTACAATAATCCTCCTACTGTAACATACTTACCATTTTTACTTAACGAACGCAGGTAAGCAAATGGCCAACGGGTTGTTTTTGCATCAATTACCAAGTCGTATAAATTCCCACTTTTTGTAAAATCCTCTTTTTTATAATCAATTACATGATCAAAACCCAGGGATCGCATCATTTCCAACTTTTCTCCCGTATCAACACCGGTAACTTCGGCATTGAATGTTTTTGCTATCTGCAATCCTAATGTACCTACCCCACCCCCTGCCCCATTAATCAAAACCTTTTGCCCCGGCGCAATTTTTCCTTTTTCTATAATGGCCTGGTATGCCAACATGGATGCATGCGGAATTGCCGCAGCATCTTCAAAACTCATAATATCTGGTTTAAGCACTACCGCTTTTTCATTGATGCATATATACTCTGCAAAACTTCCAAAACCAAAATTCGAAATATCTCCATATACTTCATCTCCATTTTTAAAATGGCTGACGTTGCTGCCAATATATTCCACAAAACCCGACAGTTCCATACCCGGTATCGGTCTTCTGGGCTTTGTTAATCCAAATAGTAAACGGTATACATAAGGCTTGCCACTTATGATGCCCCAGTCATAATCATTCACAGCGATAGCATGAATTTTAATCAATACTTCATTTGCTTTTGGCACCGGCTTAGCAACTTCAACAAACTGAAGATCGCTGGTGGAACCATATTTAGCACACATAATTGCTTTCATAACTTAAGTTATTACGAATTTACTTGAATAACCGGAAACAAATTGAGGCACAACCAATGTACTGCAAGAATTGAGGAGGCATCCCGTGACCCGAATCGTATTGTGAAGTAATCCCGCAAACTGTACGTTCATCATTTAATCGTTTGGGAAGGGAACACTTGCGCCAAACTTGCGCCAGTTGGGTACACTTTACGTAACACCAACCTCGGCAAATGAATATATGTAAAAAACACCTTAAAATCTATTTGGTTTTGTCATACAAATCATCACCTTCGTTTGGAATGAATTTTATTCTTCCATATTTCCAATAATAATCAAAACAGATAGGGCATATGGAGTGGCTTGTTCCTTCGGGTATTTTTTCGGCCCATGTAGGAACCCAATCCCAGATTTCAGAAAGGTCTGCACGTTGAATATGCCGACAATTGCTACATTGTGTGATAAATCCGGTGGATTGAATATACCGTTTTGGGTCTGCATCATTGTTCTTACGTCCGGTACTGGCCATCGGCACTCCTACAACTAGTTTGTTTATTACAATTAAAATCTCGCCATCTTTCAATGGGTATGTTGTCTGACGATAAACTCTGAATTCATTTATGCTGGAACATTCATATTCATGATGCCATATTTCACCTGTGGCAATTATCCTATTGAAATTTTGCAGGTAAAATTCGGTAATCTGTTCACCTGCCAGAATATTAGAAACAGGACTCCCTAATGGCAAATTGTTCATTAGATTCCCTTCATTATCATTTGACAGGGCAAATTGAATAAAGCCAGGGTTAAAATAAATAAACTTCATCTCTTTAGATAAACCATAAATAGAATTTTCATCTCTTTCCAAAGTTTCAAAATCTATTCCTTTCAATTTAAGCGGAAAATCCCGGATAAACCTATTGCTTTCATCACTGACTATATCTATTTGCTGTAATTTCAACTTGCTTTGAGATTATATATTTTATTTACACTAAACGAGTGTCAACCTATTTTTATTTTAAATTGAAAGCTACACTAAATTATCATTTGTTAGTGCTATCGCCATATAAAAGCCTTTAAAATGTATGGGTTGGGATTTTTTTAGTGTAACATTATTAGTAGCTACAGACCTGCCTGCCGGTAGGCAGGTACGCCAACGCTCATTACCAGACCTGCATACCGACTGATTCCTGGCGCAGATATGCAGCATAGCTTTTTGTGTTAGCGTATATGTGCCAAGTAAAAGCTTTTAAATTGTAAAGGATTGGTTGGTTTTTTGTAAGAGTATTTGTGAGCACAGATACGCCAACGCTCTTTTACTGCCCTGCATATCGCCAGTTTAAGTTGGCTTACTTACACTTAACTAAGTCCAGCATCGGCGGAGAAAATCGGGGCATCGTTTTATAAAAATCTTTTCGTTGCATGTATACAATCATTTGCATTCATTGGTACAATAGATTAACTTGGGACGTGCAAAAAATAATGGCTGATGCTGATCTAAATTAACCTTCAAAATATTTACACTACCATGCAAAACTTACTACTTACAATCAGCCTTAGTTGCCTGTTTGGTTTTACAGCCCGGGGCCAGCAAAATGTGTCAGTTGTTACAAAACCCGGTAAAATATTTATAGAACAGGGCGAAAACAAACAACTGATTAATATGGATTTTCTTTGTACAAATACATCTGCAGATAGTTTCCTGTTAACAAAGATCACCGTAACAGTAAGCGATAAAAATAATAAACAGATTCACACACGTTTTTTGGATAATAACGGAACTGCCCCAAGTATCAACATTATTCCAAACAGGGAACTAAAAGGGCCCTCGTCGCAACTTATTTTTAATCCATTTACAGATTTTAGTGCAACTATGCCGCTGGAAAAATTAACTTATGAATTTGTTTTTACCGATAACAGGGACCGTGAACAAAAAATTACCGCCATTATTTATCCTGAAAAATATATACAAAAGCAGGCCTTTATATTTCCTTTGCAGGGAAGGGTGCTTGTTTATGACGGTCATGATCTGTATGCCCATCACCGCAGGTTTAATTATGAATTTGCACCCATTAAAGCGCTCGGCCTCAGTTCGAATTTTATGCGGTATGCCTATGATTTTGTGCTGCTGAATAATAATAACGCACAATTTGCCAATGATGGGAAAAAGGATGAGGATTATTTTGGTTTTGGAAATATGGTTTACGCAATTGGCACCGGAAAAGTTATCTACGCAAGTAATAAGTTTAAAGATGATAAAACGTTCAACATACCCGAACTGGCAAATAACCCGCTCGAGTTATATGGAAATTGTATTGCAATCCAGCACCCCGGCGGTTCTGTAAGTATATATGGCCACCTGAAACAGAACAGCATTAAAGTTAAAGCCGGAGACCAGGTAATGGCAAAGCAGGCAATTGCAAATATCGGCGTTTCCGGAAGTTCATTTTTCCCTCACTTGCATTTTGAGCTGAGGACAGGCATTAAAGGCGATGCAGAAGGAATCCCTTCTTATTTTTCAAACATTTATTTACTGGAGGGTGCCGTAAAAAATAAATTAAGATCGGGATTGGCAGAAACCGGAAATATAATTGAAACAAAATAGCATTGCTGGTATTAGGGTCAAATATCTGTACTAATGGGAAAATGTTCCACTGGGTAAAGAATGATATTTATAAAAAATTCATCGGCCCAAATTATATTCATAAGAAGTTAATTCAATAGCCTGCTGCCTGCGTTTACGGGCACAGTTGGGGAGTTGGGTGGCCAAACTTGCGCCAGTGGGGGAACACTTGCGCAAGTTGGGGAATTGAAATACAAATGATGATGGTTAATTGTGATGTTTGGTTTTAATTGGCTGCCCGGTTGGTTTTGTGTTTTCGTTCTTTAACTCCGGGTGCAAACCGGTAGAACTGAAGTGGCATCAAGTGATCCCGTTATCTGTACGTTCATCAGTTAATGGTTTGGGAAGGGAACACTTGCGCCAAACTTGCGCCAGTTGGGGGGAGAGCCTGTTTGCATCTTAGTGGAGCCTGTTTGCATCCTGGTGGAGCCTGTTTGCGTCTTGGTGGAGCCTGTTTGCATCCTGGTGGAGCCTGTTTGCATCCTGGTGGAGCCTGTTTGCGTCTTGGTGGTGCCTGTTTGCATCTTGGTGGAGCTTGTTTGCATTTTGGTGGAGCTTGTTTGCATTTTGGTGGAGCCTGTTTGCATTTTGACATCGTCCGGTGTACTGAGCGGAGCCGAAGTATCACCGACGACTGAAATTTGAGATGGTTTGATTTTGTTTTTTGTAAATTAGGTTAATGAAAATTTTATACCCGGTTCATTGGCCACAATTTTACACGGCAACCTGTTATGATTGGCTGCCTTTGCTTGCTAATGATAAGTTTAAAGATATTATCGTTAGCAGTTTACAATTTATGGTTAACAACAAAAGAATTGAACTGAATGCTTTCGCAATCATGAATAACCATATTCACCTGATATGGCAAGTACTGCCGGGGCATGAACCTACCAATGTTCAATTAAGTTTTATGAGATTTACTGCCCAGCAAATAAAGTTTGAATTAATAAAGGATGATCCTGCGCTACTTGAAAAATGTAAAGTGAATAAAGGCGACAGGCAATATCAAATATGGAAACGTGAATCGTTGGGTGTGGATTTGTTTACTGATGCTGTGTTTAATCAAAAGCTGGATTATATACATAACAATCCTGTTATAGCGGGGTTGTGTAAATTTCCGGAGGATTATCATTATTCTTCTGCTTTGTTTTATGAGCATGGGATTGACCCCTTTAATATGCTTACACATTTTAAAGGGTGATTTTCTTTTATTGCTCCCTCTCCTAAACCTCCTGGCGCCGTCGTCCGGTGTTATCACCGACGACTGGAAATTTGGACTGCTGGGAATTTGTTTTTTGTTTTGGGGCCTTTGCCGGTGCTATCGCCGTTGGTCATAAGACCAGACGGCGGCGGGTGCGGGGGCACCAGTTGGCTTGCGTGCTACTTAAGTAACACCAACATTGGCGGAGCCGGCGGCGTGTGCGGGGGCGCCAGTTGGCTTGCGTGCTATTTATGTAACACCAACATCGGCGGAGGAATCACATACCTGCGCCAGTTGGGGCCAGTAATCAGTCTGCGCCAGTTGGGTGGGGGGATCACATACTTGCGCCAGTTGGGGGCCAAACTTGCGCCAGTTGGCTTACGTACCATTTACGTAACACCAACATCGGCAAAGTCACAATTTTACGCTAGATTGGAAATCATTCAATCTTACTGTTCCCTAAAAAACTATTAGCTAAAAGAGCTACGTTTCCCGATGGCTTACCAGGACCATATTGCATAACAACCGTGTAAGGGTATCCATCTTTCTTCCAGGTAACAACAAATCCATCGTCTTTACTAACGGTAGTTTTAAAAGAAAAACCTTTTGCTTTTAAGTCATCTTCGGCCGCTGTAATTTCCTCCTTGGTGGTAATTTTATTATAGTAACAAAACTGTTTGTTGTCATCAAAAAAAAGTTCATATACTGTCTTTGAATTTGACAAATACTGAAAATGCACACCTTTTGTTTTATTCTCCGTTTTGAAAGTTCTTTTCACATCTTTGCTATTCTGGGATGATTTAAGTGCATCCTCATAAGTATCGGGTGAGGTGGCTTTTTGCTCCATTACTTGCAATGGCCCGCTGGTAAACAAAGACTTTGCGGTAAGCAAGTCCCTAAATAAAGGATTTTTCATTAATGACTCAATATCTTTCATACTAATCATAGCAAATGGATCATCATTTTGAGTTCCACCGGTTTGCTTTTTTGCTGGACTAGTGGAGTTATACTTTGCTTCATTTTTTATCCCATCTGCAGCTTCTTTCCAATCTTTAATTACGTCATAAAATGCTTCCTTATCTTCCAACAAAATGAAGCATTCAAACGAGTATACTTGCTCAGTTTCATCTGCTTCTTCATCATCAGAAGTAGTGTAATCAATTTTTTTATTAAAATATAAATTGCACCTTAAATACTTTTCTTTAATCACTGCAGTCTCTAAACGATTATACTGAGTCCAGTCTATTTTTTCATATTTGTCATACGTTTTATACCCATTTTTTCTTTTAATTGTAGAGGTGTAGGAGTTTTTCGTCAGCTTTTGTGAAATCTCTACTGGCTCTCCTCCATGTATTACTGTTATTACTTTATCTAAATATTTTTGTACAGGTGGAAAATCATTTTTATTTGAAAAACTGATACTCAGGATAGAAATCACAAGAAACAAGCAAAGCGTAATTATTCTCTTCATAGTTATAATATTAAAAAAGTTAACTTTTGTTTTTTAAAATTGATCCACTTTACCTTGTTACTAGACTCAAAACCCACAACTCCGCTTTAAAAAAAGCCCATTAGAGTTATATTGTACAAGAGTGCGACGCCAATGAAGTTAAATAGAAATACTAAAGCTTGGCTCAAAATAATTATGAATTTTGAATTGTGAATAGCCCAATGGCAGGTTGCTTTCATTCATAATTCATCATTCTTAATTCTACGTTGCTCCGTAGCATGAGATCCCTCGTACCTCGGGATGACAAACCAGAGGGGCATTTTCCCGAAATAATCGGGACAGGCGTTTTAACCTTCAATCTTCTCATCCACCAGTTTTAAAATTTCGGCTTCCAGGGCAATGGTTTTGTTTTGGATAGTGGTGCCACGGGCAATGAGGTCGGTGGTAAATGTTTTATCGTTGTAGCCGGCGGCGTTGATGCGTACGTTCATAAAAGCGCCTATTACGGCGGCTCTTGCACAAAGTGCACCCACACCTGCATCGGTCACCGAATTTGGATTGCCGGCTATGACCATGGCCTTTATGACTTCCATACTTTTATAAGCGGTTTCCATAACGGCAAATGGTATTTCGATGGCGTAGCGGGTGGCAAGCTGTATGGCTTGTGTGCGGCTGGCTTTTTCCTCAGGCGTGGCTTTGGGGAGGGCAAATGCCTGCATGATTTTTTGGAAGGCTGCGGTGTCGGCATCTACCAAGCGCAGGAGTTCGGTTTTGAAGGCTTCGCCCTGCTCGGCGTGGTTGCCAAAAGTTTCCCAGCGGTCGTCCCAGCCTTTTTTGTGGCTGCTTAAATTGGCTACCATGGTGGCCAGACTTACACCCAATGCACCCACATAAGCGCTGATGGAGCCTCCGCCGGGGGCAGGGCTTTCGCTAGAAGTTTCGTTGGCAAAGTCGGTGAGGGTCATGCTTACGAGGCGGCTGTTGGCCGGGTTGGCGAGCATGTATTCGATGATGCGTTCCTGCGGGTTGAAGGGACCAAGCTCGTCGAGTCCCATGCTTTTGATGGCAATTTTTATGAGTTCTTTTTCGCTTACGCCGGTGCTGCGCTTTTGCTTGCGCAGGAAATATTTGCCGGCATCGGTCATGGCTTTTAGGGGGATGAGTCCTACGAGTCCGCTGCCGGTTACCCGTATGCCTCGGGCGGTGGCTTTGGTACATACTTCGTCAAAAGCCACATGCACGGGGGTGATGTTGATGTTGGTGAGGTTCATGGAGATTTGCGCCACACCATATTCCTCAATATACCAGCCGATGGCTTTTACGCTTTTGAGGGTGCCGGGCTGGTTTTGTTTTTTGCCGTCTATTTCTACATTTCTTCCTGCTTCCCGTACATCGAAGGCGATGGCATTGGCTCGTCTTGTGGATGTGGTATTGAGGTTGATATTATAGGCTACTAAAAAATCTCTGGCGCCAATGACGGTGCCGCCGCGTTTGGCGTCAAATTCTGCGGGACCAAAATCGGGTTTCCACTGCGGTTCTTTTATTTTTTTGAAGAAGCCTTCGTATTCGCCGGCCCGTATTACACTTAGATTGTTTCTTTCTGTATTTGGTTGTGCGGCTTCGTAGAGGTAAACGGGAATGTTTAGTTCTTCTCCTACCCTTTTGGCGAGTTGCTGTGCGTACTGCGCTGTTTCTTCCATGGTTATGTTGGCAATGGGTATGAGCGGACAAACATCGGTGGCGC
>JBKJPN010000164.1:0-3084 GCA_046595125.1 Ferruginibacter sp.
GTTTAGTAACATGCTGATTTTTACCTTTTGCCATTTGAATGTAAATCCCGGCTAAACTGACCCCCTCTCGCCATTTCAAATTGACCCCCTTAAAACCGGTTTCAAAAAGGTCCTAAAAAAAGCCTGTGTAAAAGGGCTAAAAAATCGATAAAGAACTGTTGTTTTTGTAGAATAAAAATAGTGATTAAATTTTGTCCTTGGATTTTTTAAAAAGGTTCGGTTATTAGGGGGTTTGCTTTTGATTTTTTTCGCAGAGATTCCCCGTAAAGTTCTATTCGTAATGATTGATGAACGATTCTGTCAAGTATGGCATCAGCAAGTGTTTTTTCTCCGATGATTTCATGCCATTTTTTTACAGGGATCTGTGCGGTTATGATAGTGGATCGTTTCCCGTGGCGGTCTTCTATGATATCTAAAAGCAGTGCCCTGCCGCCGGCATCAAAAGGTTGCACACCAAAGTCGTCTAATATTAAAGCATCCTGCTTTTCAATTTTGGAGAGTTCCTTTAAATGTGCGCCATCGGCTTTGGCCATTTTTAAATGCGACATTAATTTTGCTGTGTTAGTATACAGAACTTTGTATCCCAACAAACAAGCTTGCTGGCCAAGGGCTGAGGCTAAAAAACTTTTACCTGTACCTGTGCTGCCTGTAATAAAAAGGTCTTCTCCTTTTTTTATAAAATCAGCGGTAGCCAACCGTTGTACCAGGTTTTTATCGAGTCCCCTCTGTTCGGAGTAATCGAGTTGTTCTATACTGGCACTGTAACGGAAGTTGGCGTTCTTAAGCCCTCTTTGTACGGCACGGTTCTGCCTGTCATCCCATTCGCTTTGCACTAAATGATGAACCATCTCATCGTTAGTAAACTGACCGGACGGGCCGGTAGATTCGGTAGATGTTTTAAATGCCTGGTGCATACCTAACAGCCGCATACGGCTCATCTTTTCTAAACTTTCTTCGTTCATTGTTTTTATTTTAATTGATTAATAATGGAACTTGTTTTATTGATAATAATCTTCACCACGTATATTGTCGTGAAGGGGCATGTTGTTGTCTGTGCCGGAAGAGATATGATCATCATCTTCGAGGGGAATAAAATCTGCCTTTGATTTTAATATCCGTTCAATGATCCCAAAATTGTACACGTTAAAACTATCGGCCCGTTTGCAGGCATTGATAAGCCTTGTGTCGCCTACCCGTTTTTTATAGTTGATAATGCCCTGGCAGGCCCTGTAATTTTTTTCGGGGTATTCGTTTCGGGATAATACGTTCCTGATGTAGGCTGCCACCGGCTCACCAATCAAAGCCGCATCTGCCATAAATTTTTCAGGGTTCCATTCCGTTGGGTACTTGTGCCAGGATGCAAGGTGGTCTTGGTTTTGAATGTATTTTTCTTTACCAAAATGACGCACATGGACCGCAATCAGTTCATGATCCATAAAAGCTTCCACCTTTGTACGGTTGTACATCAGCTTAACCTTTTTGCCAATAAATTTATAGGGTACACTATAGTAACGGTAATCTACCGTAACAAAACCTGTCTTGCCAACCGTTGCCGTTTTGGTGGTCATCGGATCGAAGGGGTATTTGTTCAACGGTTTTAAAATATCCCTTTCCTGTGTTTCAAACTGTTGCCTTCGGCTATAATCGCATCCGGTAAGTAAGCCGTTGTTGTGTTCTTCTAAATGAATAAGAATATCCTTGTTCAGGGCTTCTATACTATGATATATCTTTTCATCAATTTTGGTAAATATGGTAGTGTAAATAATTTTTACGGCTCCTTCTACCAGTGCTTTGTCTTTGGGTTTATATACCCTTGCAGGAAAAACGTGTGTATTGTAATGTGCCGCAAAAGCGGCAAAACTGTCATTGAGTTCCGATTCGTAGCGACCCGCTTTTTTTACGGCTGATTTTAAATTATCCGGAACAATTACTTCCGGAACACCACCATAAAAATGCAGGGCACTCTCACAGGCAAGTATAAAATCGTGCTTGGTTTGCGAAGCCACTGCTTTTACATACGTAAGCTGGCTACAGCCTAAAACAGCTACAAAAACTTCTACATCCTGTACCTCGCCAGTACCGGCATCTACTATCTGTAAGCGTTTACCCGTAAAATCAATAAAGAGTTTGTCGCCAACTTTATGCACCATCCGCATAGAGGGCTTACTCATCCCCATATACGTATTTAAGCGCACCAAAAAAGCAGAGTGCTTATAGCCCTCCGGGCACTGCCTGATATAATCTGCGTAAACCATTTGCTTGGTTACGCCACGCTTCTTTAAACGTGCAACCAGTTCCGGCAACATCGCTTCAAGATCAAGTACACGGCTATTTTCTACCTTCGGTTTTTCAATTAAAAAGGCAGTAGCCATTTGGCTATCACTCATCAACGCTACCTGTTCAATGGTAAGGCCAAGCTCCGCAAACTGCATAAGATATTTCTTTACTGTATTTCGTGCAACACCTGTGCTTTTGCTGATAAACTTGCTGCCGCGCCCGGCAGAATAAAGACTTAATACCTGTCTGATTTTAAACATATCGATCGTTTTGTTGGACATAAATTATCTGGGTCGTTTTGATTAAAACAACCCCTATTTATGCTACAAAAACAATCAGTTTTTTATCACACTTTTCAGGGGGTCAATTTGAGCCGGTATTAGGGGGTCAATTTGATTTGGCGAGAGGGGGTCAGTTTGGTTTGGCGGAAGGGGGTCAATTTGCGTGGATTTTCCACTTTAAGTATACTTGAGATTTCTCAAAAGGGTAATTTCTTGCCATGAAGAACAGCAATTTTCATTTCTTCCAGTAAATCTATGGCAGCCTTGCTGCCAAGTGCATCAAAATAATCTTTCGCCTCCCCAAAATAATCTAAGATCTGTGTTTGCATTTTGAGATGCTGCTCATCGTAAGGTTTTGATAGCAGGTTTTTAAGCGGCGCATCGAGGGTATCATTGCTGATCCCATATTGACGGCAAAGCAGTTCTCTTTGGATCTTACCATCTGATAATTTAGAGCATCCGGAAAGCTTCTGGAAAACGTATTGGATAAGTAGTAAAGTAAAAGCCTTGTATTGCCCCGATTTAG
>JBKJPN010000144.1:0-12684 GCA_046595125.1 Ferruginibacter sp.
GAGCAGATATACAGGGCATGTTCCATCAACCGGAATGAAAAATATCATCACAGTTAGTAAAAAATACGTTCAAAAATCAGTATGTAGATTTGGACAATCTTTTATTTAATTTTTGAACGTATTTTTTACTAACTGTGATGATATTTTTCATTCCGGTTGATGGAACATGCCCTGTATATCTGCTCAGCTAAAATTAACCGTACCAACTGGTGAGGGAATACAAGTTTAGACAAACTCCATTGAAAATTCGCACGCTTTTTTACTTCCTCACTTACACCAAATGCGCCGCCAATCAGAAACACGATGTTCTTTGTACTTTCATTAGCCCGAGTTTGTATAAATTTTGCCAAATCCACACTGCTGAGCTGTTTGCCGGTTTCTTCCAGCAAAACCAGGTAATCATCTTTTTGTAAGAGATTGATGATGATCTCAGCTTCTTTTTTCTTTAAATCGTTTTCGCTAAGACTGGCTGCATTTTTAGGGGTGGAAATAATATTCCATTCAACAGGGTAGTAGTTGCTTATTCTTTTCGTAAATAACTCAATGCCTTCTTTTACGAAAGGTTCATGATTTTTACCGATGGTCCACAATTGAAATTTCATGAAGTAAAAATAAGGAAGCTTTGGGGAAGCAAGTGGTTATAAAAGCAGTTACCGCATTTTCAATAGCCTTCCTACGGGTCATCAGCCATTTAATGGACAAAAAATAATTCATTAACAGTAGCAATATTCAATACAATCTTTTTCTCATTCAACTAAATTATATTTAATTCAGTATCTTTTTTTTATTTTCAGCAAATGATTAAACTAAGACCAGTAGAAGAAAAAGACGATTTATTTATAGAAACTGTTTACCGCTCCACACGTGAAGATGAACTGAAATTAGTTAACTGGACGGAACAACAAAAGAGCGCCTTTGTTTTAATGCAATCTATGGCGCAGCATGCAGATTATAAAACTAGATTTCCAGATACTATATTCCAGGTAATTATTTTTAATAAAAAAAATGCCGGGCGTTTTTACACCTGCGAAACTGATGATGAAATCCGTTTGATGGATATCACCGTATTGCCTGCTTTCAGGAGAAAAGGAATAGCAACCTTTCTTTTAAAAGAACTGATAAAAAGGTCTGATAGTGTACAAAAGAAAATATCCCTGCATGTTGATCCTGTTAATCCTGCAATGCAGTTATACCTGCATTTTGGATTTAAGCATATAAGAAATAACGGGCGGCTTTATTATATGGAAAGAAGCCCTGAATCCAAATAAAGAAAAGGAATTTACATGAAACAATTGAAGCAATCAAAAAACAATTTATGTCCCTCGCTCTGAATAATCTCAAATTAATTACAGAGGCATTGCTATCGCCTGTTAAAGATTACAGTAATATCAGTAAGGCAGTAGCAACGCTGAATAAGTTGTTTACCGAAGCGGTGGCTTTTGATGAACTGGAAAATACAAATCAACAGGATATCACGACGAGTACAGGAAAGGCTATTGCAGCAAGGTGGGCTGCATCATGCCTTACTGATATAATGCGAACCCGGCAATTCGTTTTGGGAATAAAAGATGCGATTGAAGAAAGATTAAAAATGAATACGGGCAAACCGGTTATTGTGTTTTATGCAGGCACTGGTCCATTTGCAACACTGCTTACTCCATTAATTACAGTTTTTAACCCATCACAACTTCAAATGGTTTTGATGGAAATTAATCCTGCAAGTGTTTTTCATCTGCAAAAAATAATACAGCAGTTTGACATGCAAGATTACCTGATTGATTTGGTGCAGGCAGATGCAGCTATCTATTGTATTCCTGAAAATCAACAGCCTGATATTGTTGTTTCTGAAACAATGAACAATGCTTTACAAAAAGAACCACAGGTGAGTATTGTGGCAAACCTACTTTCACAATGCAATCGCAAACCGTTTCTTATCCCCGAACTTGTTAAAGTGGATGCATGCTTGCTGGGTGACACAAATAAGAACCAGCAAGATATTTTATTGTTGAAAAATTTGATAATGTTGGATGCAAAAACCGCAATATGTATAAAAAGAAATCCTGAAAATGTTCCGGCGCTTTCGCCCGGAATTATCGTTACCATACCTTCGTTACCAGATCTACAATACAAGCAACTGGCACTTTGTACTTCTATCAATGTATTCGGGCCACACAGTTTGAGTTATAATGAATCGGGCCTAACTATTCCGCATATTTTAATGATGATAGATACTTTTAAAAAGTATCCGGCTCATGTATTCTTTCAGTACCAAATAGAAAGCAATCCGGGTTTTAGTGTAAGTAAAATAGAAAACGAATAGTGAAGAATTTTCAAAGCAAAAAGGATAGATATTGCCGGTACGTTTTTTTTGTTAATAGTTGGCTGTATTTTATTCTTCTACAGTTGAATTTTTATCCAACTCATTCAACAGCACTTTTTCAAAAGGGCCTGATTCTTCAACGTTTAACATGGCGCTGGCCAGTATCTCGGTATTCACATCAAAATATCCGCCTACAGGGTTAGCTATATTGTTAGAAAAATCGCAAAGATCCGGATCAGTTTTTACCCAATGCTTACGGCAGGCAATTGGGCGAACCGGGTAAATACTACACATGTTATCTTTTAAAAAAACACACCTGGATAATTCGGAGTAGGATTTTCTTCCCACAGCAGCTTGCTTTATTAAATATTCCCGGTCAATCTCAATATCATTTTCTCTGCAATAATTAATAATAGCTGCAGCTTCATCACCCGACATATCTATTTCAATAAAACAACAGGCCGTACAACCTGCTTTACACTGTATTTCGGTTTTGTTCTCCTCCGGAGCGGTATTAAAAAAACCATCAATAGCCTTAAACACTTCTTTAGTGGTTTCTTCTCGGTTTTGCATTCTTAGATTGCTGAGCTGGTCTGTATAGCCATTTATCAAACTAAGTATTTGCTCAATAGTTTCCCGGTTGTCGGGTTGCTCCATAAGCAGGCCTAGGTAATCCCTTAGCATGGCGGTTACTTTATAATTACTATAGCCGGCAACCGGTTCAAAGCTATAAGGAAGTTCAGCCATTCTGTATTATTGTTTTAATGTTGATCTGTTCAATTTATAAATTACACAGGACCCAATTACAATAAATCAGAAATAATGCAATTACTTTTTGCAAAGGGTTTATTCAATTCCGGGAAACACCCGTCCCTAAAGAAACGCAGAAGAGGAAGATATCCTGCAATCAACGTATTTTTAAAATAAGTTGTTCGGACGGCCGGATTTTAATTGTTTGATAATTTACCGGAAATATGGATAAGCTTTTTTTTGTTCTTGCTGTCAAATTCAATATCTATAAGGCCAAAGCCGGATGCATCCCCTAATGCGGAATGAATAATAACTTCTTCGTCATTCTTGTTTAAGGCGACGACAGGGTAGTTATGATAGTTATCCGTATGTCCTCCGATGATGATGTCAAGATCTGTTGATTTGTTAGCTAGGGTAATATCATCGGGCGTGTTTTTATTCTTATAGCCAAGCTGCGACAGGCAAACCACAATGGTGCAGTTTTTTTCTTTTTTCAGATATGCGGATATAGTATTGATCTTTTGAACAACATTGCTTTCGCCCGGCATTGCACTGATAATCCCGGTTCTGAATTTACCTTTATTAATAATTTTATAGTCATCGCTTAATACAGAAACGTCGTAGGTAAGCCCACCTGTTTCGTCCTGCTTGTCCTGCCCTGCTTTTAAAAGAATTGTGTTTTCGTTCTTGTCTTTTATATTCTTAATATACCGGGTAATCTTGTAATCATCTGGCAGTTTATTGACGGTATGTAAAAAACCCAACTTGTTATAACTGCCGCCAAACCCGGTGAAAGGTGAAGTGGCTTTTGCAATCGCTGAAAAAGGTTTTAATGCAAGCATAGCAGTGGTGGCCATACTGCCCTGGACTAAAAATTTTCTTCTTGAGTTCATGTTGCTAGAGTTTAATTATTTAGTTTAAACAAATACAAAATACATGTTCTTTTACAGCTTACAAAGAAAAATTTAATGTTTCTCTAGTAAACACACAATCTTAAATATTTTTAGGTATTAATAATAGCAGGGGTTAATAATTTTTTAATTTGAGATTATTATCTGTTATTTTCACGGGGAAATAACAGATAAATGACTATCACTATTTAATGGTGTTCAAATGCATTATTTAAATCTTAAAGAGTTTTTAGCAAATGAAATTAGGAGTATTGTATCCCCGGTCAAAAGAGCATCCGGGTATGATGGTTGATTTTGTGGACGGTATAAAAACAGCATTGAAGCATAAACAGCTTGATCAAAAAATTCAGCTTGTTTTAGAATCGATTGGTTTTGGAGGAGTTGAAAAAGAGGTTTATGAAAAGGCTGAAAAATTGCTGGAATTAGAAGGAGTAGATATGCTGGTTGCATTTGTTGATTTGCGGATACTGGAAATATTAAGGCCATTGATGCTTACTACGGGTAAAATGTTAATGGCTGTAAATCCGGGCGCCAACTATCCGGACAATTGGTTGCCTCAAAAAAATATACTGAACCTTACATTACAACATGGTTTTTTATGCTGGTTATCAGGTAAACAGGCCGCACAAATGAATAAAATAAATGCTGCCCTAGTAACTACTTTTTACGATTGCGGCTACAAGCATACTGCTGCAATGATAAAGGGTTTTGTAGAAGGAGGTGCGGAAATAACTCATAATCATGTAAACAACCAGAAGTATGATGATGCATTTGAGATTAGACCACTAACCAGCTTTTTATCTTCAAATCAAGATACTGACACGCTGCTTTGTGTATTTGATTCATATCCTGCTTACCTGTTTTATTCACGGTTAAACGAATACAAAGAAGCCAGCAACCTGCATCTTTTTGTTTCTCCGATGATGCTGGAGAATAAAGCGCTTGAAAAAATTGCAGATGGATTTACATTTTCAATTAACGGGTACAAGCCTTGGCATGCTTCTTTAACAAATAAGGACAACATAGACTTCCTGGAAAGCTTGCTGGAGCAAACCAAAAGTCCTGCTACTGTATTTTCTTTATTAGGTTGGGAAAGTGCCGAGGTTGTGGAGCAGATTTTCTTGAACAGCAATGAAGATTATACAAATAGTGCTGCAATTACGGCAAAGTTGGCAGAAGGAATAATAAATAGCCCAAGGGGAGGATTAAGGCTAGATACCAAAACTAATTATTTTATAGCACCTGTATGCAAATGCAGTATCAGCCAAAATTCAGCAACTTTATTAACTGAATGGATGGATATCCCAGAAAAAGAATGGGCCGGGTTTGTTGACATTCCCGCCGAAGGGGTTAGCTCCGGTTGGATGAATACTTATCTGTGCTATTAAAATTAAACAGGTTTCTGCTTATTGTAGATTGAAGAGTTTTTCGATAACAATCGTTTCAATTTATTACTATTTTACCTTGCAGTAATAAACAATAAAGCGGCTTTCCTGAATTTATTTACACGGTATATTTTCAGCACAAAGGGTTTGGCTTAAACTTTATTGATAAGTTAGTGGCGGTTTATTTAGCTAGTACCTTAAGTGATTTGATATGCTTAGAATTTTTCATGGAACCATATAAAAGTTGAAAAGGCTTTCATTACGTCAGTAAACAAGAACTGTCAAAATACCTGCAATTCGTTTTCAGAAGCATTTTAACCTGTTTTAAGATTAAGCTTGTTAACCAAATACAAAACATGGTATTGTTTTACATTGAGGATGAGCATATCTGGATCTAAAAAATAAATCCAATTAACACTAAAATAATTTGGATTATGATTTCATATTATGTAGATTTATCAGCGATTTAATGATTGAATGTGGGAATTGCAATAATTCTTTTTTTTAGAATCATGACCCTGACTAACTGTGAGAATAAAAAGAGAATTCAAGCTTCAATCGTTTTCAATACCAAAACAATAAACCTTATCCTGTTATTAGACCGGTTTGTAACAGCAAATGTTTCATTCTCAAAAATTAGGCTTGATGATTCACTAATAAATACTTTTTATGGCACAACCTTATATAGGAGAAATAAGATTATTTGGCGGTAATTTTGCTCCGGCAGGATGGGCGTTTTGTAGTGGCCAGTTGATGGCTATTGCAGAAAATGATGCATTGTTCGCATTGATTGGTACTACCTATGGTGGCGACGGGCAAACTACTTTTGGATTACCCGATCTGCGGGGCAGGGTTCCCGTTCACCAGGGAAACGGGTATATTCTTGCACAAACCGGGGGCGTAGAACAGGTTACCCTGACAGTGAACCAGACTCCTATTCATTCCCATCTGCCACAGGCATCCAATACAGGGGGAAGTGATAATCCGTCTGGCAATTTTTGGGGCAGTACTGCTACAGGGAAGCCATATAGTGCAGCACCACCGGCTGTTCAAATGAATGCAGGGGCAATCGGTGCATCGGGGGGCAGCCAGCCGCACGACAATATGATACCATTTCTTTGTGTATCTTATATCATATCCTTATTTGGAATTTTTCCTTCACCAAATTAAAAAAAGAAAAACAAAACGGCACGGGAATTATTTAAGACTAAAATTTTTTACAATGGCAGAACCCTTTTTATCAGAAATAAGAATATTTTCTTTCAATTTTGCACCCAGAAGTTGGGCACAGTGTAATGGTCAATTGTTACCTATTAACCAAAACCAAGCACTCTTTTCATTGCTGGGTACTACTTATGGAGGTGATGGACGTGTAAACTTTGCCCTCCCCGATTTCAGGGGCCGTGTACCCATGCATACGGGTGGTGGACTAACGTTGGGGCAAAGGGGGGGTGAAGAGGTTCACACCTTGACTTTGGCTGAGATGCCGGCACATACTCACACTGTAAATGCCAGCACAAATGGGCCTACTGTAACAGCACCTACCGGTAATTTCTGGTCAAGTGGTACAGGGTTTTCACCATATGGTACTACGGCAAATACTGCAATGTCTCCACAGGCAGTGAGTAATATAGGTGGTAGCCAGGCACATGAAAACAGATCACCCTATTTAACGCTTAATATTTGTATTGCTTTGCAGGGCATATTTCCATCACCAAATTAATTTAGTAAAATAAAAATTATTTTATGGCAGATCCTTTTGTAGCAGAAATCAGGTTATTCCCTTTCAATTTTGCACCACGTGGATGGGCATTGTGTAACGGACAACTTCTACCAATCTCCCAGAATACAGCGCTTTTTTCCCTATTAGGTACTACTTATGGAGGCGATGGCCGATCCACTTTTGGACTACCTAACCTCCAGGGAAATGCTGCTATGTTCTACGGTCAGGGGCCGGGCCTTTCATCTCGTTTAATTGGAGAAACAAGCGGTGTACAAACAGTAACCCTTCTGATAACAGAAATGCCTTTGCATACCCATACTGCGAATGCAAAAGTAGCGGGCGGCACTGCCAGCCCTACGGATTTTGTATGGGGCACTTCCAGTGCTGCCAAAGTAGCGGCTAATTTTTATGCACCAGCTGCTCCTGCTCCTTCAGCAATGAATGCAGGGGCATTGGCTGTAAGTGGAGGAAGCCAACCGCATAATAACCTGATGCCTTACCTGGCTGTAAATTTTAATATTGCTTTACAGGGGGTATATCCTCCAAGGTCATAAACCGGTATTATGGATAAAAAATAAGCTGTAAAGAATTAAACGGACTCTTAAAAAAAACTACCCTTTTGTTGATTAATTTTTTTTCAAAACTAACTATTATGCGAAAGATATTTACCCAAAAATTAAACTTTAAAAGTTTTTTAAAGAGCGTAAAAATTATTGCAGTCCTTATTTTTACAACCCTGCTTTCTGTAACAACTGGCGCACAAAACTATACGCCAACCACCTTTACAGATCCTGCTTTTACAACCATTAATAATGGTACAGGAGTAATTACAGGTGGCGCAGGCATAGGCCTTATTTCTCTCCGGTCTGCTTTGACAGCATCAGATAATTTGGGCGGAACTCATATTGTTACATTATTAACGGGAACTTATGATTTGAGCCATCCTACAAACCGGCAGTTAACCATTGGTAATACCGATCAGAATATTACAATTAATGGTAACGGCCCTGCAAATACCATTATCAACATGGTAAATGATGCAAACAGAGATCGTATTTTGTTTATTAACCCTACTGGAACCACAAACAGCCCTGTAGTAACTGTTTCGGGTATAAGGTTTCAAAATGGATATCTTAGTTCGGATCCCTATGGCGGGGCGGCTATTTGTGCCGGTGGTGGTTCTGCTGAATCTCTTACTGTTACTAATTGCGCTTTTGATAATAATATTTTGCCTGCCAATGCTTACGGAGGTGCAGCTGTCTGTATGCAGGTTAGAGGTAACCTCAGTATTGACAATAGTACATTTACAAATAACGTAAGTAATGATGCAGACGGAGGAGCTGTTTTATTTATAATCTTTAATTCGGGCGTGGGTACAGGATTTGGTACCTGTACAGTAACCAATTCTACCTTTACAGGGAACAGTGTAATATTTCCCGGCGCACCCACTTCAAATGGTGGAGCGCTTGCAATTACAGGTCAGGTAGGAGTTACTCCTTTTGGTGCCACGGTTACCAGAAACACATTTACTAACAATACCGCAGATGGTTTAGGCGGTGCTATTTCGATAAATAATTCTCCGAACCTTACTGTACCAACAGTAAATTATAACAGGTTTATTGGTAATACCGCTGCCGCAAGTGCTGCATCGGGCGCACTTCATTTTGTTGAATCTTCTGGGAGTGTGAATGCAGAAAATAACTGGTGGGGTTGCAATTCAGGGCCAACAGCATCTCCATGCGACAGGGCAGGTGGGGATGTGGCCGGAGGCGGGTCTTTGGCCATTGGTAAATGGCTGCAGTTAAAGGCAACGGCTTCACCAAATCCGATATGCGTATCGGGCGTATCTACGGTAACGGCAAGTTTTCTTTCTAATTCAGCTAGCGAGGCCATATCTACAGCCAACCTCACAACTTTAATCGGCCGGGCAATAAGTTTTGTTTCTCCTGTTTTAGGAACCCTTTCGGGTGCTCAGGCAACCATACAGGCAAGCGGTACGGCAACAGTAACATATACTGCTGGTGGAGTAGCCGGTGCTGGTAGTGTAAATGCGGTAGTTGATAATATACCAAATAACGATGTGGCTCCTGCAAAAGCAGCGATTACCGTTCAAATCAATACCATTTCTTTAAGTTCGGCTGCGGGTACAAATGCACAGACAGTATGTGTGAATACAGCAATTACAAATATTACTTATGCTACTACTATTGCAACGGGTGCAACTTTTTCGGGGTTACCGGCAGGTGTTACGGGTAATTGGGCAGCTAATGTAGTTACCATTAGTGGTACACCAACTGCGACGAGTACATTTAATTATACAGTAACGCTTACGGGTGGTTGCGGAACTGTCACGGCCACTGGAACAATTACGGTATCACCAGACAATACAGTAACCTTAACTTCTGCCGCAGGAACTAATAATCAAACGGTTGCTATATCAACCCCAATAACTAATATTACTTACGCTACAACAGGTGCTACCGGGGCAACTTTTGCAGGATTACCAGCCGGTGTAACGGGTGGCTGGGCAGCCAATGTGGTTACCATCAGCGGTTCACCAACTGCAATTGGCACTTTTAACTATACAGTTACATTAACTGGCGGTTGCGGAAACATAACCGCATTGGGAACCATTACGGTAACTTCCTGTGCAGCAACTTTAACATCTGCAGTGGGTACCAATGCACAAATGGTTTGTACACCAAATCCTGTAACTAATATTACTTATTCCACCACCAGCGCTACCGGCGCAACTTTTGCAGGATTGCCAACCGGTGTAACCGGTAACTGGGCTGCTAATGTAATAACCATCAGTGGTACACCAACAGTAGTGGGGCCTTACAGTTATACGGTTACACTTACAGGAGGTACTTGTGCCGGAGAAAACGTAACCGGAACTATAACAGTGAATGACCCGCCTGTAGTAAGCATCACCGGCCCAAATTCTATTTGTGCGACTTGTCCTGCAGGCCCCGGAACAACAGTTTATACTGCAAACCTGAATGGTCCGGCAGAAAGCCCTTCAAATGCTTCTCCCGGTACTGGTACTGCAACTATAACAATAAATACGGTTACAAACACAATGCGTGTGCAAAGTACTTTCAGTGGCTTAACGGGAACAACAACCGCTTCCCATATTCATTCTGCAACGGCAGTAGCCAATACGGGCACAGCGGGCGTTGCCACCACTACTCCTACGTTTGCCGGATTCCCATTAGGCGTTACATCGGGAACTTATGATAATACACTGGATATGACGTTGGCAAGTAGCTACAATCCTGCGTATGTTACTGCCAATGGAGGAACAACAGCTAGCGCATTTGCAGCATTGCAGGCAGGTTTAGCCGGCAATCAAGCTTATTTTAATATTCACAGCACAGCATTTGGTGGTGGCGAAATACGTGGTTTCTTAAGTACTTTTTGCAGTAGTGCAAATTCGTCAACTACTTTATCTCCAACAACAGGTGGTACATGGGTAAGCAATAGTCCAGCGATTGCTACTGTTACAAATGCCGGCGTAGTAAATGGTGTTTCTACTGGTACGGCCACTTTTACTTTCACAAATACAGCAACGGGTTGTTCTGCAACAACTTCAGCCGTAACAGTTAATCCTTCAAATACCGTTACAGCAGCTTCTTCAACCCCAACCTTGTGTATAAATACGCCTCTTACTAATATTACACATACAACAACTGGCGCTACAGGAATTGGTACGGCATTAGGATTACCAGCCGGCGTTACCGCAGCCTGGGCCGCCAATACCATTACCATAAGTGGTACACCAACAGGTTCGGGAGTATTTAATTATACCATTCCATTAACTGGTGGTTGTGGTGGTATTGCTGCAACAGGAACAATAACAGTAACGGCAAATAACACTATTACGCTAACATCTGCAGCCGGTACCAATGCTCAAACAGTATGTATCAGCACCGCAATAACTAATATTACCTATTCTACAACTGGTGCAACCGGTGCAACTTTTGCGGGCTTACCTGCAGGAGTAACTGGTAACTGGGCTGCCAATGTGGTAACCATAAGTGGAACCCCAACAGCATCTGGAACATTTAATTATACAGTTACATTAACTGGAGGTTGCGGAGCAATAACAGCAACTGGTACTGTAACTGTAACGCCAAACAATACGGTTACCCTAACTTCTGCGGCCGGAACGAATGTACAGACGGTCTGTATCAATACAGCAATTACCAATATAACATATAGTACTACCGGTGCCACAGGCGCAACCTTTGCAGGATTACCTTCAGGCGTTACAGGCGCATGGGCAGCAAATGTGGTAACCATAAGTGGAACCCCAACAGCATCAGGCACATTTAATTATACCGTTACTTTAACAGGAGGTTGTGGTACCGTTACTGCAACAGGAACGATAACGGTAACACCTAACAATACTGTTACTTTAACTTCTGCAGCGGGAACGAATGCACAAACGGTATGTAACAACTCTGCAATAACAAATATTACCTATTCAACTACAGGTGCAACAGGGGCTACCTTTGCTGGCTTACCTGCAGGTGTAACTGGCAACTGGGCTGCAAATGTGGTAACAATTAGTGGAACACCAACAGCACCAGGTACCTTTAATTATACTGTTACTTTAACTGGCGGTTGTGGAACAATAACTGCAATAGGTACAATTACAGTTAATCCTATTCCAAATGCTATTGTAACACCGGCAACACAAACCATCTGTTCAGGAACGGCAATAGCACCAATAGTATTAACAAGTGGTGTAGCCGGTACTACTTTTACCTGGACAAGGGATAATACTGCCACGGTAACAGGTATAGCAGCCAGCGGTTCAGGTACGCCGATAACAGGTACATTGACCAATACAACTTTTGCGCCGATTACCGTGACCTTTACGATCACGCCAACAGCGAATGGTTGTACAGGACCAACCTCAACGGCTACAGTATTGGTTAACCCAACACCCAATGCAATAGCTACGCCATCAAGTCAAACGATTTGCAGCGGCATAGCCATTACTAATATTGTGTTATCGAGCAGTACAGCCGGAACTACCTATACCTGGACAAGAGATAATACAGCAACCGTTACAGGTATAGCAGCCAGTGGCTCAGGCACAACAATAAGCGGCACACTGACCAATACAACTTTTGCACCGATTACGGTTACTTTTACGATAACCCCAACAGCCAATGGTTGTGTGGGACCAACAACAACAGCTACGGTGCTGGTGAACCCAACTCCAAATGCAATAGCCACACCAACAAGTCAAACGATTTGCAGCGGTACAGCCATCACCAATATTGTATTAACCAGTAGTACAGCGGGAACTACTTTTACCTGGACTAGGGATAATACAGCCACGGTAACCGGTATTGCGGCCAGTGGCTCAGGTTCACCTATAACAGGTACGCTGACCAATACTACCTTTGCACCGATTATTGTGACCTTTACAATCACGCCAACGGCCAATGGTTGTGTGGGCCCAACAACAACAGCTACGGTGCTGGTTAACCCAACACCCAATGCAATAGCTACGCCATCTAATCAAACGATTTGCAGCGGTACAGCCATCACCAATATTGTATTAACCAGTAGTACAGC
>JBKJPN010000156.1:0-14536 GCA_046595125.1 Ferruginibacter sp.
ACAGGAGTTTACACGGTAGAGATTGGTGACCGCAACGGAGCCCGACTAGCTATCTGTAGAGTGGTCGTAATAAGATAAACAAACACCGATTTATACAAATCCCTCCCGAGTTTTTCGGGAGGGATTTTTTTGTGGTAGATAATCTGCAGGCTATGTTGAAAAAAGAGAATGCTGTTTCAGTTTACTATTAAGTTAGTCGTGTGGTTTTAAGCAAATTGTGTTTGCTGTACGGGGTAATTGTTCTTAAGGGATAAGAAGGGTGATACTTGGATTTAAAAAAAAACGGTTTTAAGCCGCTATCGTCAATAAAACATGTACCAACCGATTAATAAGGTCTGAAATATTTACAAACCCTCATATTCGTAAAGCGGGTCAATATGAGTGCCTGCCTTCATTTCAAACACTGGATTAATAATTCCATCCTTCAAACCGTAAACCCAGCCATGCAGGTCGGGGCGATTATCTTCTTTCCAGGCACGTTGAATAATAGAAGTTTTAGCGAGGTTAAATATCTGTTCCTGCACATTTAGTTCAACCAATCGATCAACACGCTTGCCCTCATCGGTAATCATTTCAAGTTCGTCGCGGTGGATACGGTAAATATCTTTAATGTTTCGCAACCACATATTCAATACCTGTTTAAAATCGGTATTGGTGGTAGCTGCTTTTACACCGCCACAGCCATAATGCCCACAAACAATTACATGTTTCACTTTTAGGTGATTAACGGCATAATCAAGCACTGCCAGCAGGTTAACATCTGTATTAACAACCAGATTAGCTACATTACGGTGTACGAATATTTCGCCGGGCTGCGTGTTGGTAATTTCATTGGCTGGTACACGGCTATCACTACAGCCAATCCACAAGAATTCGGGCGTTTGAAGAGATTCCAGCTTTTTAAAGAAATCAGGCTCAGTCTTTACTTTGTTGAGTGCCCAGGCTTTATTATCATCTAAAAGTAATTCGTAAGGATGCATATGCTTATTTTAGTTTAATGAAGTTAGAGAATCTACATTAAAAAAAACTGCCTCACAATGGTGAGGCAGTTAGATATTCAATTTTTTAAGGTATTTATTGAATGATGGGTATCATACCTCTGATGCCCATATCAATAACCTGATCGCCGTTATTTGGGTCGTAGGTGCCGTTATTATCAACGTCTATCCATTCAAAACTTTTATTAACGGATAGGGATACAACAATATTGATATCCTTAGTTTCTTTGCCAGTAACAATAAACGGCACTGCAAATTGCGCTGTAACTACACATGATCCTTGTGGAATAGGCGAAGTTGCAAAAATAGGGTTTGGCACTGTTGTGGACCCCGGAGGTGCCTGACCTGTACTCAAAAAACCAAACCCAGAAATTTTACCCTCCAAAGCCCAATAACCCTGGGATTTATTAGCGTTAACGGCAATGGTAGAATCTTTTACTTTATAATTGCTGAGATAAGTATTGTATCCAATAAACGATGCCAAAGTTGCATCAATGGTTTGTCCCAATGCATTCATATAGATATTATAATTCTGGTAGGCCAGTGAAATACGCAGCCAAGTATAGGAACCGGCTGCAAAACTATTTACAGGAACACTTAAAAATACCTGGTTATTACCAGCAAATTTTGAATTCGAAAAATCAATGGCTTTAGATCCTCCGGTTGTTACCTCGGGCGCTTTATATAGAATGGCACCGCCACCTAAGGGTGTAAAAGCATCTGGCGCCAACTCTACATAATGGGCACTCATCGTGTTGAAACGTGGCGACTGGCCTGCATTTCCAGCAGGCATAGGCGCTGGTTGACCGATAGCATTAAGCCTAACTTGAGTACTGTCGAACTTAAAAATAAAATTAACTTTGGCTGTTCCTGCGCCTAAGCCGGTACTATTATCTAAACTCACTTCTTTTTGACAAGATTGGAAAACAAACATGGCAATAGCCATGGCAAAAAAATATTGAAATTTCATAATAATTAATTTGGGGTTTAACGCAGTAAATTATTATTTATTTCACAATTATAATGCCTCAATTACTTGAATGAGCTTAATTAGCATTTCTTTAGTAAAATCCAAGTGAGTAACTATCCGCACCTGCGTTTTTGAAATAGCCATGCACAGAATATCTTGCGCTTTCATAATTGAGCAAAATTTTTCGGGATTCAAGGTGCCTATTACTTCAAAAATTATAATATTGGTTTCTACAGGCATTATCCTTCCTGTAAAATCTTTCTTACTTAGTGCTGCAGCAATTTCGCAGGCATGCTGATGATCATCTGCAAGTCTGTATAAATTGTTTTCCAGGGCGTAGATGCCTGCCGCTGCTATATAGCCAGCCTGCCGCATGCCCCCACCAAAAACTTTACGAACCCTTCTGGCTTGTTTTATATAGCCAGAATTGCCTAACAGTACACTGCCTACAGGCGTCCCCATGCCTTTACTAAAGCATATTGAAATGCTGTCGAAGATTTCGCCATACTGCTTTGGGGTTTCGTTTTTAGCAATCAACGCATTCCATAACCTGGCTCCATCTAAATGCAATTTTAAATTGTTCTGTTCGCAGACTTTTTTTATTTGTTGAATATCAGCAAATTCATAACAACTACCGCCGCCTCGGTTTGCGGTATTTTCCAGGCTTACCAAAGCTGTTTTAGCTTTATGAACGTCCTCGGAATTGATGGCTTCTGTAACCTGAAAAGCGGAAATTCGACCACGGTCACCTTCCAGTGCCTTAACCTGGCACCCACTATTGAATGCAATTCCACCGCCTTCATAAATGTACACATGGCTCATTTTATCACATATAACTTCATCTCCGGGTTGGGTATGGCATTTTATGGCAATTTGGTTGGTCATGGTGCCGCTGGGGCAGAACAAGCCAGCCTCCATACCAAATAGTTCGGCCGACATGGCTTCCAACTGGTTAACAGAAGGGTCTTCGCCAAAAACATCATCGCCAACAGGCGCATTAAACATCGCTTCTAACATGCCGGCAGACGGTTTGGTAAAAGTATCGGAACGTAAATCTGTTATCATAGGCCAAATATAAGAATGAGTTTCAAGTAATTGGGAATTGGGTTCAGAAATCAGGCTGCGCACCCAATTCCAAATTTCCAATTACCTATTCCTGCCCCCTGCATTTATCCACCTTTCATCCCATTTATACACCTACATTATGAAATGCGGCTATTATTTAGTAACTTTGCACACATTTTTAGTTGGGAATAGCGTAATATCAGAATCATTAACCATTCGTTTGCAACCTTTTCCCAACAAATCATGTCTATTCAATGTTCTATTTAAGTAATTAATATAATTCAATGAGGCAACTTAAGATCGCAACGCAAATTACCAACCGTGATTCACAAGCAGTTGAGAAGTATTTGCAGGAAATTTCGAAGATTTCGATGATTACTCCTGAAGAGGAGACCATATTAGCCCAAAAGATAAAAATGGGCGACCAGCGTGCTTTGGATAAATTAGTACAGGCTAACCTGCGTTTTGTGGTGTCGGTGGCTAAACAATACCAGCACCAGGGACTTTCGCTTAGTGATTTAATTAATGAGGGTAATCTTGGTTTGATTAAAGCTGCTCAACGTTTTGATGAAACCAAAGGGTTTAAATTTATATCATACGCCGTTTGGTGGATTCGTCAGTCAATTCTGCAGGCTTTGGCTGAGCAGGGAAGGCTGGTTCGCTTGCCGCAAAACAAAATCGGAACATACAACAAAGCCAATAAAGCCTATATGGCTTTTGAGCAGGAGCATGAGCGTGAACCTTCTACCGAAGAGTTGGCAGAATTGCTGGAGATGAGTGAAACAGAGATTAATAATATATTCCAGAGTAACACCCGTCATACGTCGCTGGATGCACCCGTGCATGAAGCAGAAGATGTGGCCATGGGAGATTTACTGAAAGGTGGAGATGAAACTGATGAAGATGTAATGCACGATTCATTGAAAAATGAAATCCGCAGAGTCTTGAAATCACTGAGCCCACGTGAAGCAGAGATTGTAAATGCATATTTTGGATTGGATGGCGAAAATGGTGTTACTATTGAGCAAATTGGTCAGAAATACGATTTAACCAAAGAGCGTATTCGCCAGATTAAGGAAAGAGCTATTAAACGTTTACAAAAAGCACGATACAGCGGAGCGCTGAAAGCTTATTTAGGCTAATCATTTTTTTTGACGAGATATTATAATTGTCCTCCTGCTTTTGGCAGGAGGATTTTTTTACAACAAAGAATCAAACTATTAGGGCTACGAAATGTTTATCTAATATTAACAAACAAGTTATTTTTTTAAGCTATTGATGGTTTAAATTTGTACACAATGAAACAACTGAGTTTACTAATTTGTATTTGCGTTTTATTTTTTTCTTGCGAAAAAAATATTGACTTCGATTTGAAGTATGCAGAGCCGGTTTTGGTTGTAGATGCCCAGATAGAAAATGGACAGCCACCAACAGTGGCGCTCAGTAAAAGCCTTGATTATTTTGGTGCTATTAGCCAGCAGATATTATTCAATTCATTTGTTCATGCTGCCGAAGTTACCATGACGAATGGAACGTTAACACATCGTTTAAAAGAATACTCAATACCAACAGGCAACGGTTATTTTATTTATTATTACGGCATCGATTCATCAAACCTTGCCACAGCTTTTGTTGGTGAGTTTGCCAAGCAATACAGTTTAACTATTAAGGCTGATGGAAAGTTGTACAACGCTGTTACTACCGTACCTGCACTCACAAAAATATTTGATTCGTTGTGGACGAAACTGCCACCGCCCGAAGTGGATACTTCAAAAAGAATATTAATGGCTAGGGCTATTGACCCACCGGGCTTGGGAAATTATATCAGGTATTATACTAAGAAAAACAGCGGGCGATTTTTGCCTGGCTTCAATTCGGTTTATAATGATGAAGTGGTAGATGGAACCACATACCAGGGACAGGTTGACCAGGGCATTGACAGAAACCTTCCTTTGCCAACTGGCGATGATCGTTTTTTTGCAAGGGGCGATACTATCTCTTTTAAATTATCAAATATAGACAGGGCAACTTATAATTTTTGGAATACCTGGGAGTTTAACCAGCAAAGTATTGGCAACCCATTCTCTCAGCCCGGAAAAGTAATTGGTAATATTAGCGGCGGTGCGCTAGGTGCTTTTTGTGGATATGCATCGCAAGTGGGGACAGTTATTGCCAGATAATCTTTTCAATAAAATAAATTCAATTACATTCGTTTTAAATAATACAGCAATAATTTTATGTCAGTAGAAAAAGTACATTGTTTAATAATAGGGTCGGGGCCAGCAGGATATACAGCTGCTATTTATGCATCACGTGCCGGATTAAATCCGGTTCTGTACCAAGGAATACAGCCTGGCGGTCAGTTAACTATTACCACCGAAGTAGAAAATTATCCCGGTTATCCGGATGGAATACAAGGACCAGAAATGATGGTTCATTTTGAAAATCAGGCGAAGCGAATGGGCACCGATATTCGTTATGGCCTAGCAACAAAAGTTGATTTTTCAACAAGGCCGTTGAAGGTTGAGATTGATGAAGAGAAATGGATTGAAGCAAATTCAGTTATTCTATCTACAGGCGCATCGGCCAAGTGGTTGGGTATTGAAAGTGAGCAGCGGTTAAACGGATATGGTGTGAGTGCCTGTGCCGTTTGCGATGGCTTTTTCTTTAAGGGAAAAGAAGTGGCGATAGTTGGCGCTGGCGATACCGCTGCAGAAGAAGCCCTTTATTTATCTAAAATTTGTTCGCAGGTGCACATGATTGTACGCAGGGATGAAATGCGTGCCAGCAAAGTAATGCAGGACAGGGTGATTAATACATCGAATATAAAAATTTACTGGAATAGTGATACGGATGAAGTGTTGGGTGATAAAAAAGTAGAAGGCGTTCGCATTAAAAATAATCAAACGGGAGAGACATTGGAGATACCGGTGAGTGCTTTTTTTGTAGCAATTGGTCATCAGCCTAACTCAGATATTTTTAAAGGCTGGCTGGATATGGATGAGGCCGGTTATGTAAAAACCATACCTGGCACTTCCAAAACAAATGTAGAAGGTGTTTTTGCATCGGGTGATGTACAGGATAAAATTTACCGACAGGCCGTTACTGCCGCAGGTACAGGCTGCATGGCAGCTTTGGATGCCGAAAGGTATTTAGGAGAAAAAGGGTTACATTAGGCTTACGGCATTTTCTGGAGCGAATAAATAAAGAAAACATTTTTAAACATCTTTGCTCTTGATAACTATTCATCTTAAGGATTTACAGTTTTTTTCTTTTCATGGTATACATGAAGAGGAGAAGGTATTGGGCAACAGTTTTGTTGTTTATGCGACTGTGTCTTTTGAGGGATCCCAAAAAATAACAGCCTTGGAGCAAACAATTAATTACGCATCGGTCTATCAAATCATAAAAAAAAGAATGGACTTGCCAACTGCTTTGTTGGAAACACTCGTACAGGACATGGTTGAGTTGATACATGCATTGGATGACCGTATCAAATCTGTAGCAGTAAATATTGAGAAAAAAAATCCTCCTATTGCTAGTATGGAAGGGTCAATAAGCGTTCACTATAAAAAAGAATATTAATTGAAGTATGTACTGACCATTTCGCTATGTATCATGTCTTTTGTGTTTTCATCGGCACAGGATATTAATGTATTGCTTAAAGAAGCTGCCAGGCTTGAGTCGGTGCCAGATGAAAAAGCATCATTTCATAAATTCAAGGAAGTATTAAAACTTAGCAGCACCAATATTGTAGCACTAAATAAATGCAGTGAATTGTGCAGCCGCATTGGTCAGCGAGAAATAAATAATTCAAAGCTGAGAGATCAATACTACCAGGCTGCTAAAATTTATGCTGAAACGGCCTTGAAAATTGACCCCAATAATTCGGAAGCAAACTGTGTTATGGCTATTGCTTTGGGCCGCTCATCCATGAGTAAGTCGGGCAAAGAGAAAATTATTAATGCCAAAGAAGTAAAAAAATATGTGGATGCTGCTATTGAAAATGATCCGCAAAATTTTAAAGCTTGGCATGTATTAGGCCGCTGGCAATATGAAATCAGCAATTTAAACTCAATAGAAAGAGGACTAGTTAAATTGCTATATGGAGGATTGCCTCCTGCTACGCTGAAGCAATCGATAACGGCATTTGAGAAAGCACGTGTGTTAAGACCAGAGTTTATTTTGAATTATCTGGAAATGGCGAAAGCTTATAAAGACAGCAATAATAAAGCAAAAGCTATTGCTTACCTTAAATACATGTTTGCACTGCCCACACAAACCGAAGACGATCCCGACATTAAAGAAAAGGGAAGGGCTTTATTGAAAGACTGGGAATAAAGCCCAGTTGTATACGGTATTTTATCCTCCCCGTTTTAATGTAACTTCGAAATCTAAATTCAGGTTATGACAAAACAGATTCTCAGCTTTTTTATACTAGTATTCTCATGCTCATTTGTTTCTGCACAGGAAAATTACAATGTAGAATCAAACTATAATCCCTATGCTTTGTTTGCACCCAATTTTTACCCGGCCGGCGAAAGCCTTACCAGGGCTGCAACTGGCGAGCCTAATGCCGGCTACTGGCAAAATAAAGTGGACTACCAGATTAATGTTTCTTTAGATGATGTGAGCAATCAAATAAAAGGTTCGGTTATCATCACCTATAAAAATAACAGTCCGCATGCACTACCTTTTTTATGGTTAATCTTAGATCAAAATCTGTTCACCCAAAACAGCAGAGGCCAGGCAAGAATGCCGCTTAATGGCCGGAGCCGTTATGGCGATAGCAAAAGTAATTTTGACGGAGGCTATAAAATAAGTTCTGTAAAACTGCTTGACGAAAACACCGATGCCAATTATATTATTACCGACACCCGCATGCAGATTCGTTTGCCAAAAGCCATGAAGCCGGGCGGAGATTTGATGAAAATAAAAATTGATTTCTCGTTTGAGTTGCCTGAATACGGAGCCGATCGCTGCGGTATTTTAAAAACCAAAAATGGAAATATTTTTGCTGTCGCTCAATGGTATCCCCGCATGTGTGTATTTGATGATGTGGAAGGCTGGAATACATTACCCTATCTTGGCCCCAGTGAATTTTATTTAGAGTACGGTGATTTTGATATAAACATAACTGCACCGGCCAGCCATATTGTTGTTTGCAGCGGCGAGTTATTGAACGAGGCGGAGGTATTAACGCCGGTACAACATAGCAGGATGGGACTAGCAAAAAAAAGTGATCAGACGGTAATGATACGTACAGAAGATGAGGTTAAAGATGTAAAAAGCAGACCCAATTCGACGACACTTACTTGGCACTACCGCATGAACAATGCACGTGATGTGGCCTGGGCCAGTAGCAAAAGCTTTATCTGGGATGCGGCAAAAATAAATTTGCCCAGCGGAAAAACTTCGTTGGCCATGAGTGTATACCCGGCCGAAAGTGCCGGTAAAAAGGGCTGGGGCCGTTCAACAGAATATACAAAAGCCAGTATAGAGAATTACAGCAAGCGTTGGTTTGAGTATCCTTACCCTTCAGCGGTTAATGTGGCTTCAAATGTTGGCGGTATGGAGTACCCCGGCATTGTTTTTTGTGGGTCTAATGCCAAAGAAGGCGATTTGTTTGGTGTAACCGATCATGAGTTTGGCCACACTTGGTTCCCGATGATTGTGGGCAGTAACGAACGCAAGTACGGATGGATGGATGAAGGCTTTAATACTTTTATAAACACATTGGCCGAAGAAGATTTTAACAACGGAGAATATAAAGGCAAACCGCAGAACATGGAATTTGTTGCCAAATATATGTTTGGCGACGAAACCGAACCCATCTTGAGTACACCTGATGCATTGAGAGAACGCAACATAGGTAATGATTTGTACTCCAAGCCTGGCTATGGTTTAACATTGTTGCGGAACGAAATTTTAGGCCATGATCGTTTTGATTATGCTTTTAAAGAATACATTAAACGCTGGGCATACAAGCATCCAACACCCACAGATTTTTTCCGTACCATGGATAACGCATCTGGCGAAAACCTTGCCTGGTTCTGGAAAGCATGGTTTGTTGAGAATTACAAATTTAACCAGGCGATATTGTCGGTTGAATATGCTGATAATGGTATACCAGGAAATGGTGCCGTTGTTACCATTGCTAATCTTGAACAAATGGCTTTGCCGGTAAATATTTCTTATGAAACAAAATCGGGTAAAAAGGGAATACTAAAACTCCCAGTTGAAATATGGAACAATACCGCAACCTGGAAAGTAAAACTGCCTACTACCGAAGCATTGAAAAAAGTGGAACTGGATGCAGAGAAAGTTTTTCCGGATATTGATTTTAGTAACAATGTTTGGAGGGGGAAATAATTTACAGATATTTTACAAAGTAAATTTATAAAGGAAGTCAAGTTTTAATAAACTTGACTTCCTTGTAAACAATAAAACCTATGAACAAAAAGAAAAAAAGAAAACAATTTGAAGCTGCGTTTTTGGATGCTTTATTTCATATAGATGTGCCTGCCCACTTGAATGAACTACCTGCACATCTTAATCAAGTAAGAATGCGGCTTTGGGACAACGTTACGGATGAACATCTTGAATTGCTAGTATGTAATCTAAAGTCGGTTAACATGCTCGATCTAGATGAAACGGAAATTACTATTGAAGGAATAGCTCATCTCACCCTAATGGAAAATATTACCGAACTGCGGCTAAAAGGCATCAGACAATTAGATAATAGTTGTGTTGTTCATTTGAATAAAATAAAAGGGCTTGAGCTGCTGCATATACGAGGTACATCTATTAATTTAGATGGCGCTTTACAGCTTGATAATCATAGCAAATTAAAACGCTTATTGATTTCGGATGATGAAGACGAGCCTGCGCAGGAGCGGATAGAACAGTTAAGAAACCTGATGCCCGACTGTGAGATAAATGTTAACAAGCACACTTATCCAGCTATTAACAATATCAACCAATATTGAACAAATGGAACAAACTGAAAAAACAATGATTACCGTATTTGCTACAGTAAATGCACCGGCTGAAAAAGTATGGAAATACTGGACCGCTCCCCAACACATTACCAAATGGAATAACGCTTCGCCCGATTGGCATACGCCCCATGCAGAAAATGACCTGCGTGTTGGCGGCAAATTTAGTAGCCGTATGGAAGCAAAAGACGGCAGCATGGGCTTTGATTTTTGGGGAATATATGATGAGATTAAACTGCATCAACTGATTGCTTATACCATGGGTGATGGTAGGACTGCAAAAATTATTTTTGAAGCTGATGGTTACAGCACAAAAATAACAGAAACTTTTGAAGCGGAAACCGAGAACAGTATCGAACTACAGCGTGGTGGCTGGCAAGCAATACTGGATAGTTTTAAAAAATATACTGAGGCAAATTAATAATTCAATCTTTTATAACTATGAAAAATGATATTTACGCCTGCCTTTGGTTTGACGGAAAGGCAAAAGAAGCAGCAATGTTTTACTGCAGCGTGTTTAAAAATTCTAAGATTGTATCGGAGAATCCGGTTGCGGTAATTTTTGAGTTGAACGGCAAAAAATTTATGGCATTAAACGGCGGCCCAAAATTTAAATTTACTGAATCCGTTTCTTTTGTGGTGGATTGTAACGACCAAGTAGAAATTGATTACTACTGGAACACCCTTGCAAAAGGTGGCGAAGAAAGTATGTGCGGCTGGCTAAAAGACAAATACGGCCTTAGCTGGCAGATTGTACCGGCTATTTTAGGGCAACTGATGAGCGATCCCGAAAAAGCCCCCAAAGTAATGCAAGCTTTTTTGCAAATGAAAAAATTCGACATTGAAAAACTGATGCAGGCTTAAGAAATCTAAATAGGCAAATCTAAATTCTACGAAGTACTAATCATATCAACAGCCTCCTCTTCCACAGCTGCTTTAGTTGCTTTGTAACGAATGATTCGGTTACCAACTTGTAAAATAATAAAACTGCTGATGGCGCAGCAGGCCATTACACCAGTCATGGGCAGGGCAGTACCGTTACTTAGAAAACTTACTATGGCCGAGGTAAGCGCACCCAAACCCATTTGCACGCCACCCATTAAAGCCGAAGCACTGCCAGCATTTTTTGTAAAGGGCGCCATAGACAACGCAGAGGAATTTGGAAACGTAAAACCTTGGCAACTGAGATAAATTAGCAACAGCAATATGATACCCAGTAAATTAAGGGTGTTGGTAAGCGAACCCACAAAAAGAGCAATGCCTGCAAGGCTTTGTACAAATAAAGCAACTGGTATTATTTGCTCGCTGTTGAACCGCCGAAGTAAAAAACTGTTTATTTGTGTAGCAAGTATCAGCCCTCCCGCCACCAGTGCAAAAATGAGCCCGTACTGTTTTTCCGATACTTTAAATATTTCTAGAAAAACAACCGGCGAGCCCGCCACGTATGCATACAAACCCGCTGCAGCCACGGCACCAGTAAACGCATAGGTATAAAACTGCGGCTCCTTTAGTACGGCTCCAAAGTTTTTAAGAATTGCTTTTGGTTTTAAAGAATAGTTGCGATCAGCTGGCTGGGTTTCGGGTAAACCAAAGTGTACGGCAAGTATAATAATGAGTGCCATTAAAGTAAGTATGGCAAAAACATAATGCCAGCCAAACTCGGTTGTTACAAAACCACCCAAAGTGGGTGCAATAATAGGCGATACACCCACCACCAACATGAGCATAGAAAATACACGGGCATTATCTTTTACCGAAAAAAGATCTCGTACCATGGCTCGGCTGGCTACCATACCTGCACAACCGCCTAATGCCTGCAAAAAACGCAGAGCAATTAGCATATCTGCGCTTTGAGCCAGCATACATAAAGCCGAAGCAATCAGGTAAAGCACCAGACCTGTATACAAGGGTTTCTTGCGGCCAAACCTGTCCATCAGCGGGCCATAAATAAATTGCCCTAAAGAAATACCAATAAAAAAGCTGGAAAGCGAAAGCGATATACGGGCTACCGTTGTATGTAGATCGGTCGCAATGTCAGCAAAGGCTGGCAGGTACATATCAATAGAGAAGGGACCAATGGCGGTTATCATGCCAAGCACCAGTATTAAAACTGCTTTTCTTTTGCGGGTCATCATATTGCCACAAATTTAAGTAGCGTTTTTTACATACAGCTGCCGGTAAAATAAGTTTCCGTTTTTAGCAACAGCTTCCGTTTGGCGGCTTGGCATCTTGCGAGTAAAAAAACACTAAAAAAGGAGGTCTTTATTGACCTCCTTTTTTAAATGAATATTTAGTGTTAATTATTTCGGTGTATCACCCTTTTTGCCCGGTGCAACTGGCTCGGTAATAATAGGGGCACCTTGCTCTAGCGATTGAGCTTTAAACTGCTGTTCCAATTGCGCAATGCGCATCAGGAATTGTTCGGCTGCATTTTTATCACCACCCTTGCGGCCCGATTGATCAATAAAATCAAATGTGCCGGCTTTGTTTTCGTCTAGTGCGTTGTAATAACTAATCTGTTGCTCCAAATCTTTCTTTAAGCTTTTAGTGATTTTGGCAGCAAGTGCAGTATCGCCTGCTGCATATGTTGATTGCAGCATCATTAACGAAATATAATTTTGCTGCTGATTACGGCTTACCATGCCGTATGGAAAATTCTCGTCCAGCATCATCTTGTTAACCTTGTTCAGCATTTTTTTTGCTTCTTCTTTTTTATCTTTTTGGGCAAGATCTAAAGCAGCTGAAGCATATGCCATACGAATGGTATTTAAATGACGACGGTTTTCCTCATCAAAATAAACTCCGGGTTTATCGGCATTGCCACTGGCAAACTGGGTCATCATTTTATCGTACACCCATTTACCATTCACTTCGCTGTTGGCAACCGGTACTAAACGGTAGGTAAGTCCATCCTGACGCAAGAACTGCTGAAAACCAAGATCACCACCGCTCTGCGACGTAAAGTAAATGGGACGTTTCCATTTATTAGCTGCAATGATATTTAAGATTGCTGCATCGTTTTTAAATAATACATTCTTAGGAATATCAAATACCACTTGAGATAACACACTGTCATCGGCATTAACGGTTCCATTCTGGCGAACAAAATTAACATCAACCGGTATGAACACTTTTTTACTTGGGAAGATGTTTAATGCACTGCCATCTCTACCTATTTCCATTTTATTGGGATCATCGCTGCCGGCAAAATCTTTCATCATAGTATATAAATCCATGGGTGTTGCAGGATCGCTACTAATACCAGCCTTGGCCCTATACTTATTTAGGAAAGTTGCATTGCTGCCATATAATCCTTCAGGAGAATAAACAATATCCCTGTTAGAGCCTTCTATTTGTGCTGCCGACCATAGTGGATCAATTGGATCGCTGTCGTTTACTTTATACCGCAACTGGTTAAGATACCAATCGGTACCCATTAAACTGGAGTTAATTACACGGATATCTTTACGCACTCCCTGTACTTCCTGTGCATACCAAAGGGGGTAGGTGTCATTATCGCCAAAAGTTATCAGAATAGCATTTTTATCACAGCTTTCCAGATAATCTTTTGCTAAATCAACTGCCAGTCTTTTATTGCTACGGTCGTGATCGTCCCACTCCTGACTTGCCATTAAAATTGGTACAGCTAATAAGCATAGTCCACCTGCGGCAATGTTTAAAAGATTTTTGTTTTTAATGAAATTTGAGAACATGTCTTTTACGAAGAGGACTCCCAATCCAATCCAAATTGCAAAGGCATAGAATGAACCAACAAAAGCATAATCACGTTCACGTGGCTGGTTACCAGCCTGATTTAAATAAAACACAATAGCCAATCCGGTAAAAAAGAAGAGCAGCCCTGTTACCAGAAAATCTCTTTTATCTTTCATCACCTGGTAAATAAGTCCCATCAATCCTAAGAGGAATGGTAGCGCAAAAAGTTTATTGTTAGCTTTGTTTTGTTTCAAACTGTCGGGCAAAGTATTTTGGTCGCCCAGGCGGAAATTATCCCAGAAACCGATACCGGTTTTCCAGTTACCATCCCGTACATTGCCCATATTTATACCTTGTACATCGTTTTGTTTACCGGCAAAATTCCACATAAAATAACGCATGTACATCCAGCCAACCTGATAGGCCATGGCAAATTTTATATTCTCGCCCATAGTAGGAGAGCGTTCCCAATTGCCTTGCTGATCTTTGCCAATGCCCGCCCACCCTGCATAATAATCGGCATGGCCCTGATCGTTACTCTGATCCCACATACGTGGAAACAGGTGCTTATCGGCGGCAGCATAAATATATTCTACCTTTTTCCCGTTCTTTTCGTATTTGTCTTTACTCTTAATATAGGTATCTGATACTTTGGTGTCTTCGGGCTGTGCTGTAAAATCCTGACCGTACATAATTGGCCAATCGCCATACTGCTCACGGCTTAAATAACCTGCCAAACTTACCGGGTTATCTACATTAAACATATCTACCGATGGATTGGCGCTTGAGCG
>JBKJPN010000188.1:0-14521 GCA_046595125.1 Ferruginibacter sp.
AGGGCTGGGGTAATTATTTCAGGCTGTTCTTCAATTTTTATTCCACTAGTGCTTACAGCTCCCATCATGGTAGAAACATGCCTGGTATCATATATTGCACTTACTATAACCGTATCCGATGTCTTTTCATTGCCCACATCCGAAATAACATTTCTTTTCAAAAGAGGCAAAGTAGAGCGATTTTTGAAGTCAGCTCTTTTTATCATCATACCAGCAATCGCCACTACTTCTACTTTTGCTTCTTTCCTTTCTAAAACCGCATTAATTTGCGATGCTGTTCTGGTAAGAACTTCGATTTCTTTAAAGCCAGCTGCAGATATTAAAAGTGTATCTCCCTGTTTTATCTCAATTGAAAATTCGCCGTTAGCATCTGCTGACAAGCCGTTTCCAATATGTTTTATTTTCACAATTGCAAATGGAATAGCAGCATTATCACGATCAACCACTTTCCCTTTTACGGCTCTTTCTGTCTGTACCCTTACTTTCCCAACCTTTCCTGCCAATGCATAGTTTACATTGGTTGATCTTGTCACATTCAACTGTTCGGGTGTTATAGCCTGCGCACAACCAGTTTGTATTCTTCCCTGCGCCTTTGTATTATTCGCTTTTCCAAAAAACATAAAGAACATTACAATATAATTCCAATACCAAAACAATTTTTTCTTTGGTTCTTTCGGCATTGCAATCGTTCTTTCTAACTGAGAGGGCAGCGCTCTGCCGCAAACTTTTTTGTGGGTTAATGCAGTAAAGTAATTCAGTACTTCCCTATCGGTCATCATACTAAAATCAATTACTTCTTTAGCGCAAGCATTGCAAAAACGGCCCTGTTGAGTTGCTGTCATGTTTTGCCAGTTTTCGTGGCAGGGTTCGGGAATGGAGAGTTGCAGCTTCTGCATAGCGTTTGTTTAGCTATAGAGATGCAGTGCCAGAATTGATTACATACATAAGAGAGAAAAAGACGGAATATTTATTTGCTCTCCAAGGCAACATCGGATTGATGAAAACTAACGGAGCTGTTAGCATCGGTATTGGAAACTTTTTTTCGGTAGTTCTTAAACATACTCTGCCAGCGTAATTTCAGTACGCCCAATACACCTTCTTTAATGATGCCTTTGTTCATTTTGCTGGCACCAAATTCACGGTCAATAAAAGTAATGGGTACTTCGGCAATTTTAAAACCCAGTTTCCAGGCAGCAAATTTCATTTCAATCTGAAATGCATAACCTACAAATACTATCCCATCCAGATTTATGGCTTCCAATACTTCCTTCTTATAACAAACAAAACCTGCGGTAGGGTCTCTAACCGGCATCCAGGTAATAATTCTAGTATAAAAGGAAGCTCCTTTTGACAGTATAATGCGATCTAAAGGCCAGTTGGCCACAGCACCGCCTTTTACATACCGTGAGCCTACAGCCACATCGGCACTCGCCTTACAGGCCAGATACAACCTTTCCAGATCATTTGGATTGTGAGAAAAATCGGCATCCATTTCAAAAATGAATTGGTATCCTTTGCTGATAGCCCATTTAAACCCATAAATATAGGCGGTGCCTAAACCCAGTTTACCCGAACGCTCTTCTAAAAATAATTGCCCGTTGTATTTGGGCATTAAAGATTTTACGATAGCTGCAGTGCCATCTGGAGAACCATCATCAATAACGAGCACATGGTAGCTGAGCTGCATACCCATAACCGCAGCAATGATATTTTCTATATTTTCCTTCTCATTGAAGGTTGGTATTACCACCAGTTTTTCCAAAATACTTCAACATTTTAGACGATAAATTTACAATAAATAAGGGAATGCCCTACTAACATATTTTCTACAACTGCTAATTAATTATTTTTTAACAGCGTACGGTTTAGTATTTCGGTAAGTTTTTGTTTGGTGTGCAGCGGAAAATCGCCCCGCATCATCCAGTCGTAATACTGCGGCTCAGCCTTTAGTACATCTGCTACTGCTCTTCCTTTGTGTTTGCCAAAATTAAAAACTTCAACACCTTTATCGTTAAAACTAAATCGACGGGCATAATCAACAATTTTATCTTCGCCAATTACACTTAAAATTGAGTCAACCGAATCGCCCAGATTTTTGTATTTTTCAAGTTGAGCCATTAATACTGCTATAGTAGCATCCACATCAGCTTCGGCACTGTGTGCATCAACCAGTTCCTTCTGGCAAAAGAATTTATACGCAGCCGTTAAAGTACGTGGTTCCATGGTATAAAAAATATGCTGCACATCAATCATCTTTCGGGTACTCAAGTCAACATCCATTCCGGCCCTTAAAAACTCTTCCATCAAAATAGGAATATCAAAGCGATTGCTGTTATAGCCACCCATATCGCAATTGTCGATAAACATTTTTATTTCGTTGGCTGCCTGCTTAAAAGTAGATGCATCCTTTACCATTTCATCGGTTATTCCGTGTATATCAGTTGATTCCTTTGGAATAGGCATCTCGGGATTTATCAGTTTTCTTTTAACCTGCCGTTCGCCATCGGGCGAAATCTTAATGATGGCGATTTCTACAATACGGTCGGCACTAAGGCTCACCCCAGTAGTTTCAAGATCAAAAAAGGCAATGGGGCGTTTTAGTTGTAACATGATGGATTTAGCTAGTTTTTAGGTTAAAATTGGTGTTGGTTCGGATTTTTTTAAATGTTTTTTATATAAAACTATATTCCAAGATAATATAATTATACTTTTCTCCGTTTACCATTCGTAAATTATTATGGCAAAGCTTACTTTTGCAATAATAAGTTTTTTAAACCCAAAAGAAAAATCATGAAAAAAGTACTAGTATTATTAGTGCTGTTAATTTCGGTAGCTGCAGTTATCAGCAGCTGCAGCCCTAGCCGTAAATCTGGTTGTCCGATGAATGAAGGTATTATACATTAATACCTGATATTTACATATGATTTGGATTGACCTACACACCGACTTACAGCTACAACAATTAACTGACCTATCAAAGACCAGACCACAGGTAATTTTTAAGCACAGTACCCGATGTTCCATCAGTAGTATGGCCAAAAGCCGTTTGGAAAGAAGTAATCAGCTGGATTCGGCTGATTTTCATTTTCTCGATCTGATAAAGCATCGTTCGCTCTCCAATAAAATAGCTGAAGACTTTGCGGTGAATCATGCATCGCCACAGGTTCTTTTAATCAAAAACATGGAATGTGTTTATGAAGAAAGCCATAGTGGAATTGATATGGATGAAATTGCAGAACAGATTCTGCAGAATTAAATCTTCTTTTAAGTTTTAGACCCCACTTCTATTCTCTTTATCGTAATTTTATAGATAATGTAATTATTTATAAAACTTTTATGGTTAAGGAAAAACTGCAGCAGGAAAAAGAGAAATTTGAAGCATTATTTCAACATGCTTCTATGGGTATTTTAGTGGCCAACAGCAATGCCGAAATTTTACTGGTCAATCATTTCTTGCTTAAATTGTTTGGCTATGAAAAAGAAGAAGAACTGATAAGCAGGAAGATTGAAAGCCTTATACCTTCACGCTATCATACCAAACATGTTCATCACCGCGACAGCTATACAAAAAACCCTCAGCCCCGGCCGATGGGAGTTGGTAAAGACCTTTTTGCGGTAAAAAAAGATGGCAGTGAGTTTCCTGTTGAGATAAGTCTGAGCAATTATACAATGAGCAACGAGAGTTATACCATCGCGTTTGTGAGTGATATCACCATCAGAAAAGAATTTGAAAATGCGGTTCTGCAACATCAGGAAAAATTAAATGAAACTAATAAACAGATTGAAGAACTGAATAATGAACTGGAGCAGAAAGTTGAGACCCGTACTATGGAATTACAAAATGTGCTTGCAGCCCTTGAAATATCGAAAGATGAATTGACAAAGGCTTTAAGTAAGGAAAAGGAACTAAGCGATTTGAAAAGCCGATTTGTTTCTATGGCTTCGCATGAATTCAGAACGCCCCTGAGCACTATACTTTCTTCTGCATCATTGGTGGCCAAATATACAGAAGCCGAGGAACAAGAAAAACGAAACAAACATATTCACCGCATTAAATCATCTGTAAATAACCTCACAAATTTACTAAATGAGTTTCTGTCCATTGGAAAAATAGAAGATGGAAAAATAATCGCTAATAACATAGATTTTAATCTAAAAGAAATGATAACCGCTTTATGCAGTGAAATGGAGGGTATTGCAAAAACTGATCAGCAATTTCAATATCAACACAAAGGTGAAGTAAATATTTTTTCGGACCCTTCGCTACTCCGGAACGTTCTTACCAATTTGTTATCCAACGCAATTAAATTTTCTCCAGAGGGAAGCGTTGTTGAAGTTTTGAGTAAAGTTATGGATGAACGAATTGTCTTGGAAATTAAAGACAATGGTATTGGCATTTCGAAGGAAGACCAGACTCACCTGTTCGAACGTTTTTTCAGAGGTACCAATGTTACCAATATTCAAGGTACTGGCCTGGGCCTGCATATTGTTGGCAAATATATAGAGTTACTGGATGGCCAGATTGAATTTAAAAGCGATCTGGAAAAAGGCACAGAGTTTATCATTAGTTTACCAAGACAGTTGTAACTTTAAGGCTATAACCCAACACATGAAGCACTTATTACTGATAGAAGACAATTACGAAATACGTGAAAACACCGCTGAAATTTTAGAACTGGCAGGTTATAAAATACGCACTGCTGAAAACGGGAAAATTGGAGTGGAACTGGCTTTGCAGGAAAAACCAGACCTTATCATTTGTGATATTATGATGCCGGTGTTGGACGGTTATGGTGTTTTGCATTTACTGAATAAGAATCCTGAACTTACCGGAATACCCTTTATTTTTTTAACGGCCAAAGCCGAACGCAGCGACTTTAGAAGAGGCATGGAAATGGGTGCCGATGATTATATCACCAAACCATTTAGTGATATTGAATTACTAAATGCGGTTGAAAGCCGTCTTAAAAAAACGGAATTGCTTTCAAAAAATTACAATACCGACATAGAAGGCATACAGCAAATGATTACCGATTTCACCGGAGCAAATCCGTTACAAGCTTTGGCTGCAGATCGCAATATTAACCACTACAAAAAGAAGCAACCGATTTATACCGAAGGAAACCATCCCAACCGGCTGTATTATATTCAAAAAGGGAAAGTAAAAACCTGTAAGAGCAATGATGCCGGTAAAGAATTAACGGTTGGCCTGTTTAACGAAGGTGATTTTTTTGGATATAATGCTTTACTGGAAGAAACGGTATACAAAGAAACAGCAGAAGCCATTGAAGATACAGAAGTAGCCATTATACCCAAAGAGGAATTTGAAAACCTGTTGAACAGCAACCGGGAAGTGATGCATAAGTTTATTAAGCTGTTAGCTAAAAATGTTACTGAAAAAGAAAACCAGTTATTGGGACTTGCCTATAACTCGTTACGCAAACGCGTTGCGGATGCTTTACTCACTTTACAAGAAAAATACCAGAAAGAAAACCAGGATAAATTCTCGATTCATATTTCCCGGGAAGACTTGGCGAATATTGCCGGCACGGCAACAGAGTCATTGATACGCACACTCAGCGATTTCAAAAGCGAAAGCCTGATAGAAATTAAAGACGGGAATATTATCATCATCAACCAAAAGAAATTGGCTGACATGCTTAATTAGAATTATAAGACTACCGAAAGATACTTGTTAAACTCATTCTTCAGATGATTAAAATCCTTCTCAAAATATTCCATTTCGTTCCGTAGTTTTTCCTGGCGCTTGTATAATTTATTGTTTGGTGCGATATTGGGAGCATTGTTCAATTCGGTATCCTGTTCATTAATATCATGTCGTAGTTCATCAATGTATTCATCCTTGAGCACAAACCTGTTTTGGAATTGCTCAGCCAGTGCCAGAAACTCCTTATCAGCTCTGTAATCAACCACTTCGGCCAAACGGTTTTTCAAAAATGTATTCTCCTGTTTGAAAAACTCAAGCAGTCGGTTCCATGTTTTATTTTCATGTTGAAACTGATCTGGTTTAGATACTTTAACTGATGCCATATAGTACAAGTCCTCTAATTTTAAATTGATAATCAAATCTATTTTTATTCTGTTCCATAAATAATAACTATCATCACTTAATAACCTGAGATTCGTCAGGTTTACTGCAACAACCCTGAACTATATGCCTTTCTGTATTCATTTTGGGGCTAACATATGGAATTCCCAGTCCCATGCCTCTTAAAATCAGCAAACAAGCCATAAGCGCCATCATATAAGGAAATACGCTTCTCATCTTCTGCCTGATGCTTAACCCTACATAATTACCAAAGAATACTATGCTCCACATGACTGGCAAAGTACCCAAGCCGAATGCAGCCATAAATAAAACTGAACTTGCTATATCACCCACTGCAATAGCACCTGCCACTGCCATATATACCAATCCGCAGGGTAACAGTCCATTAAGTAACCCAATTACAAAAAGTGATGTATGATTTTTTTTTGTAAAAAGTTTACCCAGCTGCGTTCTCAGCCCAGTAAAAAAACGATTTGCATTATATGAAGCTCTGTATTGTATCTTATACTTTTTAGGAACGATAATAAACACAAGTATTACAGCACCAACACTGATAGAAAGCCACTGCTGAAAATTAAATATAGCTGCAGTTTGACCAATCAATCCGAACAGTAATCCAAAAGAAGCATAGGTAACAATGCGGCCAGCATTGTATAAAAGTGCACCAGAAAATTTTGCCCAAAAACTATCATTACTTAATGGCAACGACAGCGCCAGCGGCCCACACATACCTACGCAATGGAAGCTGCCTAGTATACCAATTGAAAAAGCAACGATAAATAACTGCAACATTTAAATAAATATTTTCTTTTCAAAATAATAAGTAATGGCTCCATCTTTCCAGCTTAAATGTAATTCATGTAATCCCTTATTTTGAGCCGGAATAACAATTTTCAGCGGCTTATCCTGTACCGAAAAACTATCTTTTACATCTTTATTTTCGTCTGAAGGACAGTACAGTACAGCTTCTCCTGTTAGCAGTTTTCCAGCAAAATCTTTTGGAAACTGAATAACAACTTCGTTATTCTCTATCGAAAATTCAACCGGCTCAGACAATGCTTCTACCCTGTTCATTTCTTCTATTTTATCCTGGTACTTCAATTCTTTGTTGTAGTAATCAGCTGTTACCAAATCAGTTTTTTGAGTAGATGATTTGAATACCATAAATAAAATACCGGTGATAAATACAAAATAAACCAACACTATTTTTTTTCCCCAATTCATAATACATTTTTTTAGTTATATACTTCGGGCCCTATAAACTTAGCCGTGATCGTTTTAATTTTTTTATCCCCTTCATACATGCCTATCCTTACAAGGGTTTTCCAACTAGTTATTTCTAGAGTTTTTAGTTTTACAAAAAACTGCAGGTTGGTATAGTCTTCTTTTTTTACCGTCAGTCGGCCGCTGCCAACAAGTGCTATTTCGCCGGGTAAGTTTTCCAGTTTCAATGTAAAGTCGATATCCTTGTGGGTTTTATTGGCAAGTTTCAAATTGTAGAGATTGCTGATTCGTCCATCAGGCAATTTGGTAAAAGTCATACCTGCAGTACGCATCAATGTAACATCCAGATCTGTTCTACTCACCAGTAAAAACGCAAGCAGAGAAAGCAAGAGCAACAGAACTCCTGAATAAGCTTTGATACGGTTATTAAATTTCAATTTCTTCCCTTCGGTAATACTATTCTCAGAAGCGTACCTGATCAGTCCTTTGGGCTTATCAATCTTCACCATGATATCGTCGCAGGCATCAATGCAGGCTGTACAGTTGACACATTCCAGCTGTGTTCCGTTGCGGATGTCGATACCAGTAGGACAAACCCTTACACAGGCAAAGCAATCAATACAATCGCCCTGTTTGCTATATTGTTCAAACATAGCGGCAGCACTATTGCAGCCTCCGTCGTTTTTGCAGGTTGAACAATCATGGCCTTCTTTTTTCTGTAGTTTGCCTCTTTCTTCGCCACGCTTGTGATCGTAGGCAACAACAATAGAATTCTTATCAAGCAATACGCCTTGCAATCGTCCATACGGACAAACCACAATGCAAACCTGCTCCCTGAACCACCAGTACACAAAAAAGAAAACGGTTGTAAAAATCAATAACGATATCAGTGTACCCACATGTGCGCCGGGGTTTTCAACATAGCCAATCAATTGACCCATGCCGATGATATAGGCCAGAAAAAAATTAGCAATGATAAATGACATGGCATAAAATGCAATGAACTTAATAACCCGTTTCCTGATCTTCTCCGCATTCCAGGCCATTGCACGGAGTTGCTTTTGTTTGGTGGAATCGCCATCTATCCAATATTCAATTTTACGGAAAACCATTTCCATAAAAATGGTTTGAGGGCAGGCCCAGCCGCAAAATATACGGCCAAACACAACCGTAAACAGAATAATAAAAACTACGAACGTGAGAAAACCAATAGCAAAGATGAAAAAATCCTGTGGCCAGAAAATCATACCAAAGAAAATAAATTTACGCTCCAGTACATTAAAAAGAAAAAGCGGAGTATCATTCACTTTTATAAAAGGCAGTGTAAAAAAAATGAAAAGGTATCCAATGCTGAACCAGGTTCTTAAATTGTATAACCTGCCGTTTGGTTTTTTAGGATTAATAAAGTTCCTTTTACCCTCACTGCTGATGGTGGCTACAGAATCCCTAAAAGCTTCCTGCTGATATATGTCGGTAGTTTCTGTCATTTTTTATTTGCTGATAAGCGAATCGGGTTTTGCTACAGTAGTTGAATCTCTTGCCCCGGCTGCTTTGTCTACAAAGAACACACCCTGCTGTGCCTTTGGCGTTGCTGATTTTGTGCCAACAAAAGATTTTACATAACTGGCCAAATAACTCACTTCTTTTGGAGTAAACTGCCCTCCCCAAGCCTGCATACCCTTATCAGGATAACCGTTTTTAATGGTAGCATATATGTCATTTAATGTACCGCCGTGCAACCAATAATTATCAGTAAAGTTGGGGCCCACACTTCCTCCCCCATCTTTTAAATGACAGGCAACGCAATTTGCATCAAATAAACGTTGACCGGCTTTTAACCCATCCGCGTCAGCAAATGGCACGCTACTTTCATCAATTCTGTCTTTATTATTGGCTTCATAAACTTCCTTTTCAATCCGGGCTTTTTCCATTTCTGCATTGTATTCTTCAGTAGGATTCATACCCAAGCCAAGTACATGAAAATTCAACAAGTAAATAAATGCAATGCCAATGGTAATATAAAAACCATACTTCCACCAAGGTGGCAATGCGTTATCCAATTCCTTAATTCCGTCATAATCATGATCAAGTAAAATATCGGCCTCTTTTTCAACAGACACCGCTTGGGTGAATAATTTTTTATCCATTATGCTCCACCATTCGGCAAATTTGGATTCTTCTTTTACCGGCTTAATTTTTTCAGGCAATAATTCGGTGTACATTCTACGGATTGAAAATCCGAGAAATAAAATCACTACAAGCTCCATTCCTATTACCATAAGAAGCATGTAATAAGCCGATGCAGAAAGACCTCCATAATTAGGCACTTCTTTAACAGCGGCGGCAACTGTTTCCTGTGCAATTGATACCTTCGATAGTAAAGAAAGTCCAACCAAAATAAATGCTGATAAGGCTTTGGAGGTATTTTTATCAACCAGCTGTCTTCCCAATGCAGTTAACACATGTCCCATACCCCAGATAACAAAAGCCAGCACTACAATCATGATCATCAATAAAATGGCCAGTTGGTTATAACCAGTCTCCACTGTTTGCGCAGCTGCAAGTTTTGCATCCTGTGCCACAACCGCCAGACTCATAGGCAGCGCCATCACAGCAAGTATCATTTTATTTTTTATAGACTTTAGGAATTGCATACTATAAATTTTATAAGGTTGAGTTATTTAATTCTTCTTTGTCGAATGGCAGATTCGATAATTCTTCTACCATTTCCTTTTTCATCTTCTTTACCAATACCAGCAGCACAATAAAGAAAATAAGGAAGATGAACAGTGATATCATCGGATAGATATCTACATTCCGGATTGTTTCGGCGTATTGTTTTATGAATTTGAACATGACTTATTTATTAAATGTTGCTGTTTTATTTTTACTGATATCCTTTCCAAGTCGTTGCATATAAGCAATCAATGCAATCACTTCCCTGTCGGCTGGCACCTGTATCCCTTCAATTTTTAAATTGATACGGATACTGTTTGCCTGTGTCATCAAATCTTTGTTTGCCTGATTTTCATAACCTTTGTCATAAGGCACACCCAGTTTTCGCATGGCATTTATTTTTGCTGCAGTATTTGATGTGTCAAGTTTTTGCTCAATTAAAAATGGATAAGTGGGCATAATGGAACCTTCACTCATGGAAGATGGTTCTCTGAAATGACGAAAATGCCAACCGTCAGATTTTTTAAGATTACCGGTTCCTTCTCTGGCCAGATCGGGGCCGGTACGTTTACTGCCCCATTGGAATGGCTTATCATACACAAACTCTCCTGCTTTGGAATATTCGCCGTAGCGTTCGGTTTCGCTGCGGAAAGGACGGATCATTTGTGAGTGACATACATAACAACCTTCCCGTACATAGATATCCCTGCCTTGCAACTCAAGCGGAGTGTATGGTGTAACACTACTGATGGTGGGCACATTAGATTTTATCATAAATGTTGGTACCAATTCAATAACACCACCAATCAAAATCACAATTAAACTCAGTATCATCAACTGTACAGGTTTCCTCTCAATCACCCGGTGCCAGTGTTCTCCTGTATGCTTTTCATGAATTACTGCAAGCGGCGCTGCTTCTGCTTCTTCGTTGGCAACCAGTTTGCCTTTCTTAACTGTTTTATAAATGTTATAAAACATGATGAACACACCTGTTAAATACAATGTGCCGCCCAAAGAACGCATGGCGTAAAATGGTTTCATGTAAGTAACCGTTTCCAGGAAAGTATATTTTAACTGACCGGCTTCTGTAAACTCTTTCCACATCAGGCTTTGCTGAATGCCTGCCCAATACATGGGTATGGCATAAAATAAAATACCCAGTGTTGCCAGCCAGAAATGGCTGCTGGCTAATTTTTTTGAATAGAGTTCGGTTTTAAAGATTCTTGGTATCAGCCAATACAAAACACCAAAGGTGAGCATACCGTTCCAGCCCAAGGCTCCAACGTGTACGTGAGCAACAATCCAGTCGGTGTAATGCGAAACCGCACTTACACTTTTCAATGAAAGCATGGGCCCTTCAAAAGTGGCCATACCGTAAGCCGTAACGGCAACCACCATAAATTTCAGAATCACATCATCTCTCACCCTGTCCCAGGCGCCACGTAATGTGAGTAAGCCGTTGATCATACCTCCCCAGCTTGGGAAAATCAGCATCACAGAAAAAACAATACCCAACGACTGTGCCCAGTTTGGCAATGCGGTGTATAATAAATGGTGCGGACCAGCCCAGATGTATAAAAATATCAATGACCAGAAATGAATGATAGAAAGTTTATAAGAATAAACAGGACGATTGGCCGCCTTTGGCAGGAAGTAATACATCAAACCTAAATAAGGCGTAGTTAAGAAAAATGCCACCGCATTATGACCATACCACCACTGCACCAAAGCATCCTGCACGCCCGAATACCAGCTGTAACTTTCTAACCAGCTGTAAGGCAATTGGCCCGAACGGACAATATGCAACACAGCAACCGTTACAAACGTGGCAATGTAAAACCAGATGGCAACATACAGGTGTCTTTCTCTGCGTTTGATGATGGTACCAAACATGTTCCATCCGAAAATCACCCAAATGATAGTGATGGCCACATCAATTGGCCATATCAATTCGGCATACTCGGCACCTTGTGTTAAACCAAGCGGTAAGGTTATAGCAGCGGCAACTATTATCAGTTGCCAGCCCCAGAAATGAATATAACTCAGTTGATCGCTGAACATTCTTGCTTTACACAGCCGCTGCAACGAATAGTAAACACCCATAAAAATACCGTTGCCCACAAAAGCAAAAATCACGGCATTCGTGTGTAAAGGACGTAGCCTTCCAAACGATCCATACTGCGTAATGTTCATTTGCGGAAATACCAGTTGCAATGCAGCCCAAAGGCCAACAAGCATTCCCACACCACCCCAGATGATGGTGGCGTATGCAAAATTCCTTACTATCTTATTATCGTAATAAAATTTTTCTACCTGCATGTTATTTTTTGGTTTGGGTTATTGTTTTAACAGATTTGGTTGAAGTGGTTTTTGTTTTTTCAGGCTCATCGAATAACATCCTGATGGAAGGTGTATAATCATCATCAAACTGCCCTTTTTTTACACTCCATAAAAAAGCAGCCAGGAATCCTCCTGCTACAAGAATGCTGAAACCAATAAGTATGAAAAATGCGCTCAAACGAGATGATGTTTAATTCCCGTCAAAAGTAGAATTGCTATAAATTTTTGAGTGTGATGACTGTCAAACGGAAACATGATATTAATCATGTGTATCCTCACAATCCCTTTTTACGGGCAACGAATGAAGAATACAAACTCACAAACAATACAATACTGATGCTGCTTGCCGGCATAAGTATAGCCGCTAACATTGGAGAAAGCAGGCCTTGCACAGCAAAGGACAATCCCACAATATTGTATAAAATTGAAAGTACAAAGCTGGCCATGACAATTATTTTACCGGCCCGGGCGTAACTAATAAATTTATCCAGCATAGAAACTTTACTGCCATCCAGTATTGCATCGCTGGCTGGAGAGAACTGAGCCGAGTTTTCACTTACTGCGATTCCTACATTGGCCTGCATTAGTGCACCAGCGTCATTTAAACCATCACCTATCATTAAAACCTGTCGATTACTTTTTTGCAGATACTTTACATAATCCAGTTTTTCTTGCGGCGATTGTTGAAAATTAATATTGGCATTACTTCCGAATATTTTAACCAGGTTATCTTTTTCCAAATTATTATCGCCCGATAAGACATAGAGATCAAACCCTTTCTTATTCAGGCTACTGATCATCTTCTCTAAACCAAGACGGTATTGATTCTGCACCCGGTAGGTCCCCATGTGCACATTGTCCATCAGTACGTGAACAGCGGTTCCGGTATCCTGCGTAAATACAGGAATATTTTCTTTCACAAAAGAAGATGACCCCATCTTCACATAGGTATTATCTGCAATGGCTTCCAATCCTTTCCCGGTAAATTCTCTGAATTCCCTTAAGGTGATAGGCGCTTCTTTTGACGCAGGAATTGAATCGGTTATTACTTTGCTCAAAGGGTGAGAAGACTGTTTGCTAATTGTTCTGATAATAGCCTTCTCATGATCAGACAATGGCAGACCAGCATAATTAACAGCGGCGGTATGGCTTTGTGTGATAGTTCCGGTTTTATCAAAAACAAATGTATTTATTTTCGCTAGCGACTCAATCACCGAGGCATTTTTAAGGTAGAGTTTATTGCGGCCCAAGATCCTGAGCATATTACCATAAGTAAAAGTTGCCGATAACAATAAGGAGCAAGGACAAGCCACGATTAACACCGCAGTAACCGAAGGAAATATTTTTGTAGCATCGGTAAAATACCAGAATATTACTGTGGAGGTAGCTATTGTAAATAAGACATAAGTAAAATATTTACTCCACGGATGAATAAAAGATTTCTCTTCGTTCTTTTTACTGTCGAAGATATCATTGTTCCAAAGTTGAGTTATATAACTCTGCGATACTTCTTTAATAACTTCCAACTCAATGGCGCTGCCAACTTGTTTGCCGCCGGCATAAATCAGTTCGCCCTTTTTCTTTTCAACTGCTGCGTTTTCGCCGCTTACAAAACTGTAATCAATATTGGCTGTACCCTTCATCAGCACTGCATCGGCCGGTATCATTTCTTCATTGCGGATGATGATACGTTCAGATTTCTCCAACTGCGTTACCGGAATATTCTTCTCTGCTCCATTCCTGATTACTGTAACTCCCAAGGGGAAATAAGAAAGATAATCCCTGTCGAACGAAAATGAATCGTAGGTTTTGTTTTGAAACCAACGACCTATGAGCATGAAGAAAACGATACCACTTCCCGAATCAAGGTATCCTGCGCCCGTTCCGGTGATGACCTCGTAATAACTTCTTAAAAATGTTACGATGATTGCAAGCGCAATGGGTGCATCAATATTTAAGAACTTTTGCCGCAGCCCTTTCCAGGCTGATATAAAAATATCTGCAGCACTGAAAAATAAAACCGGTAGTGATAACCCAAAAATGATCCAGCTGAATGTTTCTTTCAATCCTGCCTCATCAATTAAACCGGATGAAAGGTACTCGGGAAAGCTCAGCATCATAATATTGGAGAAGCAAAAACCGGCTACGCCAATCTTATAAATTTGTTTCTTATTGAATGAAGACGTTTTTTTTGTTACGGCATCTTTTAAA
>JBKJPN010000224.1:0-11014 GCA_046595125.1 Ferruginibacter sp.
TGAAATTGAAGGCTTGCATGCAAGGCAAACTCGAGTGGAAGAGGAGATAAACGGTATTCAGGAATTTATTGCCCAAAAGAAAGAAGGCATTAAAGAAGCGGATGCATTGGTTAAGAAATACGAGAAGCAGACCGATAACGTAAAGAACAACCGTGAGTTTGAAGCCATCAACAAAGAAATTGAAATGCAGACTTTAGAAATAAAGCTTTGCGAAAAACATATTAAAGATGCTACCGAGGAAATTGCCGAAAAAGCAAAGCAATTGGAAATTGCTAAAAAAGCAGTTGCCAATAAGGAAGGCCATTTGGTAGGTAAAAAAGGCGAACTGGAAAAAATCATCAGCGAAACTGAGAAAGAAGAAAAACATTACAACAAAGAAGGTGATAAGGCCCGTAGTCATGCTGATGAGCGTTTGTTAACCAGTTACGATCGTATCCGTAAAAACTATCGCAATGGTTTGGCGGTTGTTGCTGTGGAAAGAGACAGTTGTGGTGGTTGTTTTCACGCCATTCCACCGCAAAAGCAGAGTGAGATTAAATTACGTAAGAAGATTATGGTTTGCGAAAACTGCGGACGTATTTTGATTGATGCCGATTTGAATGATTCGGTGGTGGTAAAATAAAAATTGATAAATAAGATACCGAAAGAGCTCATTTTGTATGAGCTCTTTTTTATTGCAAAATATTTAGATAAGCTGTGGCATATTTGTTAATTTGCCATTCAGATAAATTGTTTCATGCTCCATAAATTAAACATACAGAACTACGCTATCATTAACGAACTGGAAATTGATTTTTCGGCAAAGCTGAATATCATAACCGGTGAAACAGGTGCAGGTAAAAGTATTTTAATGGGTGCCCTGAGTTTAATACTGGGCGAAAGAGCCGACAGCAGCGTATTACAGCAGAAAGAAAAGAAGGCCGTGATAGAAGGTTCGTTTAACGCCATGAACAGAAAAGCCATCAAGGATTTTTTAAAAGAGAACGACCTGGATGCAGAAGAGTTGCTGATGATACGCAGGGAGATTGCGGCAAACGGTAAATCAAGGGCATTTATAAATGATACACCGGTTAATCTGAATCAACTAAAATCGCTGGGAGCCTTGTTGGTTGATTTGCATCAGCAATTTGATACGCAGGAGTTAAGTTCTTCCGATTTTCAGCAGGAGGTATTGGATGCGTTGGCAGTCAATGGCGAATTGTTAACTGCCTATCAGCAAAATTTTCAAAAATACAAGCAAACAAAAAAAGAATTAACTGCTTTGCAAGAAGAACAATCTGCGGCCAACGCAGCGCTGGATTATAACCAATTTTTGTTTGACGAACTGGAAGAAGCCGGCTTTAAAGAAAACGAACTGGAAGAACTGGATGCCGAATTGAAATTGTTGAGCAATGCAGAAAATGTAAAACAAGAACTTTCAGGAATTTGCTATGCACTAAAAGAAAGCGAAGAGCCGGTAGTTCAACAACTGAAAACCCTTTACAATAAATTACATTCTCTGGACGAATACCATGGAAGTATTGCAGAACTAGCTAAACGTTTGCAAAGCACCCAGCTTGAACTGGCTGATATTGCAGAGGAACTGGACAGCATTAACAACAGCGTTAATTACAGTGCAGAACGTATTCAGATAGTGAACGACCGCATTTCGATGGGTTATAAATTACAAAAGAAACACGGCGTAACCACCACCAACGAACTGTTGGTTTTACAGGAAGAGTTGCAAGGCAAACTCAAAGAAATGCTAAATATTGGCGAAGCTATTCAACAAAAAGATAAGCAAACCAATGCGTTGTTGAAACAATGTGAGGAAGCAGCAGAAACAATATCTGATAAACGTAAAAAAACAATCAAGCCATTTACTGTTAGTGTAAATGAACTGTTGGCGAAGGTCGGTATGCCCAATGCTAAATTTACTGCCGAAGTACAGCCATTGGATAGCCTAGGTGAATTTGGAATCGATAAAATTGAGTTTCTGTTCGATGCCAACAAGAGCGGCCGTTTTGAACCGCTGCGTAAAGTGGCGAGTGGTGGTGAACTAAGCAGGCTGATGCTTTGCATTAAGTCGCTGGTTGCAAAAAAATTGCAATTACCTACTTTAATCTTTGATGAAATTGATAGCGGTATCAGCGGCGAAGCTGCCAAACAGGTGGGTAATATTATGAAGGAGCTTTCAACCGCTCATCAATTAATTTCCATAACGCACCAGCCACAGATTGCTGCCCGTGCCGATGCACATTATTTTGTATACAAAGCCATTGAAAAAGACAAAATCGTTACCTCGGTACGCTTACTTAATAATGACGAACGCATTACCAGCATAGCTCAAATGCTCAGCGGCGAAAAGCCTACTGCTGCTGCATTGCAGAATGCCAGGGAGATGGTGGGGAATTAGATTTGCAAATGTTTTCTTATGTTTATTATCGCCAACTTGCACATTATAAGTATCGCTATAATAATGGCTGTTCCTTTTTATTTTTTTAACAAATATCTCATACGGAAATTTGCACCAGGACAAGCTGTGCGAACTACAGTAATGTATTTTATGTTTGTATTTGTCGCTGCGTTGCTCTACAGTGCTGTTGGTGTATTTATAATGAGTTGGGTTGGATATTGGCTACAATAATTTTATACAGCGCTAAAGAACTGGACTTTTTTTATTTTAAATAAGGGCTATCTTTACTGCATAAAAACTGTTTATGTCATACAACTTACTAAAAGGAAAAAAAGGAATTATTTTTGGCGCATTAGACGAAAGGTCTATTGCCTGGAGAACAGCTTTGCGTTGCCATGATGAAGGCGCAGAAATTATTTTAACCAACGCCCCAGTTGCCATGCGCATGGGTGAAATAAACAAACTTGCCGAGATTGTAAATGCTCCGGTTATTCCTTGCGACATCAGCAGCAATGAAGACGTTACAAACCTCATCACCAAATCAATGGAGCATTTTGGTGGCGGAGTTGATTTTATTTTACATTCTGTAGGTATGAGCATCAACGTGCGCAAGGGAAAACATTATACCGAAATTGATTACGGATTCAATTCAAAATCACTTGATATATCTGCGATAAGCTTACACCGTGTATTAGCAACAGCTATGAAAATGGATGCCATCAATGAGTGGGGGAGTGTAGTAGCATTGTCGTACATAGCTGCCCAGCGTGTGTTTCCCGATTATAACGAAATGGCTGATGCAAAAGCATTGCTGGAAAGTGTGGGCCGCAGTTTTGGCTATCACTACGGTGTTAAAAAACATGTACGGGTTAATACTATTTCACAATCGCCGGTTGCTACTACTGCAGGCAGCGGTGTAAAAGGCTTCGACGGGTTTATGTCCTATGCCGAACAAATGAGTCCGCTGGGTAACGCTAGTTCTGATGATTGCGCCAATTACATTGTAATGATGTTTAGCGATATGAGTAGAATGGTAACGATGCAGAATTTATTTCACGATGGGGGATTTTCATTTACCGGTGTAACTGAAGCGGTAATAAATAAAATGTAAAACCCCCTTCGAACTACGTTCGTTCCCTTAGCAGGGAACCTAAAGGGGGAACTTTGGAACCGGCGGATTTAATATTCTTTATTTTACATAAAAGCGGAAGCCTCTCAAATCAGAGAGGCTTCCGCTTTTATGTCATCGAATGTATTTGGAAGTTATGTACTCCAGGTTACCCCTTTAGGGGGCGGAGGGGGGTGTTTCAATATTCATCCTCATTAAAGAAAAAATCTTCCTGGCTGGGGTAATCGGGCCAGATATCATCAAGCCCTTCATATATTTCGCCTTCGTCTTCCAACTCCTGTAAATTCTCAACAACCTCAATAGGCGCACCGCTGCGTATAGAGAAATCAATTAATTCGTCTTTCGTTGCAGGCCAAGGTGCATCTTCTAAATGGGAGGCTAATTCTAGTGTCCAAAACATCTTTCTAAAGGGTTTATTTTTTGCAAATGTATAAGTTCATACGGAATAACCAAAAGTGTTTTTTAAACAACCACTTTTGGGCCAAAAATAACAGCTAAATAAAATGTGTAGTTATACCGTGTTTTAAAGCTAAAACTTGCAATTATTACCTATTTTCGAAGCATGTTAACGGCAAAAAATATAATTAAGCGCTACGGTAAATTAACTGTGCTGAATGGGGTTGATATTGATATCAGCAAGGGAGAAATTGTTAGTATCGTTGGTTCCTCAGGTGCCGGCAAAAGTACTTTATTGCACATTTTAGGTAGTCTGGATAAGGCAGATAAAGGTGAAATTATCTTAAACGGACAGCACATTGAATCACTAAGCGGAAGTAAATTATCGGCTTTCAGAAATAAACATATTGGCTTTGTTTTTCAGTTTCATCATCTTTTACCTGAATTTACAGCGTTGGAAAATGTTTGTATCCCCGGTTGGATAGCGGGAGATAAAAAGAAAGATGTAATTGTAAAAGCAACTGCATTGCTTAAAACATTAGGGTTACAAGACAGGCTTGAAAATAAACCCCAGCAGCTATCTGGTGGTGAACAGCAAAGGGTAGCAGTAGCCAGGGCTTTAATAAATAATCCTTCTATTATAATGGCCGATGAGCCAACCGGCAACCTCGATAGTGCTAATGCAAAAGAACTACACAAATTATTTATCGATTTACGTGACCAGTTTAATCAAACTTTTTTAATTGTAACCCACAACGAAGAGCTGGCTAAAATGAGCGATCGTACTTTAGTGATGAAAGACGGGTTGATGTGCTAAGAAAATGTGCTAACGTGCTAATTTGCTGATGTGCTAATTCCTTAATATAATAGGAGTGTTTATTTAATCAAAGATATCAACGTTGAATCAATTAGCAAATTAGCACATCAGCAAATTGGCTAATTAATTAATCCTTGGTTTCCACGGAATATCAGCCACACCCAGTAAATGCCCAACATATCTGGCTAAAACAAAAAGATAGTCGCTCAAACGGTTTAAATATTTAATTACAAGCGGATCAACAAAAAGCTCCTGCTCCTGCATATGTACACAAATTCTTTCGGCACGCCTGCATACGCAACGGGCTACATGTGTGGTTGAAATGGCGACATGGCCTCCTGGAAGTATAAAGGTTTTCATCGGTTCCAGTTCTTCATTCATCACATCAATTTCCTTTTCTAAAAAACTAATATCCGTTTCTTTAAGGTCGGGTATTTTTAGTTTTGGTTCTTTATCGGGATCGCAAGCAAGTGATGAACCGATTGTGAATAAGCGGTCCTGTATTTCTTTTAAAACTGTTTTTGAAGGATGATGGGTAAGCTGGTCAGCAGTTAGGCCAATGTAGGAGTTTAGTTCATCAACGGTGCCATATGCTTCAATCCGGATATTACTTTTCGCAACCTTGGTGCCGCCAATCAAACTGGTTTTACCTTTGTCGCCAGTTTTAGTATAGATTTTAAAAGCCATGATTTTTATTTTGTCATGTAAAGCAACAAAAATTATTGGTATTAGTTTAAGGGATTTACCTGTTTAAACTGGAATTGCAGTAATTGCAGGATTTGCATTTACAGTGTCGGTTTCAACAACGCCATCTCTTAACCTAATAACTCGGTGAGCGTACAGCGATATATCTTCTTCATGTGTAACCAAAATAACGGTATTACCTTCTTTGTGTATTTTACCAATAATCTCCATGATTTCATAAGAAGTTTTCGAATCGAGATTACCAGTAGGTTCATCAGCTAAAATAATAGATGGGTTGTTAATGAGCGCACGGGCAATTGCCACACGTTGTGCCTGTCCGCCGCTTAACTCATTTGGTTTGTGATGGCTGCGATCATCAAGTTTAACTCTTTTCAGAACTTCCATGGCCCTTTCTGTCCGCTCTTTTTTACTCACACCGGCGTAAACCAGTGGCAGTGCTACGTTTTCGGCTGCCGTTAAACGGGGTAGTAGGTTAAATTGCTGAAACACAAAACCAATTTCTTTATTGCGAACCTCGGCCAAATCGTTATCTGGCATGCGGCTTACATCTTTTCCGTTCAAAATGTATTTACCGCCAGATGCTGTATCTAAACAGCCGATTAAATTCATCAATGTTGATTTGCCCGATCCGCTGGGGCCCATTAAAGCCACGTATTCATTCTTAAAAACATCAAGCGATATCCCTTTTAAAACCTGCAATTCATTTTTGCCCAGGTAATAGCTTTTTCTGATATTTTCTAAATGGATAATTCCCTGCATAAAATTTCGTTTAGGAGTTTAGGGTTTAGGGTTTAGAAGTTTAGTTGAATATATACTAAACTTCTAAACCCTAAACTCCTGTACTATTTCTTAATTACTTTGGGTACTTTAAAAAATTGCTCGTTGTGTATGGCAGCATTTTTCAATCCTGCCTCCCGGCTTATGCTTCCTTTAACCTCATCGGCTCGCAACACGTTTATGTTTTCGCTCATGTGCAGCATCGGCTCCACACCGGTGGTGTCCAGCTCATTCAGTTTTTCTACAAACTGAATCATTTTTTGCAGGTCGTTTTTAATGGAAATTTTTTCAGTTTCATCAAATTTCAATCGGCTCAAATTGGCCAGTTTATCTACCATTGCATCATTTACATCCATGGTACAAATATAATTGATAGTTGCCAGTATAGTCCCTTGCTGTTGGCAATCGGCATATTCGGTTTATAAGCGGAAAACAGGGTTCCGACAACTGGCAAGTTTTCTTATCTTCGCCAACTGATGGAAAAGAAAAAAGAAACCATGCCTGCCGACAGGCAGGTTGTAATGAGTGGCATCAGGCCCACCGGATTTTTGCACCTCGGCAATTATTTTGGTGCTATTCGTAATTACGTAAAAATGCAAGACGAATTTGATTGCTATTTTATGGTGGCCGATCTACATTCATTAACAACGCATCCTGATACGAAGGAATTGAAAGATAATGTGCACCGCGTTATAGCCGAAAATATCGCCTGCGGACTTGATCCCGATAAAGTGGCATTGTATTGCCAGAGCCATGTGCGCGAAACAGCAGAATTATATCTCTACCTGAACATGTTGGCCTATAAAGGCGAATTGGAAAAAACAGTCACGTTTAAGGATAAAGTGAGACAAAACCCAGAGAATGTAAATGCCGGTTTATTAACTTACCCGGTTTTGCAAACAGCCGATATTATTATTCACCGGGCCAAATATGTACCCGTGGGTAAAGATCAGGAGCAACACCTGGAGATGGCCCGCACTTTTGCCAATCGCTTTAATCATCGCTATAGCGATGTGTTTCCTGAGCCGCAAGCGTTTAACTACAATCAGCAGTTGATAAAAGTACCCAGCCTAGATGGCGAAGGTAAAATGAGCAAAAGTGAAAACCAGTTGGCAACGCTGTACCTGGCCGATACAGATGATATGATTCGTAAAAAAGTTATGAAGGCTAAAACCGACAGCGGTCCAACTGAAAAAAATGCACCTAAGCCAGACTATATAGAAAATATTTTTTTACTGATGAACCTAGTTTGTACGGCAGATACCATTCAAAAATTTGAAGAAGATTATAATAACACAACAATCCGCTATGGTGATTTAAAAAAGCAACTGGCAGAGGATATGGTAAGTTTTATTGCACCCATTCGTAATAAAGTAGATACTATTTTAGCGGATAAGCAAGGACTAGAAGAAATAATGAAAAAAGGCGCAGAAAAGGCAAATAAAAGTGCCGGAGAAACTATGAAAAGGGTAAGGGAAGCAATGGGTTTAAATTATTTTTAAAACCTGACTCTTAAAGGCATTAAATATTACTAAGTTTGCTTACTTTCAACCGTTAATAATTAATTAAACATAAAATTTTCCTTTAGGGGATAGGGGCATGGCAAAAACAAAAAAACCAAAACACATAGCTGTAGCAGGAAATATTGGTGCAGGAAAAACCACGTTGACCGAAATGCTGAGCAAGCATTACAAATGGATACCTCAGTTTGAAGACGTGGATCATAATCCTTACCTAAACGATTTTTATGAAGACATGCCTCGTTGGAGTTTTAACCTACAGATATTCTTTTTAAACAGTCGATTAAACCAGTTACTGGAAATACACCATGGTACCGAAACGGTAATACAGGATCGTACAATTTATGAAGATGCTAATATTTTTGCGCCCAACCTGCACGACATGGGCCTGATGACTAAACGTGATTTTGACAACTACTATAAATTTTTTGAAACGCTGAAAAGCATGGTACAACCGCCAGATTTGATTATTTATCTGAAAGCGTCGGTACCAACACTGGTGGCTCAAATTCAGAAGCGGGGCAGGGAGTATGAAGAAAACATACGCCTTGATTATTTAAAAAAACTAAACGACTACTACAATAACTGGATAGATAGTTATAAAGAAGGGCAAGTGCTAATCATTGATGCGGATAAAAATAAATTTGCCGAAAATGAAGAGGATCTAGGGCAAATTATTACCAGTATCGATAGTAAATTGTTTGGATTGTTTTAGTCTATCAGCGAATTTTTCATGGCATAAAATACCAATCCAACCGAATTTTTTACACCAAATCTTTCCATCAGCCGGTCTTTAATGGCTTCAACTGTTCGGGCACTGATTTCCATTTTTCCTGCAATTTCTGCAGCGGTAAATTCCATACAAACTAGCGTAAGTACTTCTTTCTCCCTTTCGCTTAACACAACTTCAGAAGTAAGAGAAGGATTAAATTTCTGCTTGGAGTAATTTTTCTTAATCAAAACCTTGTTTACAAAGGGATTCAGATAAAAACCGGTACGCATCACATCCATAATGGCTTTCTTAATTTCTGATGGGTCGGTGTTTTTTAAAAGATAACCAGCGGCGCCACAATCCATCAAATGTCCCACAAAGCGCTCATCCTCATACATAGTAAGTATAATAACACGAATATTAGGGAAGTTTTTGGTAATGAGTTTGGTGCTATCTATACCATCTTTAATTGGCATTTTCAAGTCACATAATATAACATCAGGTTCAAATTCAGGGATTTTCTCCAAAAGTTCGTCGCCATTATCGGCTTCCATCACAAATTTTATATTGGCATAACTGCGCATGGACAGTATTACGCCTTTTCTAAAAAGTTGGTGATCATCTGCAATTGCAACTTTAATAATATCATTCATAATATTGGGTATACCGTAAAATTACTTAAAAGAATATTCATTTTGCAATGAATAAGGGGTTTAGGTAATAAATGGCCAAACAATGCAATAATCAATCCAGACTTGTTAGTGATTAAATGGCAGGCTCCCTGGGAATTTCAATTGTTACCTTGTAATACGTTTTGCTGGGGTCAATTTCAAAGAAAATACGGCCGGTAAGTACTTTTATGCGGCTGGCAATGTTTTTTAAACCTAACCCAAGGGCACTATGATTCAACTTTTCATAATCAGCCTGTACAATACCGGTACCATCATGGTGAATACGGAAATACATTTTATTTGCACTTATGTTTTGGGTAAGATGGATAAATCCCGGATTGCTGTGTTTTAAAATATTATTCACCAGTTCCTGTATGATACGGAAAACCAGCAACTCCTGATCAACTTTAAGCCGAGTGCGGTAGTCGTGAAAACGTGCACTGGCATTTAAGCTGCCACTCGCACCAATTTTTTGAAACAGGTCGGTAGCAGCACTTTCCAAACCAAAGTTTTTTAAAGTAGGCGGCATCAAACTGTGACTGATGTTGCGGATCAGCAAAATAGCATCATCCAGTATCTGCTTGGCGCTGAAGATGCTTTGCAGTTGCTGTGCTTTTTCCTGGTTAACCAGGTTTTCGTTCAGGTACAGCCTGGCAGTTGCCAGCAGTGGGCCGGCATCATCGTGCAAGTCGGCTGCAATGCGGTTACGTTCCTCTTCCTGAAAGCGGATGGAGGCGTTCAGTAATATTTGCTGCTTTTCTTCCTCCAGCTTTTTAAGCTGGTTATTATAGCGCATTACCTTGCGTTGGTGAAAAATAACAAACCCTACAATGGCAATGGCCAGCGTAAGCATGCCTAATGTTCCCAAGAACATCACTGAGGAAAATCCAGAAGCCTGTAGAAAAAACATAGAGGGTTTTGCTGTTATGGTTTGTTTTTAATAGGATTAAAAGAATCTAAATCAATGTCAAATAAATTATCGGGGGCCTTATTGTCACTCTTTTCTTTAATTAAAATGGAAGCACAGAGAAGCAAATTTTTTATTACAGTTACTGTAGTGTAAATGATGGTGAACTGGGTTCTGAATATTTCATTATCAAAACTATTTTTTGAGTATAAAAACAAAAAGAAATTACCTGCAGAGTTAATAATAAAAGCCACAGATATCCAGAATATAGCTTTTTGGTAAATAGGTTCTACTACTGTTTCCTGCATTATTTCGAAGAAAAAACTAATAACCAACAGCAATAAAAGCATATGTTCAACACTTCCAGTCGTAAATGGCAATTCTGTTTTAGGGGAATTCAAGAATGAGAAAACACTAAAAATAGAATATCCGAATACTGAAAAAATTAAGATTTTTTTTAGGATTTTACCCTTAATATACAATGAGAAAAAATAAATAAGCAAAGAGTATTCTACTACAAGATATATACGTACTATAAGGAAATAGCTTTCACGTAGATGGTAGAAATATAGAAGTGAAAATCCTGTAACTACGAAAATTGCAATCAGGATAGTGTACAAAAAAAACACCTTCTTCCCTTTTGTTTTCATTCTTGATAAGAAAAAAAGACAAAAGAAGAAAGGTAGTAATTCGGAGACGTAAGTAAGATATTTGAGATTCTGTAAAATAAAAAAATGGTTATTTACTCAAAAATAACCATTGCTTTTTAATTTCTTGCAAAAAATCGAGAATTGCTTATTAAGAAAAGCACTCAATTAAACATTCAATAATACCTGACCACATAATTAATTAGTTTTAAGGTTTCCAAAAGTAATTGTGAACTGTAAACTTCGAACTAATGCTAAAGTCTGACAACCCCCTTGATTTTGACTTCAAACCTACAAAATGGCTAAAAAGCGCCATCGCAAAGGATTCTGAATAAAAT
>JBKJPN010000231.1:0-17714 GCA_046595125.1 Ferruginibacter sp.
GTTAGCAGGATTTACATTTTTTACATGGCCTTTGTAATCGGTCCATTTCTCGTCCATTTCCCCAGCCGGTATTTTTGAATCTAAAGACATTGTGTATTAGTTAAAAAGTTAGATTCAAAAATACCGGCTGGCGAAATGGACGAGAAATGGACCGATTACAAAGGCCATGTAAAACTTGTAAATCCTGCTAACAAACGTAAACTGGAAGTTATTGTAATTGGTACCGGTTTGGCTGGAGCCTCTGCAGCTGCTGCTTTGGGCGAGCTAGGCTATAAAGTAAAAGCATTTTGTTTTCAAGATAGTCCACGCCGGGCACATAGCATTGCGGCGCAGGGCGGTATTAATGCAGCAAAGAATTATCAGAATGACGGTGACTCTGTTTTCCGTTTATTTTATGATACCGTAAAAGGAGGTGATTATCGTGCCAGAGAAGCAAACGTACATAGGCTTGCCGAAGTGAGTAACAATATCATTGACCAGTGTGTAGCCCAGGGCGTTCCGTTTGCAAGAGAATATGGTGGACTGTTAAGCAACCGTAGTTTTGGTGGAACACAGGTGCAGCGTACTTTTTATGCAGCCGGACAAACAGGTCAGCAATTGTTGCTGGGTGCATATAGTGCTTTGGAGCGGCAGGTTACGCTCGGTAATGTAACCATGTATAACCGCCATGAAATGCTTGATATTGTAAAGATTGACGGAAAAGCCCGTGGCATTATAGCCCGTGATTTAGTTAATGGAACATTAGAAAGACATTTTGGTCACGCTGTCTTATTATGCAGTGGTGGCTACGGCAATGTGTTTTATTTAAGCACCAATGCCATGGGCAGTAATGTTACGGCAGCATGGAAGGCGCATAAAAAAGGAGCTCAATTTGGCAATCCCTGCTTCACACAAATTCACCCAACCTGTATTCCGGTAAGTGGAGATCATCAAAGTAAATTAACATTGATGAGTGAGAGTTTGCGCAATGATGGAAGAATTTGGGTTCCAAAACAAAAAGGAGATAACCGCAAAGGCGTTGATATTCCCGAAGAAGAAAGAGATTATTATTTAGAACGTAGATATCCGGCATTTGGTAACTTGGTACCACGTGATGTGGCTTCCAGAGCGGCTAAAGAAAGATGTGATGAAGGATATGGTGTGGGTACAACCAAAATGGCTGTGTTCTTAGATTTTGCCGATGCGATAAAACGCTATGGTAAAATTGAAGCAGGTAAGCAAGGACTTGATAATGTGGATGAAGCAACCATCATAAAAATGGGTAAAGCTGTTGTAGAGGAAAAATACGGCAACCTGTTTGAAATGTATGAAAAAATTACCGGTGAAAATCCTTACGAAATGCCCATGCGCATTTACCCGGCGGTGCATTACACCATGGGGGGGCTTTGGGTTGATTATGAATTAAAAACTTCGGTTGATGGTTTGTACGCTTTGGGCGAAGCAAATTTTAGTGATCATGGTGCAAACAGGCTTGGCGCAAGTGCGCTAATGCAGGGTTTGGCCGATGGATATTTTGTTGTCCCTTACACGTTGGGTAATTATCTGGCCGATGATATTCGTACAGCATCCATACCAACTGATCACCCTGCATTTGATGAAACAGAAAAAGCGGTGAGCGACCGAATTAATACCTTGATGAACATCAAAGGAAGTCAAACGGTGGAAAGCTTTCATAAACGTTTAGGAAAGATTATGTGGGATAAATGCGGCATGGCTCGCAACGCCAAAGGTTTACAGGAAGCCATTGTTGAAATACAGGCACTTAAAAAAGAGTTCTGGAGCGATGTAAAAATTCCCGGCGATATTAATGAAATGAATCCCGAGCTGGATAAAGCAGGCAGGGTAGCAGATTTTATAGAACTGGGCGAGTTAATGTGCAAAGATGCATTGAATAGAAATGAAAGCTGCGGCGGACATTTTCGTGAGGAATCGCAAACAGAAGATGGCGAAGCAAAACGTGATGATGAGAATTATAGCTTTGTTTCGGCCTGGGAATATAAAGGCGAAAGTGATTGGGTTTTAAATAAAGAGCTGTTGACTTTTGAAATTGTAAAGCCAACTCAACGTTCGTATAAATAAAATGAAGATCAGTGGATTCACATTTGTAAAAAATGCAGTGAAATATGGTTATCCGGTTGTTGAGTCCATCAAATCGGTTTTACCCATAGTTGATGAGATGATTGTTTGCCTGGGAGATTCGGAAGATGAAACAAATAAACTCATAGAATCAATAGCTTCTAATAAAATAAAAATTGTTCATTCTGTTTGGGATAACGATTTACGGGAAGGAGGAAAAGTACTGGCAGTTGAAACCAACAAAGCGATGAATGCTACGGCGGCAGATAGCGACTGGCTCTTTTACATACAGGCGGATGAGGTTTTACATGAGCAGTTTCACCCGGTGATTCTGGATGCCATGAAGCAGTACAAGGATGATAAAAGCGTAGAAGGGCTGTTATTTAACTACCATCATTTTTATGGCAGTTATAAATTTATTGGTGACGGCAGATCTTGGTATTCTAAAGAAATAAGAGTTATTAGGAACGATAAAGGCATACGCAGCTACCTAGACGCACAAGGATTTAGAAAAGATGACAGAAAGCTGCAGGTAAAACTTATTGACGCCTATATTTATCATTACGGCTGGGTACGCAACCCGGTTGAAATGCAAAAAAAATATGCCGATTTTGGAAAACTCTGGCATGCCGATTCAGGGTACGAAAACTGGGCAGAGGAATTAAAGAAAAAATCAGCTGAATTTGATTATTCAAATATTGATTCACTAACAGCGTTTGAGGGTACCCATCCAGCGGTTATGCAAGAATTGGTGAATAAAGAAGACTGGAATTTTGAAGCAGATGTAAAAAAGAAGAATTTTAAAAATACAAAACACAAGCTCTTATATTTAATCTGGCAAAATTTTGGATGGCGGCCATTTGAATACAGTAACTATAAAAGGATTTAATTATTATGGAACACTACAACATGAACCTCACATTAAAAGTGTGGAAACAAAAGAACAGTAACACATCGGGCAGTTTCGAAAGCTACCAGGTAAAAGATATTTCATCTGAAATGTCGTTCCTGGAGATGTTTGACGTACTGAATGAGCAACTCATTATAGCTGGGAAAGATCCCATTGCATTTGATCATGATTGCCGTGAGGGTATATGCGGTGCCTGTAGCATGTATATAGATGGTCGTGCTCACGGACCCTGGACAAAAAATACAACCTGCCAATTGCACATGCGTGCCTTTAAGGATGGCGATACAATCGTTGTGGAGCCTTGGCGTTCTAAGGCTTTTCCGGTTATTAAAGATTTGATGGTTAACCGGGATGCATTTGACCGTATCATTCAAGCTGGTGGCTATATATCTGTTAATACTGGTAATGCCGTTGATGCAAATTCTTTACCTATAGATAAAAAAGATGCAGATACAGCGTTTGACGCAGCATCTTGCATAGGTTGCGGCGCCTGTGTAGCAGCCTGCAAAAACAGCAGCGCTATGTTATTTGTAAGTGCCAAAGTTTCTCAGTTGGCGCTTTTACCGCAAGGTCAACCCGAAAGAGAATCAAGAGTAATGAATATGGTAGCACAAATGGATAAGGAAGGATTTGGCAACTGTACAAATACCTATGCCTGTGAAGCCGAATGCCCAAAAGGGATTTCAGTTTCCAATATTGCTAGGATGAACCGAGAGTATTTAAAAGCAAGTTTAACTACCGAACAATAAAAACAAAAAACCTTCTAAAACAGAAGGTTTTTTGTTTAATAAAGAAGGTTTTCTACCATTGTGCTTTTATTAGTAATTTTAGCATTACTAATCCCAAAGAACTATTGAAGCTTAAATGGATATATTTACTGTCGCTCAATATTTTCCTGTCGCAAACATTGTTTGCACAGATCAATCCTCCGTCGCTAACTAATCTCTATAAAAAGACAATCAGCACAACCGAGAAACAAATAAAGCTTGATTCTTTAAGTCTGGTGCCTGGCTCGGTGATTATTGATGGCGTATCGCCTTATTATTATAAAGTAGATGAGGTTAATGCAACTATTACCTGGTTGGATAAACCAAAGCAGGATAGGGTAGTGGTAACCTATCGGGTGTTTCCGTATAAATTAAATGCAGTGATTAGCCATTATAATTATGATAGTATCCGGTTGAATTTTATCAGTTCAAACCCTTTTACCATTAAAACCGGTGCAAAAAATAAAAGTCCGCTAACCGATTTTGGAAATATAAAATCCGAAGGAAGTTTTGGCCGCGGTATTTCGTTTGGTAATAGTCAGGATGCGGTTGTTAGCTCAAGTTTGAATTTGCAATTGAATGGTTTTATCGGCGATAGTCTTGAATTAACGGCAGCCATTACCGATAATAATATTCCCATTCAACCTGATGGCAACACGCAAGACTTGCGTGATTTTGACCGCATTTATCTACAGGTAAAAAAGAAAGGTTGGCAGGCAAATTTTGGTGATATCGATATCCGGCAAAGCAAAAACTACTTTCTAAATTTTTATAAAAGACTGCAAGGTGTTTCTTTTATAACTGATAATAAGATTACTAAAAATATTTCCAACTCTTTGTTGTTAAGTGGTGCCATTGCTAAAGGCAAATTTACCCGTAACCAATTGACACCTGTAGAAGGAAACCAAGGACCGTACCGGCTTACAAGTCCTAATCTTGAACTATTTTTTGTAGTACTGGCCGGCACCGAAAGGGTTTATATGGATGGCGAATTACTGCAGCGTGGCGAAGACCAAGACTATATTATTAACTACAACACAGCCGAGTTAACTTTTACCCAAAAACGACTGGTAACAAAAGACAAGAGAATACAGATAGAATTTGAATATGCCGATCGCAACTTTTTGAACTCGCAGATTTATGTGAGCGATGAGGTAAACTTTAAGAATAAATTTTTCCTCAACCTTGGTTTTTACAATAATGCCGATGCAAAAAATTCATCAATCAATCAGGTGCTGGATACCAAACAGAAACAATTTTTAGCAGATATTGGCGATGGGGTTGATACAGCCTACTATATAAATGCAACAAGGGATACACTTTCTCCGGGAAAGATATTGTACCTGAAGCAGGATACGTTGTACAACGGAAATATACATGATTCTATTTATGTTTTTTCGATAGATACCAGCAAAGCTTTGTATAGTCTTGGCTTTACATATTTGGGGCCCGGTAAAGGCAACTATACAGTATTGCAATCAGCAACAAACGGTAAAGTTTTCGGCTGGGTTCAGCCCGATGTAAATAATAATAAACAGGGTGATTATGCCCCGGTAATCTTACTTATTTCTCCTAAAAAACAACAAATTATTACGATTGGCGGCGAGTATGTTTTCGACCTAAAAACAAAGCTTAAGGCCGAAGTGGCCATGAGTAATTATGATATCAATCTCTTCTCCAGTAAAGACAAAGGAAACGATAAAGCTTTTGCTGCGAAAGTTCAATTTGTAAAGGAAGATATAAAAGTAAATTTCTTCGACAGGGCGTTGCTATTACAAACCAAACTGGGCTACGAGTATGTACAGGACAGGTTTAGAGCCGTTGAGCGTTTAAGGAATATTGAATTTTTGAGAGACTGGAGTCTGCCATATGATGTTGGCATTGCAACCGAACAGCTTACCAATGCAGCGCTTAAACTGGGTGATAATAAAGGTAATTATCTGCAATACGAACTTACCAGTTATATCCGCAGCGATAAATACAATGGTCTGCGGCATTTGCTCAATAGTTACAACAATATGCAGGAATGGAAATTAACCAGCCAGATAGGAATTACTTCAGTCAACAATAGTTTGCAGAACGGTACTTTTTTCAGACCAAACATCGACCTGAAAAAAGAGATTACAAAATTCCGAAAAATGCAGGTTGGCTTTAAATATAATAGCGAACGCAATAAACTGAATAATAAAATAGGCGATACTTTATCAGCGCTTAGTTATGCATTTAATGTGTGGGAAGTTTATTTAAAATCAAATCCGGCAAAAGCAAACCGTTGGGGCGTGTCGTATTTTACCCGAAACGATTTGTTGCCGGTAAAAACTAAACTGCAACAGGCCGACAGAAGCGATAACTACAATGTGTTTACTGAATTGCTTAAAAGCGAAAAGCATCAGTTTCGAATAAATGTTACTTATCGTAAACTGCATATTAATGATGCAGCAATCAGCCGGCAAAAAGCCGATGAAAGTTTGTTGGGCAGGGCCGAGTATTATGTAAATGAGTTTAAAGGTTTTTTAGTTGGCAATGTGTTGTACGAATTGGGTAACGGACAGGAACAGAAACGTGAATACACTTTTGTAGAAGTGCCGGCCGGGCAGGGAGAGTACACCTGGATCGATTATAATGGCAATTCCATTCCTGAGTTAAACGAATTTGAAGTTGCTATTTATCAAGATCAGAAAAAATACATTCGTGTTTTTACACCTAGCAATCAGTATGTAAAAGCAAACTACATTCAGTTTAACTACAGTTTTACGTTAAACCCTAAAGCTATCATTAAGGCGAATACAACAAACGGTTTCAAAAAAATATTAGCACGTTCAAGCACCAGTTCTGCGTTGCAGATTAATAAGAAAGACGTTTCCACAGGCAGGTTTCAATTTAATCCTTTCAACAGCAATCTGGTTGATACCACTTTAATAACTTTAAATTCATTTTTATCGAACACGCTGTTTTTTAACCGAAGTAATATTAAATGGGGCTTTGATGTTACACACAGTATCAACAGCAGCAAAGCCTTGCTGAGCTATGGTTTCGAAAGCCGTAAACTGCGTAACCTTTCTACCAAACTCCGGTGGAATATTAACCGCAGTTTTGCTACCACCCTCAGCTACCGGAATATTAAAAACGTGCTGAATACCCGAGGACCAAAATTTGATAATCGTAATTATTTGGTTAAGCAAAACATCATTGAACCTTCGGTGGCGTATATTTTCAAAACCAATTTTAGGGCAACGCTTACTTATTCATATGGCCAAAAACAAAACACAATCGATTCAATGGAAAAGGCGGTCAGTCATGTTTTCTCGGCCGATCTGCGGTATAATATTCTTTCAAGCAGCACCATCAATGCAAAATTCAGTCTCAATCAAATTAATTTTAAAGCTTACCCCGGTGCTGCCAATACTACGGTAGGTTATATTTTACTCGATGGGTTGCTGCCCGGCAAAAACTTATTATGGAGTCTGGATTTTACAAAACGACTGGCAGGAAACATAGAAGTAAATGTGCAGTACGAAGGCCGTAAACCCGGGGATACCCGCACCATTCATATTGGCAGGGCATCGGTAAGGGCCATTTTCTAAATAAAAAAAAGGCGGAATGTTAATTCCGCCTTTTCGTCTTCCCGGCAAAAAAAATCAACTAAACAAACCACCCTTCTTCAAAGTGCGAATGCCTTCGCCAATTTTAAATCCATTGTTATACACTTCAATTTTATAATCGCCGGTTTCGTAATTTGAGTTTTGCTTCCAGTCCATGCTCACGGCCTGACGTTTTCCCTGTGTATAATTAATGTCTATTTTTTGTGTAAAATATTTCTGTTCGCCGTTTCTGGTGTTGAACACGCCCGATCCTAAAGCTTCTACAGCCAAGGGTTTTCCATTAGGTGCTGTTATACAAATGTATAAGTCTTTATTGCCCGAACTGGTAACCCTGTTTTCATCAATATCAAAAGAAATACGTAATTTATCAACCCGCTTGGCCACAGTAGTTTCTTTTTCTTTTCCGCTGCTTTTTTCATTAATTCCCAAAATGGCAAAATTTGAAGCATGTAAGGTAGAAGCGATATCAATCACACCTTCTTTTTGCTGAATGGTACTATTAGCTTGTTCCAGATCCTGACTTATTTTATTACGTTCCTGAATTACTGTATTTTTTTCCTGTGTAAGGACAAGTTTTTCACCTTCCAGTGTTTCAATCTTCACCTTATAACCGTTGATATCGCCGTTTAACGAGGCAATTAACCCTTTTGCTTGGGCAATTTCTTGCTGTGTTGCGTCAACTTTCGATAGTAATTGTTGGATTTTTTTGCGCTTTTCAGCGATATCCCTGTCACGGCGAGTGATGGTGCTGTCTTTACTATGCTCCATATTAGCGCTGCTCGTTTTAATCATATCGTAGCGCATCGTTGCATCTTCCAGTTCTTTTTGCAATTGGTCTCTTTCAGATGAAGTATTGGTAATCACCAAATCTTTTTGCTGAATCGTTTCTTTGGTTTTGCTTTTATCCCAGATGATATATGCCCATGTTCCAAGCAGTGCCACAATTAAGCCAGCAGTCAGATAATTGCGCCATTTGCTTTGGGGGGCTGTAACAAGATTTTGGGTTGCTTTTTCCGCTTCGGGATAATTTTCGAAACTCATGTTAATTAGGTTATTGGTAGGTAATATTGTTTATATCAACTAAAAATTCTCGCCAAAGGTAAGCCTGTACGTTAAAAACGGGGAATACTATCCGTTATTGCTGTGTTAAAAACTTTTTATTTAGTTAACAAACAACTCGGTGCTAACTTTTATCTTTGGCGTATGAGTGCAGAAAAAATCATTGGCGACTGGAAAAAAAAGAGCTTTAAACCAATTTATTGGCTCGAAGGTGAGGAGGATTATTATATAGACCAGATTATGGATTACGCCGAGCATAAAATTCTGGATGAGGCAGAAGCTGGGTTTAATTTGACAGTGTTTTATGGTAAAGATGCCGCTTGGGCAGATGTTGTAAATGCCTGTAAGCGTTATCCCATGTTTGCTGAGCGGCAGGTTGTTTTGTTAAAGGAGGCGCAACATATGAGGGATTTGGATAAGCTGGAAAGTTATGTAGAGAATCCGTTAAACTCAACCATTTTTGTAGCAGGACATAAAACCAAAACCCTTGATAAAAGAAGTAGGTTGCACAAACTGCTGAAAAAATCTGCAGAAATATTTACATCAGATAAAGTAAAAGATTATAAGCTGCAGGAGTGGATTGGCGAATTTGTACGCAGTCAGGGCTATACAATCAACTCTAAAGCAATCAATTTACTGGATGAGCATATTGGCAATGATTTGAACCGAATTGTAAATGAAATTGAAAAGCTGGCTTTAAATCTAAAAGGCAATAAAAGCCTGCCTGCCGCTAGGCAGGATATTACCGAAGATGATATTGAAAAGTTCATTGGCATCAGCAAAGAGTATAATGTTTTTGAACTGCAAGCTGCTATTGCCAAAAAAGATATGGCCAAGGCGATGAAGATCATCCAGTATTTTGAAGGAAACCCCAAAGCCGGCCCGATACAAATGGTGCTGCCAGCATTATACGCAAGTTTTAGCAAGGTATATACCATTTTTGGTATGAAAGACAGAAGCGAAGCGACTTTAAAACCACATTTTTATTTCAATAGTTCGGCGGTAAAAAATGCCTTGGAATCTGTAAATAATTATGGTTACGATGGCATTGAAAGAATTTTGCTGCTGCTGCACCATTACAATTTAAAAGGAGTGGGCGTTGGTGATACTGGCACTTCGGATGCATCGTTGATGAAGGAAATGGTGGTGAAGATGATGGCTAAAAACTGATTCTTTTTAACCACATAGGCACATAGAGAACGTTAGAAAGACACAAATAGAATATTCGTTACAAGCAAGCCAAACTATTTTCCTTATCCTTGTGCAACGCCAACTTTAACTCTTCCAGTCCTTTAAACTTAACTTCTGAGCGTAAATATTTTTTTACAATTACTCTTATGGTTTCGCCGTAGATCTGTTTATTAAAATCAAAAATATTTACTTCGGTAACTCTTACCCTGCCATTAACTGTTGGCCTGAAACCTATGCTCATCATGCCTTTGTAGGTTCTACCTTCAACCACACAATACACTGCATAGATACCATCACCCAATACAATTTTCTCTTCATCGGTACTTTTTAAATTGGCAGTTGGGTAGCCAATTTCACGGCCAATTTTATCGCCATGAAAAACCTCGCCTTCAAAAAAGAATTCGTAGCCTAAAAAATTATTAGCCTCGTCAATATTACTGTGCAAAATGGCATTGCGGATATTGGTGCTGCTGACTTTTATGGCGTTCTGTATATGCTCAGGTATTTCTTTCAGTTGATAATTGTAAACGGGCGCTTTTTCCTCCATCAGTTTATAATCGCCACTGCGCTCTTTACCAAAGCGATGGTCGTAACCGATGATGATAGTATGTGGTTTAAATTTCTCAACTAAAAAATCACTGATATAAGCTTCCGCTTCCTGGTTGGCAAAATATTCGGTGAAAGGAACGATCACCAAATGATCAATGCCCGTTTTTTCCAACAATTCAATCCGCTCATCCAATGTGTTGATAAGCCTAACACCTGTAATTACCGATGAGACTACTTTGCGGGGATGTGGATGAAAAGTAATAATGATCGACTCGCCATTGGCTTTGGCAGCTTCTTCCTTCAAACTGTCGATGATTTGGCGGTGGCCTAAATGAACCCCATCAAACGTACCAATAGTGATAACGGCATTCTCAAAAAGGGGCAGGGTATTTATATCTCTGTGTATCTGCATAATTACAAGTGCAAATGTAGTTGATAATTGAAAATGGTTTATTCACAAGGGTCAATTAGTTTTGCAGCTATGAGTTTATACAACAAAAGGGGTGTATCGGCCCAAAAAGAAGAAGTACATGCTGCGGTTAAAAACCTCGACCAGGGCTTGTATCCCCATGCTTTCTGCAAAATTTATCCCGATTTTTTGGGTGGCGATGATGCGTTTGTAAACATCATGCATGCTGACGGTGCCGGCACCAAAAGTATTCTGGCTTACCTGTATTGGAAGGAAACCGGCGATATCTCGGTTTGGAAAGGCATTGCACAAGATGCCATTGTTATGAATTTAGATGACCTGCTTTGTGTGGGTGTGTATGATAATATCATTTTTAATAGTACCATCGACAGAAATAAAAATCTGATACCCGGCGAAGTGCTGGAACAAATCATCAACGGCTCACAAGAATTATTTGACCATTTGAAAACCTTTGGTGTAAACATTCATTACCTGGGCGGCGAAACGGCCGATGTAGGCGATGTGGTGCGTACCGTGGCGGTAAACGGCACCATGACATGCCGTTGGCCAAAAAACAAAATCATCAGCAATGATAAAATAAAAGCAGGCGATGTGATTGTGGGCTTTGCAAGCTATGGACAGGCAACTTACGAAACTGGCTACAACAGCGGCATTGCCAGCAATGGCCTTACCAGTGCCAGGCATGATGTGCTGAGTAAGTTTTACGCCGAAAATTTTAAGGAAAGTTTTGATAACAACTTGGCCGAGGATGTTGTGTATATTGGCAAACACAAGTTATCGGAGCCTCTTCAACCACAAACCACAAACGACAAACCACAAACAATCGGCCAACTTATTCTTTCTCCAACCCGCACGTACGCACCTGTTCTAAAACCCCTGTTGGAAAATCATTTCGATAAAATACACGGCATTATACATTGCAGCGGCGGCGGACAAACTAAATGTTTAAAATACCTTCCTGGGAATTTCAGAATAATAAAAGATAATTTATTTGAACCACCCGAAATCTTCAACATCATCAAACAAAACAGCGGCAGTAATAATAAAGAGATGTACGAAGTATTTAACATGGGCTGCCGCCTGGAAATTTATTGCGATGCTACAGATGCAGATACAATAATTGCTGCGGCTACTGAATTTGGGATAGCTGCACAAGTTATTGGCAGGGTAGAAGCGGCTGATAAAAAGGAATTGGTTATTAAATTAACTGACGAAGAGATAAATTACTAGTTAATAATTGGGTTTTATTTCTTCTTCAATTCCTTTAACAACAATTCCAAATCATCCACGCTTAAACTCTTTTCTTTTACCATAAAGGATAACGCGTTGCTAAACGAGCCTTCAAAATATCCTTTTACAAAACTCTTCATAGTGCTTTTGCTATAAGCATCTTTACTTACCAATGGATGATACTGATGTGTACGTCCAAAAACGGTAATGCCCACAAATTCTTTATCAACCAGAATTTTGATGATAGTGGCAACCGTATTGTTATGAGGTTTGGGATCGGGTAGTTCATTAATAATCTCTCTCAGAAAAGCCTTGTCAAGCTTCCATATCACCTGTATAATTTGCTCTTCGGCTTTGGTTAATACTTTCATTTTTAGTATTGATTTTATGTGATATTGTAAACATAAAACTAATTTATTAGTTATACAACTATTTTTTTAGTTACCTGCCTGCCGGTAGGCAGGTTCACCTATTTTTTAACAATTAGTGAAGAAATAAGATTTTAAATAAGAAGTTGTAAAGGCTAAATTTGCAGCAATTGCCAGTTTTGTAGATTTATAGCTGAATAATGAGATGGAGTACAAGAGTGCGACGCCAATGAAGCTACATTTAAATACAGAAGTTGGGAACAAAAAACTACAACCACCAAACACAAAACAGAATCATGTCTCAATCAATAGTAGAATTAAATAGTGTAAATATTTACCAAGGCGAAAGCCTTATTTTAGGCGATGTAAATATTTCGGTAGATAAAGGTGAGTTTGTGTACCTGGTTGGTAAAACCGGTACTGGTAAAAGCAGTCTGCTAAAAACTATGTACGGCGATTTAATGCTGACGGAAGGACAGGGCTGGGTTGCAGGCCATAACCTGCGGGAACTTACTTGGAAAACGGTTCCCTTTTTGCGCCGTAACCTGGGTGTGGTTTTTCAGGATTTTCAGTTGCTAACCGACAGGAATGTAAATGAGAACATGAAATTTGTTTTGAAAGCTACTGGCTGGAAAGATGAAAAACTAATGGACGAAAAGATTGCTGATGTGCTTGAAAAAGTGGGATTAAAAACTAAAGGTTTTAAAATGCCTTTTGAATTAAGTGGCGGTGAGCAGCAACGTGTAGATGTGGCCCGTGCTTTATTAAATTCTCCAAAATTGATTTTGGCAGATGAGCCTACCGGAAACCTTGATCCGGAGACCAGTGATGAGATTATGCAGTTGCTGTTTCATATCTGCCGTGATTATAACACCACTATTATTATGGCAACGCATGATTATATGGTTATCAAAAAATTTCCGGCACGTACTATTAAAACTGAGTTAGGTAAAGTGTGGGATAACGCTACCATAGAAGCTTAATTAATTCCTTAGCATTTACTTCGTTATTATATAGTGTTTGCAGCAAGACCTGCCGTTGCTGAATTTCCTGTTCGGTAAAAGGCTGTTCGTATAAATCTTTGATACGGGCTTTAAAATCTTCGGCGGTTTCTGCAATATGACAATAGTTTTCCAGCCCAGAGCCTGCAACAGCAGCCTTATTTACCAAGCAATGCCTTCCGTTAAAAACTGCATTTAACAATTTTAATTTAATGCCTGTATTGTTTAATGAGGGTAGTATATGTACATGTGCTTTGAAAATCATATCCTGCATTTCTTTTTCGGATGGATTAGCGACCAGGCAGGTGTTTGTATGTACATGCGCCAATTTTTGCAATTTGGCAGACGGATTTTTACCGGCAATTACAAGCGGCGTATCATTATCATTAAACACATTTTTTAACAGCCAGATGGCAGCTTCTTCATTTTCGTTGATAGCCAGATTGCCATGATATAAACAAAAACATCCTTTGCCTTCTTTACCTTCCGCCATTGTGTAGGGTAAATACACAGGCATATACTGGATAGAAATTGCATTAAATTCCTTTTTGTACCTATCAACATCAGCTTTACTTACGGTAATAAAGCTGGCTTTGTTTGCAATGGCTTTCTCGTATTTTTTTAGCAGCCTGCTTTCATAATTATAATAAAATCTTTTAAACAGATTCTTTTCCTGCCGAGCCAACTGTTTGTAATATTCAAACTCCACATTATGCAGCCGAACTATAATTTTTCTGTTGATGAGTTTATCATTATTAAGGAAATGAGTACAGTGAATACCTTCCAACAAAACAGGATGATTGTCTTTTTGCAATTCGGCAATTAACGCTGCATCGGCACGACTATTAACGATGTAAGGAATGCTGAAAGAAAAACTGCCAATATTGTTTTTGCGTTGGTAATATTTTACACTGGCACAGTACTTTTTTAGTTCATCTTGTGGCTGCATATCCGTTGAAAAGCAGTGCAGGTGGATATTTACGCCTTGTGCATGTAATCCTTTTATTTTATAAAAGAGGTCAATAACACCGCCATAATTAGCGGGCCAGGGTACTTCATGCGTAACAATATGGAGATGCTTTTCGGTCAAATTAAAGGATAGATTTATAAAAGGCAAGTAATTTTATTTCTTCTTGCTGCCAGTTAAAGGATGCCCTTGCCTGCATGCAATTGTTAGATAGTTTATTGTAAAGTTCTTTATCATTTAATAAGCTGTTTATTGCTGCAGTTATCATTTCTGGTTTTAGGTCATCAATTAAAATCGCCACTTCAAATTCGTCATTAATTTTTCTGTACTCTGGAAAATTCATGCTCACCTGCGGTGTTCCATTCTGCATATAATCAAAAAACTTATTGGCCAGCGAATAGTACTGGTTTAGTCCGTTATTCTCAACTAAATTCAATCCTATAAAAGCCTGTTGCGTTATTGTATCAAGTTCATTCGGTAATACTTTCCCTTTAAGCAACACTTTGTTTTGCATATTGTTTGATTGGATGAGGCTTTTAGTTTGATCCATAAAATTTCCATCACCATAAATATGTAATTCGGCTTCTACATTTTTCATGGCAGGAATCAAAAACTCTAGTCCACGAGCTTCATTAACGGCGCCTTGGTATAGGATGATCTTTTTCTTGGTATCTATCGGCTGAAAAGATTTCAACAACGGCAAATTCCTAATCACTTCATATTCTACTCCATACCTGCGTTTAAATTCATCGGCAATACTTTGGCTAACGGTATATCCCAGCTTAAACTTAGGTAAAAAGGTTTTCTCAATCCACAACCATACAATCTGCACTTTTGGGCGGGTAATAATCTCTTTTTGCTGACTAAAAAATTCATGCGCATCATACACTCTTTTCTTCCCTCTCAACTTACTTGCCAACCAAACTGGCAGCATCGTATCTAAATCAATACAGCAAAAAATATCGGCTTTTGTAAATAAAAGGTATAAGAACAGTCGGATATTGTATTCAGCATAAAATCCAAATCCAGCCTTAAAAAAAGTATAAATGCGTTTTTGTTGGTATTTCTTTGAAATAAGTGGGAGAGAAGCCCAACCTTTTTGCCCTACCAAAAGCACCTGGTAACCAGCAGCATCCAATGAACTACAGATACGAATCATCCGCTGATCGTAATTTAAATCGTTGGTTACTGTAAAAACAATCCTTTTCAAAGGCTTTTGGTTAATTGATAATGAGCGAATTACTGTTCTTTTATTAACAATGGCAATTTTTATGTGAATACTGGAGCAATATTGCAAAAAAATACTCAATCTGCCGTCTTAAAATCAATATTTCTATGTACTTTTGCAACCAATTTAAAAAGAAACATAACAAAGAGTTATTAAAAAAACAAAGATGCCGTATTTAACAATCGAAAAAAAAGCAGACATTTTCACAACTTTTGGTGCAAAAGCTACCAACACAGGGTCTATTGAAGGCCAGATCGCTATTTTAACATTGCGTATCAACCACATTTCAAACCACCTGAAAACTAACAGAAAAGATTTCTCTTCGCAGAGAGGCCTGATGATGATGGTAGGACAGCGCAAGCGCTTGTTAACTTACCTCAGCAAGCACGACCTTACCGGTTACAGAGCCCTGATTGAGAAATTAGGTTTACGTAAATAAACTATTCCAACTATGTAATAAATGATTCCCAACTGTTTTATCTGGTTGGGAATTGTTCTTTTTACAGTATTTAATCATCGGGAAGGTAAAGCAGAAAATCTGCAATCTACAATCCCAAATCATAAATCAAAATATGTCTTTATTAAACCCAAAATCAGTTACGTTCGATATAGGTGGCGGCCGCATGGTTACCATCGAAACTGGTAAAATGGCTCGCCAAGCCGACGGTTCAGTAACCGTTCGTCAGGGTAATTGCATTTTACTGGCAACCGTTGTTGCTAACAAAGAAGCAAAGCCCGGACAAGGATTTTTCCCGTTATCAGTAGATTATCAGGAAAAATTTGGTTCTGCAGGTCGTATACCAGGATCTTTCTTTAAAAGAGAAGCCCGTTTAAACGATTACGAAATCCTTACTTCAAGATTAATAGACAGGGCTTTGAGGCCTTTGTTTCCGGATGATTATCTGTGCGAAGTACAGGTATTGGTATCGTTGATTTCATCTGATGATGAAATTATGCCCGATTCAATGGCTTGTTTGGCTGCGTCTGCTGCACTGGCAGTTTCAGATATTCCCATTCAGGAAATTATCTCCGAAGTACGTGTTGGCCGCGTTAATGGCGAAATGATCATTAACCCAACTCGTAGCCAGATGGCTGAGTCTGATTTTGAATTCATCATTGCCGCTACTGATAAAAATATCATGATGGTGGAAGGAGAGAGTAACGAGTGCCAGGAAGAAGATTTGATTAAAGCAATTGAAGCTGGTCATGAGGCTATCAAAGCACAGGTTAAAGCGCAGGAAGAATTGAGAGCTGCTGTTGGTATTACATCTAAAAGAGAATATGCCAAGCCTTACCGCAACGAAGAGTTAGAAGCTAAAATTGTAGCTTTTGCAAAAGATAAAGTACTTGAAATTTCTGCATCTGCATCTGCAAAGCATGTAAGAAGCGATGCTTATAAAGCATTAAAAGTTGAATTAGTTGAGCATTTGGGCGAAGAATTACCCGATGAAGACAAGGCTTTAATTGGTCATTATTATGGCGATTTACAGTATGATGTTGTAAGGGCGATGATTTTGAAAGACAGAAAACGTTTGGATGGTCGTGGAACAGAAGATGTTCGTCAATTGGAAATGGAAACAGATTTGTTACCAACTCCACATGGTTGTGCATTATTCACTCGTGGTGAAACACAATCACTTACAACAGTTACTTTAGGTACACCTTTAGACGAGATATTGGCCGAAAGTGCCCATAGTTCTACTTATGCAAATTTCTTCCTGCATTATAATTTCCCGCCATTTTCAACCGGCGAGGTTAAAATGATGAGAGGCGTTGGCCGCAGGGAAGTTGGTCATGGTAATTTAGCCATGCGCTCTTTAAAGAAAATGATGCCGGGTAGTGATTATCCTTATACCGTTCGTGTGGTAAGTGATATCCTTGAAAGTAACGGTTCATCTTCTATGGCCACTGTTTGTGCAGGTTCGCTGGCGCTGATGGATGCCGGTGTGCCTTTAAAAAAGCATGTGAGCGGTGTAGCGATGGGTTTAATTAAAACAGGTGATGATTTCGCAATTTTGACTGATATCTTAGGTGATGAAGATCATTTAGGTGATATGGATTTTAAAGTTACCGGAACCCGTGATGGTATTTGCGGTGTGCAGATGGACATTAAAGTTGATGGATTAAGCATGGACGTTATGCGCCAGGCTTTAACGCAAGCTAAAAAAGGCCGTATGCATATTTTGGATGCGATGTACGAGTGTACGCCTAACGCAAGAGAAGAGGTTAAACCTCATGCTCCACGTATGGTTAAGATCATCATTGACAAAGAATACATTGGTGCGGTGATAGGGCCCGGCGGTAAAGTGATACAGGAAATTCAACGTGAAACCGGT
>JBKJPN010000066.1:0-7604 GCA_046595125.1 Ferruginibacter sp.
ATCGGAACTGCAACGGTTGTTCCACCCGAAACCCAGGGAATTATTTTGTTGAATTTAATTTCAATCAGTTGTTTATACAAAGAAAGCTGCACCATTTTATCCTGTGAGGGCATGATGCCGTTCAGGCAATTGAGGTTGGTGCCAATACCCACAATATTGATACTGGGTAGTTTAAAAACCTGCCCATAAAAATCCAGCAAATCCTCGCCCATCACACCTTCCCGCAGGTCGCCCATTTCTACCATGATGATGACCTTGTGCTTTTTCTTTTGTTTTACGGCTTCGTCGCTCAGCATTTTAATAACAGAAAAATTGGTATTAAAACTTACATCAGCATATTTGATTAATTTGGGGATACTTCTTTTTGGCGAGGGTTTTATGTACACCGTTTGCACATCCGGCGCAATTTCTTTTATGGTTTTTAAGTTGCTGATTCGGGTATCATGCATCTGCGTGACACCTAATTCTGCAAGTTCTTGAATGAACGTTTTATCGCCACAAAGTACTTTAGTTACCACACCCCACTCAATATTATTTTTCCTAAACAATTTATCAAGAAATTGGTAATTGTGTTTTAACCTGTTTTTATATAATTTTAAAAAAGCCATATTATTTTTTAATCAACAATTATTCTTGGAATATCCTGCGGCAGACGGGTAAGCATTTCGTAATTCAGCATATTACTCATTTCACTAAAAGAAAAAACACTTACTGTTTTATTTTTTTGTGTGCCGATGAGTACCACTTCATCGCCTTTTTTTACATTTTCAATATTTGATACATCAACGGTGATGGCATTCATGTTTACAATACCTGTAATGGACGCTTCGGCACCATGTATCAACACCTTGCCCGTATTGCTGAGGTTGCGGCTGTAACCATGCGAATAGCCAATAGGAATGATTGCCACCGTCATATCATGATGCGCCAAGTACGATGTGCCGTAGCCGATAAAACTCCCTTTCTTTACTTTTTTTACATTCATCACTTTGCTTTTCCAGCTGATAATCCTTTCGATATGTTTATTGTTCCGTTCCACTTCCCCGGTAAATCGCACATAGGTTTCGGCATTTGGCCAGAAGCCATATTGCATGATACCAACACGAACCATATTGGAAACAGTTTCCGGATAATTCATCACCGCTGCAGAACATGCCAGATGCTGATAAACCGGTGTCATTCCCGTTCTTCCAACAGTTTGCATGGACTTGTAAAAACTGACAATCTGTTGTGACACCCTGAAATTGTTGGCCATGCTCTCGGCACCAGCAAAATGTGTGCAGGCGCCTCTCAGATCAAAATGTGCTGCATGTTTAGTGATGATTTCGCCAGCGCCAATAATTCCATTTTCATCAAGGCCGGTGCGGTTCATACCGGTTTCCAGGTCAATATGAATTTTTGCTTTTTTCTTTAATTTCTTTGCATACTTTAATGCTGTTTCCAAACGCTGCATATCAAAAATACAAAATTCAATGCCTTCGTTGATTGCCCATTCAACAGCTTCGTTCTCTATAAAACCAATAATATAAATCTCGGGGCGCTTTTTAATATTTTGAACAATCTTAAATGCTTCGTCTGCGGAATAAACCGCAAAATAATCTACGTCACAGTCCATAGATAGTTTTACAAACTCAACCAGTCCATGCCCGTAAGCATTGCCTTTAATCACGCTGCAGTATTTTGCATGGGGACCAATGCGCTTTCTTAAAAATTTAAGATTGGTTTGTAATGCCGATTTACTTATTTCTATGTACGATGATTCAAACATTAATTACTTAATAAAATTTTAGTGATACTGTGAAAAACATTTACGCCCGTTGCCGTGATGCTGTCGGGAAAATCATAATCGGGATTATGTAATGCATGCTGATTGTTGCCGGCCCCCAATCCAAACATACAGCCTTTATATGTTGATGTAAAATATCCAAAGTCTTCAGCCCATTTAAAGGGGATGGCTTTTTCTTCAACAATAAATCCGTTTTGTTTTGCTGCTTCTCTAACCACATTATTTGCTGCTTTATCATTGTTGTTTGCTAAGAAAGATTGTGTAAACTCATGCTCAAACCGTAAATTATATTTATGAGCAATTGCTATTGATTGATTAACTAATGTTGCTTCAAGTGTTCTTAACCATTCATTATCCCAGCAACGCAAAGTGTAATGCAGTTCTGCTTCTCCGGCCGAGATGCCGTAAGCCGTGGTGCCCATATTAATATGTACTGGAGTAACCAGTTGAAAATTTTCATCTTCAGGAACATTGTGATTCAGTTCGTCAGCCACTTTAATTATTTCACTGATTGCTTTAGCAGGATTAAAACCAAATTCAGGCTCTGCCGCATGTGCTGTTTTTCCTTTTAGTTTGATGATGACACTGTTTACTGCAGCAGAAAATAATCCATCTTTCACCACAATATTTCCAGCTTCATATCCAGGCAGGTTGTGTAATGCAAAAACGTAATCTGGCTTTAAGTTGAATTGCGGGTCAATGACAACCCTTGCTGCGCCTTCGCCAGTTTCTTCTGCAGGCTGAAACAATAAGTAAACTTTTCCTGTAGCCGGTTTTTGTTCCGAAAGTTTTTCTGCTAATCCGCAAAGAATAGTTGTATGCCCATCATGGCCGCACTTATGCGATACGCCTTCATGCACTGACTTATGTGGGAAATCATTTTCTTCCTGTATGGGCAATGCATCCATATCAGCCCTGAAAAGTAAGACAGGCCCAGGTTTTCCTGAATCAAATAAAGCAAGTAATCCTTCGCCCCCAATTTTGTTTACAAGATTATCAGGGTTTAATTTCTTTAAAAAACCATAGATATAGGCAGCAGTTTTCTTCTCATCACCCGAAACTTCGGGATAAGTGTGCAGCAATTGCCGCAGGTGAATAAGATGTTGTGCTGTTGTTTCCATTTTTATCTTTGCAAACGCATTTCTAAATATTTATTGGTAAAGCCGAGTTTTTCGTACAAAAATTTTGCAGGATTATCTGCTTCAACGTGTAATGCTATACTGTCTGTTGCCCTTTCCATCGTTTTTTGCATCAGGCTTTTGCCCAACCCTTTTCCACGATGTGCTTTATCCACAGCGATGTACACCAAAATATTTTCGGGAATATAACCACTCATGCCGGTCTCATTAATAATTACAGCGCCGCCAATCTTTCCGTCTTCATGTGCCACAACAACAAACCCGCCACGCTCAGGATTAAAAACATAATCTAAGCATTTTAAAATCAATTCTTTTTTATCGCCGAACTGATCAAGGTGTTGAAATAAAAACGAAGCAATGTCGTCATTACTAAAAACATGAGGCTTGCTACTTTGTTGATCTATAATTATTGTTTCCATTATAATATTTATTATTTAGTTAAGTGGGCGATTTATATTGCTGTCGCAGAAAACTCAATGAGAAAATTATTCCATAATTCTGTGAACAAACCCTTGTAAACGAACCGTTATATCAAAGCCGTTTGTTGTTCTGAGAAGGCGCAAAGCTACGAAAAACTAAAGGGGGATAAAAGTTAAACGGATTAAAATCCGGTTAAAATAAATAGTGCCAGCTGAAAGCTCTTGCAGTGGCAGATTGCAAGCGATTTGGTTTTAGCCAAACCGATTAATCCTGAACGCATCAATTGATATACTCAGTTCATTCTGGTTGATAATTTCTTTTACCAGTTTACCTGTGCCGGTGGTTAATGAAAGGCCGAGCATCGCATGGCCGCCTGCAAAAACAACATTATTAAGTGATGGATGCCTACCGATAAACGGCAATCCGTCGGGTGTAACAGGTCGCAGGCCACTCCATATTTTATCTTCGGGAGGGAAGTCAATTTTTAATCCGGGATAATAATCTTTTGCGGAATTGAAAATGCCATGCATGCGTTTTACAAGAATGTTATCGTTGATGCCGCTCAATTCCATAGTACCGCCAATGCGGAGCTGGTGACCCCACGGAGAGATGGCACACCTTCTGTCAACAAGTATAGCGGGGTATTGTAAATTATTTTCTACATGTTGGTAGGTATGACTATAACCTTTTCCTGGTTGTAATAATAATTTAATGCCCATCATCTTTGCAAGCTCCGGCATCCAGGAACCTGTTGAAACAACTATTTCATCACAACCAAATTTTCCTTTGTCGGTGATAATGGAAGAAATTTTATTGTTTGTTTTTTCAAAGCCTGTAACAATTGTGTTCAGTTGGAATTTAACGTCGTTTTTCTGCAGATACCTATGCAAGGCAGTCATCAGCTTAGCCGGATTAAAATGACAATCATCTTTAAAAAGTACAGCACCAGCAACATTCACTTCCACATTGGGTTCCAACGCTTGCACGCCGGCTCTGTCCAGTCGCTCCACTTTTAATCCAAACATTTCACCTGCGTCTGCAATTACAAATTCATGATCCAGTGTTTTTTGTTTTTTACACATCATCAGGCAACCCTTTTCCTGCATTTCAAAAACATTGCCCACGTCATCTCTCAACGTTTCAATCAGCCTGCGGCTGAGTTGTAGTATTTCATGCAGTGGTTGCGAATTCTGATTTACTTTTTTATGAGTTGCACTTTTCCAAAAATAATATCCCCATTGAATGAGATCAAGATTCAACCTTGGTTTGATATAAAAAGGCGAGGTTGAACTCAACATCCATTTCAATCCCTGGGAAATTATTCCCGGATTGGCCAGCGGAATAAAATGACTCGGCGAAATAAAACCCATATTCCCAAATGAACAGCCGTCCGAAATATCGCCGCGTTCTATGATGGTAACTTCGTAACCTTCTTTCTGTAAAAAATACGCACTGCATAAACCTATTACGCCGCCGCCAATGATGGATACTTTCATTTTCTGTTTGTTGATTTATAAACCGATAGCAATTTAATACATTAATTGAGTTGAAGTCAATTTTGGATCACCCAAATCTCTCTACATTAAATGCGGAGATGGGCATGCATAGTATTTCATGCTGAATAATTTCTTTCACCAGTTTTCCTGTGCCAGTGGCAAGCGAAAGTCCCAGCATGGCGTGGCCGCCGGCAATAACCAAGTTTGTGTATTTTGAATGTCGCCCAATGTATGGAAGACCATCGGGACTAAGTGGCCGAAGTCCGCTCCAGGCTTGTTGTTGTTCTGGATATGGGAGCTTCAGGTCGGGGTAATATTTTTTTACCGAATCCACAATGGCCTTTACTCTTTTATGCATCATGGGAGAGCCGGGGGTATTTATTTCCATAGTGCCAGCCAATCGAAGGTCATTACCAACCGGTGTTGTTACCACTCTGTGGTCTACCAATATGGCGGGGTATTGTAAATTGGGTTGATAATCTTTATACGTGATACTATAGCCTTTTCCTGCCTGCATTAAAATATGTATACCCAGTTTTTTTGAAAGTACAGGAAGCCATGCGCCGTTTGCCAACACAAATTCATCAGCCGAAATTTTTTCATTATCAGTGATGACAGCTTTTATATTGTTTCCCGAGGTTTCAAAATCAGTCACTGCACTCTCTGCTATTATTTTGACGCCTTTGTTGATAAGATAATTTTTTAATGCAGTTGTAAACAATCCCGGATGAACATGAGCATCTTCTTTATACAGAACCCCGCCAATTACGTCGATAGTTGTAGAAGATTCCAGTTCTTGCACTTGGCTGGCTGTTAATATTTGTGGATGCATGCCCAGTGTTTCGGCCTGCATTGCCAGTTGCTTTTCATGCTTTTCGCTTTCAGCAGTTTTATAAACAATGAGGATCCCTTTTTCTGTCATGAAAAAATTATTGCCTAATTCATTTTTTATATCCTCAAATAAATTCCTGCTGCGCATTAAAAGTTGGTGGATATGTGGAATATTTTCCTGCATAGTTTTTACACCGGATTTGCGCCAAAAATTAAATCCCCAGCGAATCAAATCTATGTCCAGCCTTGGTTTTATGTAAAACGGACTTGAGGAATTCAGCATCCAGCGCATGCCTTGAGCAACAATTCCCGGTGATGCCAATGGAACAAAATGTGATGGAACAATGTGGCCTGCATTACCATAGGAAGCACCGTCGGTCATGTCTGTATCGTCGATAACTACAATATGATGACCTTCCTTCTGTAAATAATAAGCACAACTCAACCCAATTATACCTCCGCCAACTACTACAATTTTCATTTTATTGTGCTTATCTGTTAGAATCAAATCTCTGTTAATCGTTTTCAATCAGTGTCATCAGCGTTCCTTCCTACAACACTTGAAACCCAAACGCATACGGGTCATCCTCATCATCAATCGTAATCTTATTGTAGCCATAAATTCTTGCCCAACCTTCTATACTTGGTCGTATTGCGGGTTTTCCTGCCACGGTTAATTCTTCTTCTATCCTTCCAATAAATTTACTACCGATGATACTCTCATGAATAAACTCATCTCCCTTCTTCAACAAATCTTTAGCATACCATTGCGCCATACGTGCCGAAGTGCCTGTGCCGCAAGGGCTGCGGTCAATGGCTTTGTCGCCGTAAAAAACTGCGTTGCGGGCTGTTGATGTTTTATCAAGTATCGCACCAGTCCATAAAATATGACTACAGCCTTTTATTGTTTCATTTTCGGGATGCACAAATTCATATTTATCATTAATGTTTTTTCGGAGTTCTCTTGACCAGCTGATGAGTTTATCAGCAGTATAATGTTCAAGTCCTTTAAAATTTTTCTGAACATCCACAATAGCATAAAAATTTCCACCGTAAGAAACATCTACTACCAATTCACCCAAATCAGGACAGGTAACAGTTAATTCAGTTTCGGCTAAATAGGAGGGAACGTTAGTGAGTTTAACAGACTTTACTTTTCCAGCTTCTTCTTTGTATGAAATCGAAACTAATCCGGCTGGTGCTTCCATCTTCACAATACCAGGTATTTTCGGTTTTATCAATCTTTCTTCAATGGCAATAGTAATGGTACCGATGGTTCCATGTCCACACATAGGCAGGCAGCCACTTGTTTCAATAAATAAAACTGCCACGTCGTTTTCTGGATTATGCGGTGGGTATAATATACTGCCACTCATCATATCGTGGCCACGAGGTTCAAACATTAATCCTTTTCTTATCCAGTCGAATTCTTTTAAAAAATGCTGGCGCTTTTCACTCATATTGTTTCCAATGTCTTCTGGGCCGCCTTCCTTTATCAGACGGACGGGGTTTCCGCAGGTGTGGGCATCAATACAAATAAAAGATTTCTTCAAAGCAGTTTGTGAATTTGCTATGCAACTTAACTAAAACTTTGCTTGTATTGCAGAAGAGCTGGAAAAGATTTTTTTACTAAATAGGATTCGCGGAATCCTGAAATGCAAATAATAAAGGCCACTACAAAAAAGTAGTGGCCTTGTCATTAGTAATCAGTGTTTATTTTTTCTTGATTTTACTAGATTCTTTGAAAACTCTTTTTTCTCCGCCTTTGCCATAATATGGGCAATAGTAGTCAAGTGCATCCAAAGCTTCATTGTAACTTAACCAATAGTCGGTTATTGTGCCGGAAAACACAAATCTTCCAGAATAGTTATACATATCTCTTGTACCCATACTGCTGAAATTACCATAAATGAGGTCGCCTTCGTAGGGTTT
>JBKJPN010000032.1:0-10521 GCA_046595125.1 Ferruginibacter sp.
GTTTGATTTTCGACCTGAAAGTCACTCTCCGGTTTATCCCGATTTATCAGATAAAAAAAATGTTGGAGAAATTGGTACCAAATATGAATGGGAAGAAAGAAAAAATATTTGTTTAAAAGAAGTATTCTACAAAATGGATGATTTGGTTGCTCTGTCAAAAGAACCGACTAATAAATCTTTGGCAACATTTAAACCAACAAAGATTATTGATTTCATTATTGAGAATGATGACCCCGAATGGAAAAAAGAATGGATCGAGCAATTGAAGCAAATTGACCTTTTTACATCCCATAACCAGGAAAATTTAGTCCCAAGAATTCCAATACGCAAAGTCCCATATAAATTTAAGTATCATTTCATTGATGCTGCAGGTAAGGAATCAAAGATGATGATAGAAGATTGGGAAATTGGTGCTTTATATTGGAATTGTCTAAAGGCAGCTGAGGGTGATGAAACTATTGCATTACAAAAGGTAAAGCAAAAGTATTTTGATGATTTAGCCAGGACAAAAGATGTTTATCTATTTCTCGGGACAACTGCTGAATGGCATAGGCGACGAGCACTCAATCCCTTTGTGATTATTGGCGTATTTTATCCAATGTTTAAGGTTGCAAATCCTCAATTGAAATTGTTTTAGTGAACTTGTGACTAAGATTGGGTTCGACCATGTCATGGCCTTTTCAAAGTCAGAAGAGTTTAAACTCTATAGTAAGCAAGGTTAGCGCTACAAGCAGCCGTACGTGGGTGTGTAAACATTTGGCGTATAAATCTCGCTAAGTCAGATATTTCATCATTGGAGAAAGCAGAATTGCGAATATTGCAGAAAAAGGCAAAATAGGAAGTCAGTGCTAACTACAGACAAGAGGAAAAGATATCTCTTCAAGGTATAGAACATAACTTAACTAATTGTAGAGTTATATGAGATTTTAAGCGAGAACTTGTTTGTGACAAATCCTCAGTAAGCTAAAATTATTGCTAAATCCTCCAAAATAGGGTTCGAACTAGCGGTAGCCATCCCGACAGACATTAAATTGCCTTCCTTTTATATGGGAAGGCATTTTTGTTTTACTCCTAGGCAGTATATTTTAATTATGGCTCCGCCAGTCCTGCGGTGTTACTCCGTACTCCTGCTTAAATACTCTGGCAAAGTAACCTGGGTCGTTATAACCACAATCCAGGGCGATGGAAGCAATACTGCCTGCAGTATGCTTCATCAACTCTTTTGCTTTATTTAAGCGGATGATCCGGATAAATTTATTGGGAGAGCATCCGGTTAAAGCATCCAGCTTGCGGTGCAACTGAGAATGACTCATGAAAACCATTTTACACAATTGCTCAACCGTAAAGCCAGTATCTGATAAATTTATTTCAACAGCTTCCCTTACTCTTTTTACAAACTCGTCTTCTATTTTATTTTCACTGATCATTTCTTCAGCGGGCAAAACATTTTCTATTGCTGCCGAATTATTATTAAGACCTGCTTTTTTCAAATAAAACTGTTGCAGATTTTTTCTTAGTTCCAATAGTTTTTTTATCCGTAACAATAACTCTTCCCGGTTGAATGGCTTTTCAAGATATGCATCAGCACCTTTTTCCAGCCCTTCCATTTTACTTTCTATATCTGCTTTGGCAGTAAGCATGATGATGGGTATATGGCTGGTATGCTCATGGTTTCGCAATTGCCTGCATAATTCAAACCCATCCACAAATGGCATCATCACATCCGTAATAATCAGGTCGGGAATTATTTCTGAAGCTATTTCAAAACCTTCTCTTCCATCCTGACCAACTGCAAGGCGGTAGTCGGGCAGGCAGGATGCGGTGTATGCTACCACATCCGCGTTGTCTTCTACCAAAAGAATCAGCGGTTTTTCTTTTACCTGTTTTTCTTCTTCCGTATTCAGGCTATTGAAAGAAGCTGTATTTATTTGTTTTGATACGTCGTCTTTTATATCCGGGTAAATAATATTTTCTGCTGCAGGCGTGTTTATTAAGGGGAGTGTTACTGTAAATTCTGTTCCTCTGTTAGCGCCTGTTGGCGGGCTTTTAACCGCAATATCTCCTTCCATTAATTTAACCAGTTCTTTGGTGAGTGCCAGTCCAATACCGGTTCCTTCTGTTTTGCGGGTATGGCTGTTATCTAATTGATAAAACCTTTCAAAAATATGTTCCAGCTGGCCTTCAGGAATACCGATACCGGTATCTTTTACTTTAATAATCAAAGTTGATTTACCTGCTTCATGCAACTGGTCGTTTTCGCTTACGGTAATGTAGATATTTCCTTTTTGTGGAGTGAATTTTAAAGCATTTGATAAAAGATTTGCAATGATCTGTCTCAGCTTTTCGGGATCGTATGACACGTATAGTGCATCCATCCCGGCCAGAAAATGCAATTGCTTTTTCTGGCTTTCGGCCAGCGAATGAAATGACTCTACAATGTACCTGAGAAAATTAATGATATCGCCATTCACCGGTTGCAATATCATTTTACCGGTTTCCAGTTTCGACAGATCAAGCATTTCATTTACCAGGTTCAGCAGGCTTTGCCCGTTTCGTATGATCATGTCTATTCCATTATCCAAATGCTGAGGCGGATTGTTTTTAACCTGCTGTGCCATACCCAGTATAACGGTTAACGGGGTTCTGAATTCGTGGGTGATATTGGTATACAACTGTGTTTTTACCGAGTCTAATTCCTTTACCCTTTTGGCTTCCAGTTGTTCAAAATTTAATTGCGATTTAAGTTTGGCCCGGTTTACTGTGAATTTAAAATAAGCCCTGATGCCAAAGCACAGCAGTGCAATGTAAATAATGTAAGCCCACCAACTGCGCCACCATGGTGGCAATATTATGATTTGCAGTTTGGCAATTTTATCGCTCCAGATGCCCTGGCTATTGCTGCCCTGTACTTTAAAAATATATTCTCCTGCCTGTAAGTGTAAGTAGGTTGCCGTGCGGCGGGTACCAGATTCAACCCAATCCTTATCTACACCAACCAATTGATAACGGTATTTATTTTGAGCAGAAGCAGTAAGGTCAAGCGATGAAAATTCAAGCGTAAGAATATCCTGTAAATGGGTAAGTGTAATTTCTTTTGATTGCTCAACAGTGTTTTTCAGAACGCCTGTATTGTCATCCGGTGAAATGGATTGATTATTGATGAGGATATCAGTGATAAAAACATTGGGAATAAAACCCGGCACCAGTATTTCTTTTGGGTCAAAAATATTCAGCCCGTTCACCCCGCCAAAAGCAAGATTTCCATTTGGTAATTTAGCGTAGGAGCCGGTATTAAATTCATCATCCTGCAAACCATTTGCTTTGGTAAAATTGTGAAATACCCAGTTGTTGCTGTTATTTTTTGTTGAAGTGAGGCAAAAAATCCCCTTGTTGGTACTGCCCCATATATTACCTGCATCATCGGGTAAAATACCATACACCACATCATCTGGTAAACCATCTTTTGTGGTGAGGTGAAAAAAATCGCCTGTGGTTTTATCCAGCCTGTTCAGTCCGCCGCCTTTGGTTGAAATCCATAAATATTTATTGGGAGCAGATGGGTCATCTAAAAAACAGGAAACGTGATTATAGTTGAGCGAATTTCGGTTGCTGCTGTTATTGTAAAACCATTTTATTTGCGGTGATGATTTTTGGCTGTTACTGAAAATAACCTGCACAAAACCTTCAGGAGTGCCAATCCAGCATACTCCCTGTTTATCTTCATACAATGCAGTACAGATTGATTTGGGCGGTATTGGTTTGGCAGCCATATTGTTAATGGTAAAGCTGTCTATAATGCCTGTAGCAGTATTGATGCGGGTGAATTTACCTGCAAGTCCTGCAAGCCAGATATTGCCTTTACTGTCTTCAAGCATGGGTTGTTTTGCACCAATACTTTTATCGTCGTTTATCTGAGGGTATGATATCAGTTTGCCGGAAACCGGATTGAATTTAAAATATCCTTTGTTATCACTCTTTATCCAGTAATCGCCCGATTTGGATATGATGAAATTATCTACCTCTGTGATACCGGGAATATTGCCGAATGCATTTTTTTTGATCGAATCATTGATTAACCTACTCCAACCATAGGCAAAATCCCCTAAAAAAATATCATCCGCTTTAACAGGAATGATCCACTTTACACTAGCTCCTGGAATACCAGTCCATGTTTTAAACCTGTTGCCTGCTGAATTGTATTTCCGGAGCCCATATCCCACCGAGCCAGACCAGAGTACCCCAGACCGGTCGATGATGAAAGGATAACATAATCTTGTAGTGGTTACAGGTAATGGATGATCCCATTTTACGGCTTTACTAGGTTCCCAGTTATAAGCATTATAAAAATATTCCTCCCGGTGATGATTTTCCCATAGTTGCTCCCTTGGTTTAAAGATGATATTGCCCGCTGCTGTTTTGTTGATATCAAACAAAGGGTAAATATCTTTACCATCAGCAAGCAGCAGGTTACTGTTTATCAATTTACTTCCATCGCGGTTTAGATAGCCATTATTGAACAGGCTGCCGTTCTTTAATTTAATAAAACCATTCTTAGATGGATCAAACCTGTACACAGATCCTTCCATGCCGCCAATCCAGATAATGCCGTTCTTATCTTTCCCCATGCCGTAAACCTGTGTATTGCCAGGCAAACTTAGCCTGATAATAACCGATGCAGTGTTCTTTTCAAAAAAGGTATTGTTAAGTTCGATGATATTTAAACCGGCAACATCTGTGGCTACCAGTATCCTGCCATCGGGCATTTCCATAATAGACCGTATTCCATTACCCGAAAGGCTGGCCGGATTTGAATTATTATGTGTGATGCGGTAAAATTTTCCACTTTTCTTATCATAGATATTTAGCCCGGCATTTTCTGTGCCGACCCATATCCGGCCTTTTGAATCTTCAATAAGTTTTACAACAGTATTGCTGCTGAGGGAATTTGCATTGTAAGGATCGTTTGCAAAAACTTTAAAGCTATACCCATCATAACGGTTTAATCCGTTTTTAGTAGCCACCCAAATAAATCCTTCGGTATCCTGTAAAAGATCAAATACCATTCCCTGCGATAACCCCTGAGCAGTAGAAATGGATTCGTAAGCAGGAGGGGTTTGTGCAGAAGTAACCAGTAACCACCCAATCATGGAAAATGTAAGGAGTGCCTTTATGCTGATGAAGGGTTTATGCATTTGCTTATAAAGATAATCGTAAGTCTCACTTTTTAAGCATGGAGTAAAATAAATTAAACCACTGTCTGTAAAAATGATGAATTAATCCTGCTGTTGCACAATTTGTCCGGTTAATAGGGCAGAATGTACAGTATAATGGTTGATTTGTACTCACTAAAAACTGTTGTTTGGTAGAATTTTACACTATCACCCGTAGCCGCTGCAAACAGTAATGAACAAACAATCAAACTATTCTTTTTAACCAATAAATCAATTTACAATGAACAACAATCTCCGTTTTAAAACAAAGATGTTTTTTCTTTTTTGTATGCTTATTCCTTTTGCAGGCATAAGCCAAACCAAAAATTTAATTTCCACCAATCGGGTATTTCCAAAGGTGGATAAAGTGCTTGAGTTTGAAAAAGCCATTGCTGCCCATGCTCAAAAGTACCACACAGGTAATGCCTTTTGGCGGGTGTTCGACATTCAATCCGGACCGGATGCCGGAGGGTATCATATTACCGAAGGACCAACAAGCTGGGAGGCGGAAGATGTAAGGGGTAATTTAGGCAACGATCATAACCTTGATTGGAACAAGAATGTAGCAATTTATTTAACAGAAAGGGGATCAACCGGCTATTCTGTTTACCAGGATTCTTTAAGTACAGTGGCATTGGGTGATTTTTCTGATAAAATCAACATTAGCCATGTTTATCCAAAAATTGGCCACAGCGATGATGTAGTGGGTATGATAAAAAAATTGAAAAAAACATGGGCTGCTGCCGGTGTAACGGTTGCAGTTTATGCAGCTAGTTCTTCTGGGCCTGCTCAGTTTACAATAGTAACCAGGTATAAGCAGGGTTTAAAAGAAAGGGCACCAGGTTTTCGTAAACCATTTAAAGAAACATACGAATCTGTAAATGGAGAAGGCTCTTATGCACAATACCTTAAAGATGCAGCAGCATATATTGATGAAAACTGGAGTGAATTACTTTTTATGCGTGCTGATTTAAGTTCTAAATAAAAAAAAGTTAATTAAAATCCTCAAGGGGTTTAGTGCTCCTTGAGGATTTTTTTTAAACAAACCACTCTTCAAATTAAAGTTTACAACCTATGGCAAAGATTTTTTTATTAGCAACAAATCTTTTTGTGACTTCATTATTAATTGTTGGTTGCAACAATGCAAACACAGCAAAATCTACAGCTGCAACGGCCAGCGTAGCGCCTGAGTATTTTAACCTGCGTCCGAAGCTCGAAAAAGAGTATGGTTATACCCATGCTGTAAAGATTGGCGATGACCTTAAAATTTCCGGCGCAGTAAGTATGAACGATTCCGGAATGATAGTAGCCCCCGGAAATATGGAACAGCAAATGGAAAATTGTTATAGCGACCTGGAAAAAATATTGCAGCATTATGGTTACACTGTTGATGATGTAGTAGCAGAAAATATTTATACCACCAACATGGCGGAGTTCATCAAAATATCGGGGCTTCGTAATACTATTTATAAAAAACAATTCCCAACCGGCACCTGGCTGGAAGTAAAAGGACTGGCTGTAGAAGGGCAGTTGATTGAGATTGATATGGAAGCACATAAATCAAAATAAAATCAGCTATTTCGATCATCTTAAGAATCTGCTCTGCAATGTCTATGGACTTCAAACAGGCTTAATTAGTTGAAGTGGTAAGAGATCAAGATATAAATTGGCAGGTCAATATCGGGGATATTCGTCCATATGTAAAGTACAGCCAACATCCTGTCTCAATGCTATCAGAGACTCTTGGTTTCTCTTATTTCAGCAAATTCAAATCAGGCTGGGCGTATTTATATACTTTAAAGTAGATGGTTGTTTTGGTTTGATAAACGCCTTCAATCTTGCTGATATTATTTACAAAATCAACTAGGTGGTTATTATCCCGACACATCACATCTACTTCCAGGTCGTAATCACCCGAAGTCATAGCTAAGAAACTTACCTCAGGCAGTTTGGAAATAGTTTGTGCGACCTTTTCCTTTAGTGTGGCGGGTCTTACAAAAACCGCAATATGGGCATAGCATCTGAATCCAACTTTGTCCGGATCAACCCTGCCAATAATACTGACAGTTCCTTCTTCGATGAGGTTATTTAATCTTGTTCTTACCGTACCAACTGATACATTCAGTTTTTCCGCAATCACTGTAAATGACATTCTGCCGTCCTGTTGCAAAAAAGACAGGATTTCAAAATCAAGTTTATCCAGTTGATGATTGCCATTGTTAGCCATACTGTAATTTTAGCTTATAAAAATGCAAATAATATTGTTATTGTTACTAAAAATACAGTATTTTTAATTTTTAGCACAAAAAATAAAATAATTGTAATTAAAGAAAAATATGAAATACGCAAAAATTCAGAATTATATCAACGGACAATTTGTTAATGCTTCTACAAATAAAGTGATGGAAGTGATTTCTCCTATTGACGGAAACCTGCTTTCTGCAGTTCCAATGTCTTCCTCAAAAGATTTGGCTGATGCTGTTAAAGCAGCCAAAGCAGCTTTTCCATCTTGGAGTAAAACGCCAATCAAAGAAAGAGTACAGGTATTCTTTCGATACAAAACGTTGCTGGAAAAACATTTGAAAGAACTGGCCGAATTGTGCAGCGAAGAAAATGGTAAAACATACGGAGAATCAGTTGCTGAAATTGAGAAATCAATTGAGTTGACGGAATTTGCAACTTCTTTACCCCAATTGGTAACCGGCGAGATACTTGAAGTAAGCAGAGGGGTTGAATGCCGTACCGAACATGTACCGCTGGGTGTTGTTGCTTCTATTGTGCCGTTTAATTTTCCATCAATGGTTCCCAATTGGACATTGCCCAATGCGATTGCGTTAGGAAACTGCATGATCATGAAGCCGTCGGAGAAAGTGCCTTTGAGTTGCGGAAGACTCGCTGAATTATTAAAAGAAGCAGGATTACCAGATGGAGTTTTTAACATTGTACATGGTGATGTTGAAATTGTAGAAGCTATTTGTGATCATCCCGGTATTGAAGCGATTTCTTTTGTAGGTTCTACAAAAGTTGCCAAGATAGTTTATCAAAGGGCAACGGCAAATTATAAAAGATGTTTGGCTTTGGGTGGTGCAAAAAATCACTTGATGGTGTTGCCTGATGCTATCCCTGGTATGACTGCACAAAATGTGGCTGCCAGCATGAGCGGCTGTGCAGGACAGCGTTGTATGGCTGCCAGTGCTATGATTGGCGTTGGTAATGTTGATGCCATCATTGACAAAATTTGTGAAGAAGCAAGAAAGATTGTTCCCGGAGAAAATCTTGGAGCAGTTATCAATAAAGAAAGCAAAGAAAGAATCGAAAGATATATCGGCGAGGCAGAAAGAGATGGTGCAAAAATTTTAGTGGATGGACGTAATCCAAAAGTTAACGGTAAAGAAAATGGTACTTATGTTGGTCCAACAGTTATTGATTTTGTAACGCCAGAAATGAGTGTTGCCAAAGAAGAAATATTTGGCCCGGTAATTTCCATCATGCGTACCAATACCGTTGATGAAGCACTGGCCATTGAAAATGCAAATCCCTATGGTAATGCTGCATCAGTGTTTACGCAAAATGGCGGCATGGCCCGTTATATCATTGACCATGCAAGTGCCGGTATGATTGGCGTGAATGTGGGCGTGCCAGTTCCCCGTGAACCATTCTCGTTTGGAGGCTGGAATGAAAGTAAGTTTGGTGTGGGAGATATCACAGGCAAAAGTTCAATTGAGTTTTGGACGAAATTGAAGAAGAGTACGACTAAATGGAATGCAGAGGCTGGCGTTAATTGGATGTCATGATATGAAATACTTTAAGGAAACAAATTGCGACCTTGAAAAATAATTAAAATGAAGATTATTAAAAGTATTCAGAACAGGATTTATGAAGTAAGAGGGGAAAGGATTATACTGGACTTTGATCTGTCTGTTCTATACGAGGTTCCAACCAAGGCTTTAAATCAGGCAGTAAAGAGAAACAATAAACGTTTCCCAAAAGATTTTATGTTTAGGCTAACAGTGGAAGAATGGGAAGGTTTGCGGTCACAATTTGTGACCACATACGAAGTTCCAACTACTAACATGCGGTCACAAAATGTGACCGCATCGCAAAATAAAAGAAAAGAGATAACAGTACAAAGTTCGCAACGATGACGCTATAAAAAACTTAAGCTAGTAACAATAAAAACGATTTATGAGTACAAAAACATTGTCCGAAACAACTGAGATCATTCAAAATAATCAGGACTACACTTTATTCTCCTGGAGCAAACAAAAAGGGACTTCACCCATTGCGGTAAAACATGCCGAGGGTGTTTATTTATATGATTATGATGATAAAAAAATCATCGACTTTTCATCAGGGTTGATGAATGTAAACATTGGCCACGGCGATCAACGAATTACTGAAGCTGTTGTTAAGCAAATGCAGGAAGTGGCTTATGTTACACCGAGCTGTGTTACCAAAGTGCGTGGTGAGTTGGGAAAAAAACTGGCAGAGATTTGTCCGGGTGATTTGAACAAAGCATTCTTTACATTATGTGGAGCAACATCAATGGAAAATGCCATAAAGCTTGCACGGCTTTATACCGGCCGTCATAAAATATTAAGCCGCTATCAATCTTATCATGGCGCATCCATTGGTGCTATATCGGCCAGTGGCGATCCTCGGCGTTTGGCTGTTGATTCGCAACAGGCACCAAACTTCAAACATTTTGATCTTCCATATTTATATCGTTGGGAGTATGGCGAAGAAAATTTGTTGAAAGAATCAGTTGCTCAATTAGAAAGGATGATTGCTTATGAGAGCCCAAATAACATTGCAGCTATTATTCTGGAAGGAGAATCGGGTTCATCGGGTTGTTTACAATATCCAAAGGGCTATTTAAAAGCAGTTCGAAAAATGTGTGATGAGCATGGCATCTTATTAATTATGGATGAAGTGATGAGTGGCTTCGGAAGAACCGGCCAGTGGTTTGGCTTTCAAAATCATGATATTATTCCGGATATGATCTGCATGGCCAAGGGATTAACCTGCGGTTATCTTCCATTCGGTTGTTTGATGGTAACGGATAAGATTGCCGCTAAGTATGATGATAATGTTTTAGCAATTGGATTAACCTATTCAGCTCATCCAGTAAGTTGTGCGGCCGCGTTGGCAACCTTAAAAATTTATGAAGATGATGGACTGATTGAAAATACTGTCGCTATGGGCAAATACATGGAAGAAAAAGCTGCAGAGATGATGGCGAAACATCCTTCGATTGGTGATTTTAGAAATACAGGTTTATTGGGATGTTTTGAATTAGTGAAGAACAGAA
>JBKJPN010000094.1:0-8225 GCA_046595125.1 Ferruginibacter sp.
GATTCTCAAACTGCTCATCTAAGGGTTCAGTTATTTTAATCTTCTTTTCTGTCATGGTGGTTAATTTATCTTCTGTGGCAATTTGCTTTTCGTCGGCAGGTTGCAAGCCACTCATACCCATCTTCCAATCATCTTCTTTTTTAATCCGGTACTTGTAACAATAAACTACACCTTTTTTATCGAGGTAGGCGGCTGGTAGTTTTTTAATAAAGATGATAGAATCTATCTTGTTATAACTTTTGTCGGCCACTAAAAAACTACGTGCCATATCTGCTTGATTTTTATACTTAGCAGGAAAAGCATCCAGCCTGTTTGCTTTTTTCAATCTGGTGTAAAGCCCGCTCCTGTAACGGTCTTCGGCAGCAAGGTTCAATAAAACACTATCGGCAATCGGGTGATTATTGCGCAACATTAAAATAGCGGCCGTCATTCTTACAGCAGCCTCTCTAGACTGCAATAACCTCTCAAAAAAAAGTTGCACCGATTTATTTTTCTCATAAAAAGGCATCAGCAAAACACTGTAGTCATCCAAATTGCCTTTACCTCTTCTGTTGTAAGTAGACGTAGAAACAAAAACCCCGCTTTGCTCTTTATCATCTTTCAACATTTCCTTTTCCATTATTCTTTCGTCTTTTATTTGTTGCCTTTTTAGTTCCACTTTGGCATCAAAATAAATTTTAGTAAAATAATCTACGTAGTCCGCTCCTTTAATCAAATTACTATCCACTAGTGTTACCAACAACGATAAAACATTGTCTTTGTAATCGCTCAATGTTACTAGTTGTAACAGTTCAGGGAATAGTTCCTTTGCCAGTAACTGCGAGTCATCCAGATTGCGAAATAAACCGCTGTATTCATAATTATCGGCAAAAATGGGTGGGTCTTGCAGTATCAATTCTTTAAAAAGATGGTAAGCCGCCTTTGTTTTATGCCTGGATAGTGCTTTATACACTTCGTTCTGAAAAATACTGGTATCGGCAGTTTGCTCAAATATTTTTTTAAGAAGCTTAACCACAGCAGGTTTTGTTGAATCTTTAATAAACCCCAACTCTGCAATTAATTTGCTCTTACTACTAAAGTATTCCTTGTCGCTTAAATTTAATCGATTGATGGCAGCTTCAATTTGCTGCACGCCATTTTCACCATAGTAAATACTGGAAATAGATTGTTGTGCTTTTTTCTGCGTTGCACTGTCTTTACTAAACAGGTCGGTAAAAAATTCGCTCAGTTTATTTTCATAAATATCTCTTCCCAATTTTTTCCCTTCGGGATTAAAACTGTTGTAAAACGAACTTACAAAGCTACTCTCGGCCGATAGCGTATCGCCCATGGTAACCATACTAAAACTGTAATTATCCCTAAGCATGGCCATGCGGGTAATCGTTCTCGACGAACCCGTATCTCTCAAATGAAACCGGTAAGCCTTAGTGCCACCTGGTAATTTCAGTGAATCGGTCTTGTATAACATTAAGTCCGATTTGTCGTAATAATCGTTGATATTATCAATCCAAAGTTTGCTTGTATCTTTTATATAATAATATTTTGGATACTCTTGAACACTCACTCCAATCAACTCACCAGTAGCTTCACTTTTAAACAAGCCGTTTTTTATTTTTGGCCAAAAACTAATATAGCCCGAATAATTATTTCCGCTGGCCGCCGCGATGGCTGCGCTTTCGGCAATGGCCCGTATATCTTCATCTATTTGAGGAGCCACAGGCGTTTGCACAGCAAAATGCATAAAGGTATCCACATAGTTTGTTGCCGATTTATATTTGAAAGGCGTTAAACTAAATGACTTAAAAAAAGATGAAAAATCAGCTCTTTTATTTTTTGTCTTTGCGGCAATCACATAATAATGCGGCCCTTTAATGATGTATTTTGCCTGAACAATCGAACCATCTTTCTGCTTTTCCTTTACATCCAAACATGGGTATCCATTAAAAGTGCTCCGCACCCGGCTTATTTGTTTTTCAAATTCATCAGGGTTTCTGAATGAAGCTTCTATCAGGCCCAAATCAAAACCATCCTCTTCAAGAAAACGGAAATTATAAACTGATTTTTTATAAACCAGATAAGCATCGCCATTGGCTTTATCCGTTGCTTGATATTCCCAGCGGTCAATCCCATCGCCAGAAGATGAGTTGAGATATTGTACCGGTTGATGCGGAAATTTTACTGCAAAGCCACCTTGATTAGGCTCAAAATTTACCGCCCCGCTTTGCATTTCTTTTAATTGAATGCTCGAAAAAAACTTATCTGCTTCTTCACCATCTACATAATTTTCTTTACCACTCATTTTAAAGAAGAGCACTTCAAAAGGTGTAATAAAAATATTGTAACGCTGCAAATCGCCACGTCGGGTGCGGTTTGTAATATCAAAACCAGTGTAACCGTTTTTAGTGATTTGCTTTTTAGTGATGATTTTGCCGGGAATATTTTCGTACAAAACGCTGTCGAGTTTTTTCAAAACGTCTATTTCATTTTGTCCTAAAAATGCTGCATGTGTTTTTACACGGGTAACCAAATAAAAAGAGCCATTGCTCATATCGGAGTACTGGCGACGATCCATTTGCTGGTAATCATCCACTAAATTGTACAGTTGGCCTGGCAGGTCAACTGTATAAAATTCATCGTCGGCTGTATGTTTTGTAAAGCTGACTGGCACTTTCATTTTGTCGATAGCCTCTTTCTGTTCAGCATCACGGTCGGTCATTTGTATGGGTCGCATGTTATAACCTTTTGCCCTCAACATTTCAATAATGCCACGTGGGCCCGGCAAATGGGCAGCGCCAACACCTGCAAACAGCGAGCTGGTTTTAATAATCGTATCAATTGAATTGGCCTGAATTTCGTTTCTCTTGAAAAGAAATTTTTCCATAAATGCTTCCGAGCGGTCCATCATTCTATCCAACGAATCCATCAAGTCCAAATCGCCACGGCGGTATGCATCCTGCGTTTTTTCCAAAATATCATACCTCGATTCTCCATCCGTATCATACGTCTTGCGCTTCTTCTCCTTGGCCATATCGGCATAAGCTTCCATCACCAGTTTCTCAGTTTCAAAATAATTTTCTACGCCGGTTGCTCTTTTGCCAAGCTTTTTCCCAGTTTGATAAATGTACAAATCTAAAAAAGTATCTTCTTCAAAATCCTCCTTTGCTTTATAGCTTCGGTACAGCAAACTGTTAACCATGGTAGGTTCGGTACTGAGCGCAGCTTTTAGTGCGTCATCATATTTTGAAATGCGGAAAGAGTTTTCGTTAAGAAAATCGCCGTGGGGAGCTTTTACAAATTCTGCGTAATTCTCTTTTATCTTATTCATTTTCATCATTTCACCCTGCCACGTGTCTGGATTCAACTCCAGCGCAACGGCATCTACACTTTTAAGTGCCAAGTAAAACGAATCGCTTAAATGAAAAACCAGCTTGCTGCTTACATGCATGGTACCAAATAAATAAGAGGGCTTGCTTAAGCCGTTTCCGGTTATCTCCCATAGTAGGCTTGGATATTTACCTGCCGGCTTTTTTTGGGCTTGTAATTCAACTGAAAAGAAGAGTAAAAATATAAGCAGGGAATAAATGAGTCTTTTAAACATTATCGCTAAAGTTAATGAAATAACAGGGCACCTTATAAAGATGCGTAGAACGGGAGAAACCACAAAATTAGCCAGTGTGAATTAACTGTTTGTCTATATTTTTTCAGTATAATTAAATCCAACCTAAAATGCGCATATTTAAAATCCTGATTTTGCCTGTTATTCATTACCTTTGCCCACTTTAAATCATGCCGTAACATGATAAATGTCCTGAAATAACGGGCTACAATCTCTGCAACGCTGCAGTACGGGCATGTGACTAAAACATTAAATTAAAAACGTTACATGAAATTATCCCAATTCCGATTCGACCTTCCCCTCAATTTAATTGCCCAAAATCCTACCAAGCGCCGTGAAGACAGTCGCATGATGGTTATTGACCGTAAAACTGGGCAAATTGAAAACAAGCATTTTAAAGATATACTTGACTATTTCGACGACAAAGATGTGTTTGTGGTAAACAATACTAAGGTTTTTCCGGCCCGTATGTACGGTCGCAAAGAAAAAACTGGTGCCAAAATTGAAGTTTTTTTGTTGAGAGAACTAAATAAAGCCAATAAACTTTGGGATGTTATTGTTGACCCAGCTCGTAAGATTCGTGTGGGTAACAAATTATATTTTGGCGAAAGTGATGAACTGGTTGCCGAAGTAATTGATAACACCACCAGTCGTGGACGTACCATTCGTTTTTTATGGGATGGCACCGATGCTGAATTTAGAGGCATGCTGGAAATATTGGGTGAAACGCCACTACCAAAGTACATTAAGCGCAAGCCAGATGAAGAGGATAAAGAGCGTTACCAGACTGTTTATGCTAAGCATGAAGGTGCAGTTGCTGCTCCAACTGCAGGCATGCACTTTAGTCAGGAATTGATTAAACGTTTAGAAATTAAAGGCATTCGTTTTGCCGAAGCTACTTTACACACAGGTCTTGGAACCTTCCGCCCTATTGAAGTAGAAGATTTGAGCAAACATAAAATGGATGCTGAGTACTACCGGGTTGAAGAAACTGCCTGCGGCATTGTAAATAAAGCCAAACAAAATGGTAACCGCATCTGCTCAATTGGTACTACTACCATGAGAGCGATGGAAACATCCTTTACTGCGCAGAAAATGCTAAAGCCATCAGAAGGTTGGACGAATCATTTTATTCATCCGCCATACAATTTTAATATTGCCGACTCTTTGGTAACCAATTTTCATTTACCAAAAACCAGCTTGTTAATTATGGCTTGTGCATTTGCTGGATATGATTTGATGATGGAAGCTTATAAAAAAGCTATTAAAGATAAATACCGTTTCTTTAGTTATGGTGATGCGATGTTGATTATCTAAAGAAATTACTACAGATATTTTTTAGATACTCCCCTAAAGGGGAGTATTTTTTTACCACTGATTACACGAATTGTAACGGATTAAATACAAAAAAACATCCGTAGAAATCTGTGGAATCCGTGGCAAAAAAAGAAGCCCAGATAAAAATCCGGGCCGTTTAATCCAATATCCTATGAAAAACCAAGTATAAGACGCACAATTGTATGTTTTTGTTGCAAATGAAATGTTAACTGTTTTGGTTAACTTTAGTCACCAAAAACAAACAGCATGAAAACCATACATCAATGGCTTAGCGAATATGGTGAAAGCCACCAGGACCATACTAATAAAACCATTCACTGGATTTGTGTACCAGCCATATTTTTTTCCATCGTTGGGTTATTGTACGGAATCAAACTTCCGTTTGCAGTTGCAGGAGTAAAAGTTAATATAGCCATGATCATGTTAGCAATGGTTACTGTTTATTATATCAGCCTTTCTAAAACCCTTTGGATTGGTTTATTACTTTTTGCTTTGCTTTGCTTGTGGCTGTGTAACCTTATTGAACAGGCAGGTTTTATGCAGTTGTGGCTGTTCTCCTTAATTGTTTTTGCAGTAGCCTGGATTGGCCAGTTTTACGGCCATAAAGTAGAAGGAAAAAAGCCATCTTTTTTAAAAGATATTCAGTTTTTAATGATTGGGCCAGCCTGGTTGATGAGTTTTATTTATAAAAAACTGGGGATAGGAATATAGTAGCAAGGAGAGCAGCCTCAAAGGACAAGCAAGTTATTTCGGCTCTTATTGAAATAGCAAAATACAGTTGGTTTTAGGCTTCCTCCTTGAAGCTACTTCCCTTGCAGCTTTGCGACTTACCCCTACAATCCAAACAATCCCTTATTCAATAACTGCAAAGTAATTTCTTTATCTGCCCTGGCAATCAATAAAGAGATATTGTGTCTGCTGCCACCGTAGCTAACCATGCGAACTGGTATGGGTTCCAGCGCATCAAAGATTTTTTTCATCACATCTTTTGTTTCAGCAATTTCGTTACCTACTATTGAAACGATGGTTTGATTGGTATCAACCTCAACAGTACCAAATGCTTCAAGCTCTTTTAAAATTTCCGGCAAGTGCACATCATCGTCAATCGTTACAGAAACTGCAACTTCAGATGTGGTAATCATATCTATAGAAGTGCGGTGCTTTTCAAACACTTCAAAAACCTTACGCAAAAATCCATACGCCAACAACATGCGGCTGCTTTTTATTTTGATGGCAGTAATACCATCCTTTGCTGCTACCGCTTTTACACCTACACTGCCAGCTTTTTCTGCAATTAAGGTTCCTTTGGCATCAGGCTCCAAGGTGTTTAACAAGCGCACAGGCACGTTAAAGAATTGGGCAGGCCAGATGCTCGCCGGATGTAAAATCTTTGCGCCAAAATATGCAAGCTCAGCAGCTTCCTCAAAACTAAGTTGCTCAATGGCTTTAGTTTTTTCAACAACACGTGGGTCGTTGTTGTGCATGCCGTCAATATCTGTCCATATTTCGCAAACTGTTGCATTAATGGCTGCTGCAATTAAAGAAGCGCTATAATCAGACCCTCCTCTTTTCAAATTATCCACTTCGCCTTTTGAGTTGCGGCTGATATATCCTTGGGTGACGAAAATTGAAATATCCTTATTCTTATTTAATAGTTGTGCCAGTTTTACTTTGATGGTGCCTACTTGCGGCTCATCATAACTGTCGATGGTCATAAAATCTAGTGCCGGTAAAAGCACATGGTTTATTTTCTTTTCTGCAAGATAAATACTGAACAGTTTGGTACTTAACAGTTCGCCCTGCGCAAGAATATCTTTATTTAAAGCCTGACTAAAAGATATTTTTAAGATGATAGTTAGAAATTCGAAATGCTCATTGAGCACCTCATTGGCTTTATCACGGCTTTTAGTTTCCGCTAATAACTCCATCACAAAATTTTTGTAATGCGCATGCAAAGCATCTATTTGCAGCTTTGCTTCCGACCTGTCACCTCTTGAAAGTGATTCACTTATTTGAATTAATACATTGGTGGTTCCGCTTAAAGCCGATAAAACAACAATCTTACTTTCTTCATCCTTGGTGATCAACTTGGCAACTTCCTGCATGCGCTGCGGCTTACCTACGCTGGTGCCGCCAAACTTCATTACTTTCATTTCTTTCTAAAAATTTTGAGCTGCAAATATAATACTAAAAAGGTACATTAAATTTATTACTTAGGCCCTTCAAATCCTCCACCACAGCGGACAGCAAAGGAATTCCGTTTTTCATTCTTTCCAATTCCATTTCTCTCTCTGGATCGCCAGGGATGATGACTTTTTCCTGTCCGGAAATTGTTTTTGAACTGCGAAATCGAAGTATCCATTTATCCATATGTTCTTTAAATTCGGCTGCCGTTCTGAATGCATCAATCCGCATTACACCAAAAAAATGGCCGATACCTTCGCCAGGCATATTTTCGGGCATGGGTATGTATGCAGGAAATGGTGGCACCCATGGACCATAATTTGCCCCGCTGAGTATGGCCGAAAAAATATCGACAATGGCTCCGAGTGCGTAACCTTTATGACTACCATGTTCTTTGTCGCCACCCAATGGCAACAGCATACCACCTTTTTTAATTTCGCCAGCATCGGTCGAAATTTCACCCGCTGCATTTTGTATCCAGCCTGTGGGCGCTTCCATATTTTTTCTTTGCAGGATTTCGAGTTTGCCATTGGCCGCCGTTGTGGTGGCAAAATCTGCAACAAAAGCTGGTTCATCACCTGCAGGTATAGCAACAGCAATGGGATTGGTACCCAACATGCGTTCGGCAGAAAAAGTAGGCGCTACCAATGCCGAAGCGTTGGTCATGGCAATACCAATCATATCATGCTCTATAGCCATCATGGCATGGTGACCGGCAATGCCAAAATGATTGCTGTTTTTTACACTTACCCAACCGGTTCCAACTGCTTTTGCTTTATTGATAGCTACCTGCATGGCGAACGGTGCAACCACCAAACCCAATCCTCTATCGCCATCAACAACAGCAGTAGAAGGCGTTTCATGCACAATTTTCATTTGTGGTTTTGTATTCACACGCTCAGCTTCCCACAATCGTATGTATCCGTTCAGTCGGGCAACACCATGACTATCAATGCCACGCAAATCGGCTGACAGTAAAGATTTGCTGGCAGTTTCCGCATCAGCATCACTACACCCAATCTTTAAAAAAATATCTTTAGAAAAATCATATAGTTGTTGGTAACTAAAGTTTGTACTCATGCTGCAA
>JBKJPN010000207.1:0-9587 GCA_046595125.1 Ferruginibacter sp.
ATTGATATTAAAAAAACAGCTGAATGAAAGGGTTGGTTTATAACAATGGATTATTGGCGGGTACTATCGAAAAAGAAGATAGCGGTATTTATATATTTCGGTACGATGATAGTTATTTTAATGATTTACAAAGTCCACCTGTTAGTTTAACATTACCAAAAACACAGCAGGAATATCAGGCAGAAAAATTATTTCCTTTTTTTTACGGACTTCTTTCAGAAGGTATCAATAAGGACATTCAATGCAGGTTATATAAGATTGATGAAAATGATGATTTTAAAAGGCTGTTATTATCTGCCAGAGAAGATACAATAGGTTCAATAACGGTTAAACCAGAAGATGATGAAATGTTTAGGATGCTATATTGAAGTAAAAAAAGGCTACTGCCTGGCATGCCGGAAAAAATTGTTTGACAAAGCAAAGGTTCCGGATACATTATCATTCGATGCACCTAAAGCCAATAACCTTGCTGCATTCCAGGAACATTCCAGGCGGCTTTCTATTTCAGGGGTACAGCTAAAATATTCTGTACGGCTTGTTGATGGCGAACTTAAACTGCAGGACAAGGCTGGCCAGTATATTTTAAAACCCGTTCCACCAGCCAAGCAGTTGATCAACATTGACGATGCGCCCGAAAATGAGCACCTCACGATGCAGATAGCCGAACAGGTTTTTGGCATAAGTACCGCGGCCAATGCGCTTATACGTTTCAGAGATGGACAGCCGGCTTACATTACAAGGCGCTTTGACGTAAAGCCTGATGGACACAAATTTATGCAGGAAGATTTTGCACAGTTAACCAACCGAACAAAACATACGCATGGAGAAACCTTCAAGTATGAAGGCAGTTATGAAGAAATAGGGTTACTAATAAAAAGATTTGTTGCCGCCTCGGCTCCAACTCTGGAAAAATTTTTCCAGCTCGTCGTTTTCAATTACGTTATTTCAAATGGCGATGCACATCTAAAAAACTTTTCCCTTATTCGGGATGATGCAGGCGAATACCAGTTGACACCCGCCTATGACCTACTGAGTACCATCATACATACGCCTCATGAATCTGATACCGCCCTGGACTTATATCCCGATGATATCAACTCAAATTTCTATTCCGTTAATGGATATTATGGCCGTGAAAATTTTATGGAGTTAGCTAAGCGGTTGGGTATCGTAGAAAAGCGGGCCTTAAGAATACTCGATCAATTCGCCACCCAGTCAGAAAAAGTAATTCATTTAATAGAAAACTCATTCTTATCCCCGGCGGCTAAAAAGATATACCTGTCATCATTAGCCGATAAACTAAAGCGGATTCAAAAGAAAGTATAATCTGCATTTCTGCATCCACTAAATTCCGCATTGGTAATGTAACTCAGCAGTATAGCAAAGGCATGGCTAATGCCTGCTTTAATAATTATCAATCAACAAAAAATATATTCCACTTGAATGAATAAAGTTGCTCAAAGGTTATTAAACCTGCAATTAATTTTTTAACTTTGTGTAGGTGTTTTTGTTCTTTGTTGTTTATAGTGAAACATATTGCAGTAATCGGTTACCAGTTCGGTTACCAACAGCAAAAAACTGCCTTAACTCATTGATTATAAGTGGTATTAGTGGTCCCGTCCGGTCCGCTAAAGTAAAATAAAACCCCTGTAAACTCTAAGTTTGCAGGGGTTTTATCATTTTTGCTGTCAACGGGGAAGATTAGTGTAACAGATAAAGCTATCGATACATACAACTCCCAATCGTTATTCTCAATGAAATAATTTTGTCCAATTAGCATCTGCCTTTCTTTTCAAATTGGCCTCGTCTTTGTTCCAGTCGGTAAGCGTATTGTTAAAAAACCTGTTGTAAAACAGATAGAGTTTCCCATTAACGATTTTGAAAGTCTCAGGATCTATATTTACCTTTTCTCCATTGTCGCCCATCGCATAAGCACACCATCCGCCGTATTCAGGTTCGTATTTAAATGGGTTGGCTTTAAACAATTCCTTGTTCTCAACCGATGAAAAATAGTAAAGTACCCCTTGATGACTCACTGCATTATTCTTGCTTCCTTTTACCGCTTTATTTTTTGTGAAGTATGTAACAGGGTCATATCCTTTTATCGCAATTCCATCTGCAAGGTTAAAATTTTTTTTGCGGATTCCGGTCCCGTCCTGCGACAGGCATGTAGTTCCCATAACAGATATCATTGCTGCGAATAGAAAAATAGATTTCATAAATTTAGTTTGTGTTGCCAGTATGTACGTATTCTTGCAGAATATGGATGCAAATCTTGTAAAAAATTAATTCTGATGGTTGCTGAGGTTTTGTTGATTAACAGTGGATTTTTCTTTATCATTATTCCAGCACTTCTCAATAACTTCACACAAAATTAACTATATGAGTTTACGTACGCAATTACAGGGTACCGGGGTGGCAATTATTACGCCATTTAAATCAACCATGGAAGTTGATTTCGACGCTTTAGGAAAATTGATTGATTTTATTATTGAGCAGGAAACAGAGTACATTGTCAGCTTGGGTACCACGGGCGAAACACCTACACTGGATGAAGAAGAACGTTTTGAGATCATTAATTTTACTTACGAAAAAGTAAACGGCCGAGTGCCCATTGTTATTGGTGTTGGCGGCAACAATACCAAAGAAGTAATGGAAAACCTGCAGAGCTATCCTTTGGAAAAAGCGACAGCAGTGTTAAGTGCGAGCCCTTATTATAATAAGCCATCGCAGGACGGAATTTTTCAGCATTATAGAAACATTGCTGCCGAAAGTCCAAAGCCAATCATTCTTTATAATGTGCCGGGGAGAACAGGAAGTAATCTCACTGCTGAAACAACTTTGCGTTTGGCAAAGGAAGTGGAAAATATTGCAGGTATAAAAGAGGCCAGCGGCAATATGGTGCAGTGTATGCATATTTTGCGTGACAGGCCTGATGATTTTCTAGTAGTTAGTGGCGACGATCATGTAACCTTACCATTAATTGCCTGTGGCATGGATGGGGTTATCAGCGTTGCTGCTAATTGTTTTCCAAAAGATTTTTCACAGATGGTGAGGTTTTGTTTACAGGGCGATTTTGCGTCGGCCAGACCCTTGCATTATAAATGCTTGGAGGGAAATGATTTATTGTTTGCCGAAAATAATCCTGCTGGCGTTAAAGCATTTTTATTTGAAATGGGATTAATTGAAAATGTTTTGCGATTGCCTCTTGTTCCTTTGAGTGCAGGTATTCATCAAAAAGTAAAGGCGTATCTTAATAAATAAATGCATGAGAAAAATATGGTGCTTTGTGTTTTTTATCATCGCTCACTTTACCAGCGAAGCCCAATATAATGTAGTATTTAAATTAGGAAAATATCCGCTTCAACATCCAACAGACAGTATTTTTATTGCAAGTAATTTTAATGAGTGGAACCCACGTAATGCTGCTTTTAGTTTATCAACTGCACAGGAAACTAATCTTGAAATTGCTGTACAATTACCGGCTGGCAATTACGAATATAAATCTACCAGGGGCAGTTGGAAAAAAGTTGAATGCCTTGAAAACGGCGGAGACATTGAAAATCATTTTTTTGAAATAACCAGTGATACTACCATCGTCATAAATATAATAGCATGGAAAGATGATTTCCCTACAGTAACCCGCAAACACACTGCCAGCAAGCAGGTTCATATTATTGATACGGCTTTTCAAATTCCACAATTAAATAGAACAAGGAGAATTTGGGTTTATTTACCAGAAGGCTATACTAAAGCAAAAAAGAGGTACCCTGTTTTGTATATGCAGGATGGGCAAAATCTTTTTGATGCTGCAACTTCTGCTTATGGCGAATGGGGCGTTGACGAATGCCTCGACAGTTTAATTGCCACAGGCATGCAAGCCTGCATAGTTGTGGGCATTGATAATGGCCCGCAGCGGTTGAATGAATACAACCCTTACGAATTTCAAAATTTTGGGTCCGGAGAAGCGGATCAATACTTGGCCTTTTTGGTTGAAACTTTAAAGCCTTTTATTGACAAGAAGTACAGGACAATTGCCAATGATGATAATACAATGATTGCTGGAAGTTCTATGGGCGCTTTGATTGCGTACTATGCTATGCTGAAACGACCTGATGTTTTTGGAAAGGCAGGTATCTTTTCACCTGCATTCTGGACAGCGCCTGCTATTAAGGGATTAACCGATTCATTGGCATCAAAAGTGGACAGTAAATTTTTCTTTTACATAGGTGAAAAAGAAGGCGATGCTTTTAGAAAAGATATGGAGGAAGTGTTAGAGAGTTTAGGCGAAAAATCTGCTGCAATGATATACTCGGTGTTTGACCCTAACGGACGCCACAATGAAAAAGCCTGGCGAAAATGGTTCCCCGAATTTTATATATGGATTATGGCCAACGGTTTTAATACGATAATAACCCCCGACAACTAAATGATATAACAGCAACCCTCTATAGCCAGTTCTGTATTTTCAAAAACCTCACTTGTTTCACTCAAAAACTCATCCAACAATTCATATTTAGAAGAAAAGTGGCCAATCAATAATTTTTTGACGGCTGCTTTTTTTGCAATGGCTGCCGCTTGTACTGTGGTGCTATGAAACCTAGCTGCTGCTCGTTCATGTAAATCTTTTAAGTAAGTAGTTTCATGGTAGAGCAAATCAACACCCATCACTTTTTCTGCAATGCTTTCGTCGTAAATAGTATCAGCGCAGTAGGCATAGCTTTTGGGTTTTTGTGCAGCGGTGGTTACTTCTTCGTTAGGGGTGATGGTTCCTTTTTTATTTACGTAATCTTCACCACGTTGCAGGTTTTCATAAAAAGCCGCTGGTATTTCATAAATCTTTGCACGCTCTGCATCCAGTTTTCTTGGATTTTTTTTCTCCCTGAATATAAATCCCCAACAATCAATGCGGTGCTTAACTTTAAAACACTCCACGGTCATTTTATTTCCATCCACAATTAATCCTTCATCGGCTAAGGCATGAAAATTTAATTGGTAAGAAAGATGCGTGGATGCAAAATTTAATTGCAGGGTGATGAGTTGCTCCAGCTCCGGCGGTGCATGCAAATGCAAATCTTGTGTACGGTTGAGCAGGCTCATGCTGGTGAGTAAACCAATCAACCCGAAATAATGATCGCCATGCAAATGCGAAATAAAAATGTGGTTGATTTTGCTACGTTTTATTTTGTATTTCGACAGCTGCATTTGTGTCCCCTCACCGCAATCAATTAAAAAACTCTCGTCCTGAGTTTGTAAAACCTGGGCGGTAGGGTTTCTGTCAAAGGCTGGAATTGCAGAGTTGTTTCCGAGTATAGTTAATGCAAGCAATATTTTTTGTTTGTTGTTTAAATTGTTTGTGGTTTGTTGTTGTAAGATCTTTTAGAATATAGAATTGCTGCTTAACCACAAACTATAAACCGCAAATTAAGTTCATTCGTCACCTAAAAGTTCTCTTTCAATCTCCTCCATTTGTAATATATCCCATGCCTCACTTTCCGATGGCGTTACATTCATAAATTCCAACAGTTCGTTCTGCTCCAATAATTGTTCCACATTTTTTTGCAGGCTGCAAATAACAAAAGAGCAGTTCTTTTCATAAAATTGTTGTTGAACCAAAGCGATGTTTTCGGCCATGGCGTCATCAACAGATTCTACAGATTCCATTTTTAAAATAACATGCGGTATGTCTTTTTGCAGGTATGCAAGCAACAATTTGTTCAATTCATCTGTCATATTAACAGATAAGTGGCCATCTTGCGGCGTTATAACAGTAAATCTTTCTTTGGTATCTATTTTGACATTCATTATATTAAGTAAAATTTATAGTTCGCTGTTCTTTGTAAAGTAAAGGAAATTTTAGTATTTCTGGTTGTCAAAATATAGATTTGTGAATCTGGCGACAAAGCCAGATTTTTTAATTTATCCGTTATGGAAATTCTGCCATTCAACTTTTGAACATATTAACATTTCAACACTAAAGCAAACTATATCTTTGAAATAAGCGTTATTATTGTACAAGCTAAATTCAATATAAAATGGATAATAATTTTTCAGCCCAAGTAAAAGAGATCATCTCTTACAGCCGGGAAGAAGCACTAAGATTGGGGAACGACTTTATAGGCACGGAACATTTGGTATTGGGTTTAATTAGAGACGGCGAAAACACTGCTGTTAAAATTTTAAAATCGCTCAATATTGATCTTTTTGAATTGCGGAAAGAAATAGAAATTGCCGTAAAAGACAAGACCGGAAAAAATATTGCTAACATCAACTCACTTCCATTAACTAAGCAGGCCGAAAAAGTAATTCGCATTACCGTACTGGAGGCAAAGGCACAAAAAAGTGCATTGGTTGAAAGTGAACACCTGATGCTTTCCATCTTAAAAAATAAAGAAAATATTGCCACGCAAATTTTAAATCAGTTTGATGTGGATTACGATGTATTTAAAAACGAGCTGGGTTTTGTAACTAGCAATCCGCCTGCGGCCGAATTTAGTGACGAAGGTGATGATGATTTTGACGAAGAAAGAAAATACAGCGGCGGACAAAAAGCACAGCGTGCTGGTGGAGCCAATCAACCCAAAACAAAGACGCCCGTACTGGATAATTTTGGAAGAGATATAACAAGACTTGCAGAAAACGGTTCTTTAGATCCGATTGTGGGAAGAGAAACAGAAATTGAAAGAGTTTCACAAATATTATCACGCCGTAAAAAAAATAACCCCATTTTAATTGGTGAGCCGGGTGTGGGTAAAACCGCTATAGTAGAGGGTTTAGCATTACGCATTGTGCAACGTAAAGTATCGAGGGTTTTGTTTGATAAGCGTGTGGTGAGTTTAGATTTAGCAGCGTTGGTTGCAGGTACAAAATACCGTGGCCAGTTTGAAGAGCGTATGAAAGCTATTATGAATGAGCTGGAGAAAGACCGCGATGTTATTTTATTTATTGATGAAATACATACCATAGTTGGTGCAGGTGGTGCCAGTGGTTCGTTGGATGCTTCCAATATTTTTAAACCAGCTTTGGCCAGAGGAGAATTGCAATGCATTGGTGCATCAACCTTAGATGAGTATCGCATGCACATTGAAAAAGATGGTGCATTGGATCGTCGTTTTCAAAAAGTATTGGTGGAGCAACCTTCGGTTGAAGAAACTATTGAAATCCTCAACAACATCAAAAGTAAGTACGAAGATTACCATAATGTAACCTACAGCCAGGAAGCGATTGAGGCATGTGTAAAATTAAGTGATCGTTATATGACAGATCGCTTGTTGCCCGATAAAGCCATTGATGTATTAGATGAGGTAGGTGCCAGAAAGCATATCAAGAATATTAATGTGCCTCCGGAGATAATTGAATTGGAGGGTAAGATAGAAGACATTAAACTGGAGAAAAATAAAGTTGTAAAAAGCCAGCGTTTTGAAGAGGCCGCATCTTTAAGAGATACCGAAAAACGTTTACAGGAAGAACTGGAAGCTGCAAAAAATGCCTGGGAAGAGGAAAGCAAACACAAGCGATTTCCAATTGAAGAAGAAGATATTGCCGAGGTAGTTCACATGATGACAGGCATTCCTGTTAAACGAATGGTGCAGGCCGAAACAGAAAAGTTGCGCCGCATGGCTGCCGATTTACAAGGGGCTGTTGTAGGACAGGATGAAGCCATTTCAAAAGTAGTAAAAGCCATTCAGCGTAACAGGGTAGGGTTGAAGGATCCTAAAAAACCAATTGGTACATTTATTTTCCTTGGTCCAACAGGTGTTGGTAAAACTGAGTTGGCTCGTTCCCTTGCTCGTCATATGTTCGACAGCGATGATTCGCTGATACGCATAGATATGAGTGAGTACATGGAAAAATTTACGGTGAGCCGTTTGATTGGCGCACCTCCGGGATACGTTGGTTACGAAGAAGGTGGTCAGTTGACAGAAAAAGTTCGTCGTAAACCATACTGTGTTATCCTGTTAGATGAAATTGAAAAAGCGCATCCGGATATTTATAATATTTTATTGCAGGTGTTGGATGATGGTCAATTAACTGATGGCATGGGTCGTAAGGTTGATTTTAAAAATACCCTAATCATCATGACATCAAATATTGGTGCCAGGCAATTAAAAGATTTTGGAGATGGCGTGGGCTTTGCAACAGCCAACCGCATGGAGAATGCTGATGAAAATAATAAGGCGGTAATTGAAAAAGCTTTGAAGCGCACTTTCAGTCCCGAGTTTTTAAACAGGATTGATGATGTGGTGGTGTTTAACTCACTTACCAAAGAGCATATTTTTGAGATTATAGATATTGTAATGCAAGGGGTTACTAAGCGCTTAACCAATCTGGGTTTAGCTATGGAGTTAACACCCGAGGTAAAGAGCTTTATCGCCGATAAGGGCTATGATGCCCAGTTTGGTGCCAGGCCATTACACCGAGCTATTCAGAAATACCTGGAAGACCCATTAGCCGAAGAGATTTTGAATATGAATATTAAGAACGGCGATATTATGGTGGCGGAATTGGATGCTGAGGCCGAAAAGGTAAAATTTGTTTTGAAGAAAGAAGACAAGAAAAAGGAAAAAAAATCAGAAGCCTAATAACAGAAAAGCACTCAATAAAGAGTGCTTTTCTGCTTTGGGTGTTGGCAGGTATAAAACTAATTAATTTATTTTAATAATTTTTCTGATCACTTTTTCTGTTTCCAGTTTTAGTCTTACGATATATATACCGCTCGGTTTCCCATACAAACCGGGCAGGTTTAATAAATTTTCACCAGTAACGATTTGCAGCTTTGCAAAATTTATCAGCTTACCTTGTAAATTCCAGATATTTACTTCAGCCGTTTGGTTGCTCGATGAAGTATAGGTAAGCCAAATTTCGCCGGTCGTTGGATTGGGAAACATATTTACATCTGAATCGAATTTTTGAGCGCTTCGTAAAGTCACAACGTGGCTGTATTTATATTTTTGGGATTTGCTATTAATTTTTATCCGGTAAAAAACAACTTGCCCTGCAGCCATTATAAAAGGATAGCGATATGTATAGTTTGCCACATTTAATTCAACGCCAGCATTAATTGTGGCAACCTTTATAAAATTAATATTGTCGTAGCTGATCTCTATTTCAAAATTTGTTGCTTCACTATTATTTGCAACCTGCCATTTAAATTCACAATTGTTATTCAAATGTTTAACATCAAAACTAACGAGGTTAACATCCAGTACAGTGCATACACTATCAAACATCATTACAACAGAATCTCTTGAATAAGCTAGGCATTGAGCATGCAGTTGCTGTATAACAAGATAAGTGCCTGGTGCGTCTACAACAATTGAAGTACCCACATTGCTGCCTACAATATTTCCATTGATTGTGCTCCAGGTGTAAATTGACGTAGGGTTGGGGTTGTAAACATAAATAGTAGTAGGAGGAAATACTCCGCAAAAATAGATGAATTCTGCATAGGCATCAACTGGCGGATAATTAAACATACTGAATGGCCATACAAAATCTTTTAGTTCTGCTGTAAATGCCGACGAAGACCTAGTTTTTATTAATACCCTCCTGAATGGTGTGCCACAGGGATTGATCCGGGTTCATTC
>JBKJPN010000055.1:0-2618 GCA_046595125.1 Ferruginibacter sp.
AATGAGTTTGAGTGGTTATCTGGAAACCGCTGATGTTGAAAATGGAAAAGATATTGAAAAATTACTGACTGCATCTCAGAATAATAAAACTTTGAAAATTGACTGGCAACATAACGATGTTTCTAAATCGCATCGTTTTACAATTGATAATATTGACAGACTAAAATCTACAAGCAATGTAGACCTCCGCTGGGATGGCAAGTCCATGAACATGGCCGTGAGTGGAGAAAACAGCGTACCTGTACCACCCGAAGGCGATTTTAAAGTATTGGACGTTGTTGCTGTAAATGATGCTCAGCAATTTGCTTCGGTGCAGTTCAGCGATATGATTGCCATTGGACAAGATTTGACTGGACTAATCAACATCAGCGGGCAATCAGATATTTCTTACACCATCAACGGCAGCGAAGTAAAAGTTTTTGGAAATGGAAAACTGGATGGCAATTACACCGTGAATGTGAACGTGGGTATAAAAAATATCTGGGGCGATGTGCTGGATAAGGGATTTGCCGCCAATATTAATTTCGAAAACCGGATGCCTTCAGTAAAAATTCACGGCAAGGGAAATATCCTGCCCAACAGCGGCCGTTTGGTTTTGCCCTTCGAATCAATCAATTTAAATGCTGTTGATATCAGCATCATAAAAATTTATGAAGAAAATGTTCCGCAGTTTTTACAGGAAAATAGTCTGGGAGGTAACAGCGAACTGCGGAGAGTGGGCAAACCCATTGTACAAAAAACGCTGAGACTTGATAACGACAAAACATTGGACCTGCATAAGAAACAACATTTTTCTTTAGACATTGACAAATATTTGAAAACTGAGCAAGGCGCTATTTACAAAGTCACTATTGGTTTCAGACCCGAGTATTCTATGTATCTAACTACAGATACAACAAGCATTGCAAGCAGTGATGATGGTGATGAGGAAGAAGAAAATTATGGTTACAATGATTATAATGGTAACGGCGGAGTTGATGAGGATGATGCTTTCTGGGAACGGTATGATACCTACTACCCTTTTGGTTATAGCTGGAGCCGACGTGACGACCCTAACAGTAAATCATATTACAACAAAGACCGCTGGGCTACCAGAAATATTTTAGCCAGCAATATTGGCCTTACCGCTAAGCGTGGTAACGATAACAGCCTGTTGGTTGCCGTAAGCAATATTCTTACTACCGAACCAATGGATGCTGTGGAGATTGAAGTAATGGACTACCAGCGCACCATCATCAGCAAAGGAAAAAGCGATGGCGATGGTTTTGCAAATATTGATTTAAATAGAAAACCATTTTTATTGATTGCTAAAAAAGGAAATGAACGCGGCTATTTAAAACTGGATGATGGAAGTTCGCTGGCACTAAGTCGTTTTGATGTAAGTGGCGAGGAAGTGAAGAATGGTATCAAAGGGTTCATCTTTGGCGAACGTGGTGTTTGGCGCCCTGGCGACACCATGTACCTCAATTTTATTGTAGAAGATAAACAAGGAACTCTTCCTAAAGACCATCCGGTAGAATTCAGTTTATATACCCCTCAGGGGCAGCTATATAAACATACCGTGCAGACAAATGCAGATGATGGCTTTTATCTTTTTAAAACAAATACCGATGCCGCTTCTCCAACGGGTAACTGGCTAGCAAAAATAAAAGTTGGTGGTGCTCAGTTCGAAAAAAGGATAAAGGTTGAAACCATAATGCCGAATAGACTGAAGATAGACCTTGATTTCGGCAAAGACCCCATACTGGGCAAAGGCAATACCACAGCAGGAAACATCAATGCCAAATGGCTTTTTGGTGCAGTGGGTAAAAACTTGAAGGCAAAGATTGATGCGTCATTATATGCAAGAGGTACCATCTTTCCAAAGTTTGCAGGTTTTAAATTTGATAACCCTACATCAAACTATGAAACACAAAGTAAAACCATTTACGAAGGCACGTTGGATGGAGAAGGTAACGCTGCGCTGAAAACAAATTTTGAAATTGACGAATCGGCGCCGGGCATGTTAAGTGCCAATATGATGGTGAAGGTTTTTGAACCGGGCGGAAGTTTTAGCATTGATAATGTAAGCATGCCTTACAGTCCGTATACAAGTTATGCCGGTTTAAAATTACCCGATGGCGAAAAGCCATTCGATTTTTTACTCGCCGGAAAAAATCATACTGCTCAAATTGTTGATGTTGACAGTAAAGGAAATTTAATCAGTGGTAGTAGTGAGGTAGAAGTACAGTTCTACCGCATTCAATGGCGTTGGTGGTGGGATAATAACGGCGATAACCTCAGCAATTTTACGCAAGATGAATACAATAAATTAATAAAGAAAGAAAATGTAAAACTTTCCAATGGTCGTGCCAACTGGATTTTCAGCACATCAGAAAATGAATGGGGTCGTTATTTGATACTTGTAAAAGATTTGAAAAGCGGCCACACCACCGGCTCAACTTTTTATATTGATGACCCGTATTGGCAAAGCAGGGCAGGCAATGATGACCAGACTGCAGCTTCCATGTTATCCTTTACTTCCAGCAAAGAAAAATATAATGTAGGTGAAGAAGTTTCGATAACGATACCCAGCAGCGAAGGGGGCCGGCTTTTAGTAAGCATTGAAAACGGCAGTA
>JBKJPN010000082.1:0-5606 GCA_046595125.1 Ferruginibacter sp.
GAGGCCGATTATGTGAATTTCAGTAAGCACGCCAGTTGGTGGGATATATTGGTAGCTAATATTTCAGGATTTTTTTACCGCTATGGATATTTATTTTTTGTAAGTCGGGTACCCAAAGTATTGGGCATGTTTTTAATTGGTTATGCCCTTGGCCGTTCCGATTTTTATAAAAATATTGGTCAGCATAAAAAGACCCTGTATATAATTATAGCAGTTGGGCTCGTCATCGGACTGCCGGCCAATTTTTACCTGGCCCGTTACATGACCTACTTTATGAACGATTACTGGAACCTGAAAATGAATGGACTTTATCAAACCATTGCATATGCTTTGGGAGTTGTTCCACTGGCCATGACTTATGTAGCGTTGTTTATGTTGAGTTTTCAAACTAGTACTGGTAAAAAAATATTATCCGTTTTTGCGCCTGTTGGCAAGATGGCTTTCAGTAATTATATCCTGCAGTCATTTATCGGAAATTTTGTTTTTCTGCATGCCGGGCTGGGTTATATAGGCGTAGTTGGACCGTTTTACTATACACTATTCGGGTTGATCATCTTTACCGGACAGGTCATCATGAGTACCTATTGGCTTAAGTATTTTAACTATGGCCCTGTTGAATGGATTTGGCGCAGTGCAACGTATAAGAAATGGCAACCTTTCAGAAAAATTAATTCTAAATAATGAGCGAAGAAAAAGATACGCCACCCGAAGAAGCTCCAGAAGGTCAAAACTTGTCAGATAAATCATTGCTCTCTGCCGGTCAGATAGGTTCATCGACAGAACCAATTGCCGAAACCGAACAACCTATAAACAACGCTATGGAAGTACATCACCACACCCACCCCACTCACGGAAAGAAAACATGGAAAGAATATTTCTGGGAATTTTTAATGCTATTCCTTGCTGTGTTCTGCGGCTTTCTGGCAGAGTATCAGTTGGAACATATGATTGAACATGACCGTGCAAAGGAGCTTTCAAAATCCATGTATGAAGATCTAAAAAAGGATACAGCTGCTTTAAAAGCAAATATTATATCTGTAAATAAAAAAATGAGCTCAGCGAATAATATTCTTGACGTACTACGTAGCCCCCGGGAAAGTTGGAATGATACCGTCTTTTATAAAACTATGGGTCCAATTATGACTTCCTATCCTTTTATCTCAACAAATAGTACCTATGAACAAATGAAGGCTTCCGGCTCATTACGGTATTTTAAACAATCCCTCATTAACCAGATTAATTCATATGATGTACAATTAAAAAAAACAAAATACAGGGATGAAGTAGAAGATAAAGGCATTTGGCTACTTGGCGATTTAATTTTCAACATCATGAATCTGGAAGTGATGTCTCAAATCCGGTTTAATCTTCCCATTACAAATGAGTTGTTCATCAAACTTACAGACAGATCCACTTTTGACAGATTTAAAAACATAGTAGTGACTCTTAAGAATTTTCGTATGCGTTCTTTACAGGAATATGAAGCACAACTAAAAATCGCTGACCAATTATTGGAATCATTGAAAAAAGAATATCACCTGGAATAATATGAATGAAGAAAAAAACAAAACCTGGAAGCGAAGGCTGCTGAAATTCCTACTGTATTTTGCCATAGGCTTATTATGTGCATTTTTATATAACCAATTAAAAAAATAAATGAGCGAAGAAAATAAAATACCACCGGATGAAATTCGGCAGGAACAGCCGTTAAAGAACGAAACAACAAACTACCAAACACAAACCGAAGAAGACATGGAAGTACACCACCACACCCACCCCAGCCACGGTAAAAAAACATGGAAAGAATATTTCTGGGAATTTTTAATGTTGTTCCTCGCCGTGTTCTGCGGATTTTTGGCAGAGTACCAACTGGAGCATGTTATAGAGCATCAACGAGAAAAGCAATATATCGAATCGTTGGTTGCTGATTTAAAAAGCGACCAGGAAGTTTTATCTCAACATATTATTCATGTAAAGACCGGCATATCTATAATGGATAGTATGATCACTGTTTTAAATAACCCTTCCAAAATTACTGACAACACCGGAAATTTATATTATTGGGCAAGACTTGCACCACGGTTGAATCCATTATCAACCAACAGCAGAACTTTTGAGCAGTTAAAAAATTCTGGCAATTTCAGGTTAATCCGGAATCTTGAATCATCCAATAAAATCATGAATTATTACGAAAAACTTAACTTAACACACCTTCTGGAATCCGTTAATGAATCCGAATTCACAGAATATAAAAAAGTGGCGGCAAAGATTTTTGATCCTGCTGTATTTCTAAATTCAGAAGGGACCAATAACGAAATAAAAAGATTAAGTTACAATCCCTCCTTACGTACAACTGATCATGAATTATTGCAGGAACTTTCCATTTTTGCGGTTTACATGCACGGCACAAAAAAAGGAATACTGGCAACGGATGAAGCCTTAAAAATTGCCGGGGCAGCATTACTTGATTATTTACAAAAAGAATATCATTTAAATTAACAAACACATTTCTTTAAACCATCAACATGAAACCATCACTAACTGCCAAATCAAAACGTATCGAATCCATCGACATCCTCCGTGGCATTGCCATGGTCATTATGGCGCTGGATCATGTACGGGATTATGTTCACATCACAGCCAATACAGATGACCCTTTGAATTTTGCAACCACCACACCGTTTTTATATTTTACAAGATGGATAACCCATTTTTGTGCACCCACTTTTGTTTTTCTTTCGGGCACATCTATTTACCTGCAGAGTTTACGCAAAACAGAAAAAGAGCTCAGTGCTTTCTTAATTAAACGTGGACTTTGGCTGATATTTGTAGAGATAGCCATTGTTTCTCTTGCCTGGACATTCAATCCCACTTACGGTTTTATTCCGCTGCAGGTTATCTGGGCCATAGGTATCAGTATGGTCATACTGGGTTTACTCATCCGTTTACCATTCAATATAATTTTAGCATTGGGCCTCATCATCGTTTTTGGTCACAACCTGTTGGATATTCCGGAGTCTGCTGCCGGGTTTACGCCAGACTTCTGGTGGGATATAACGCATCATGGATTTTTTGCACCGTACCAGTTTATTCCAAACCATAATTTTATTATTGTCTATCCATTTGTACCCTGGCTTGGATTGATGATGCTGGGCTATTGCACCGGTATATTTTTCACAGCAAAATATTCCGAACAGCAAAGGAGAAAGATTTTCATCAGTATCGGCTTATCTCTAATTACCATTTTTGTGGTGATAAGATACATCAATGTTTATGGCGATCCCCATGCCTGGGCCACACAAAAAGATGGGCTATATACATTGCTGTCTTTTATGAATGTACACAAATACCCACCTTCCCTTTTATTCCTTTGCATTATCATCGGGCCAGGGTTTTTGTTGCTTGCTTTCCTCGAAAAAATTAAAAATCCCTTCACCAATATCATGCAGATATATGGCAGGGTGGCTTTTTTCTATTATATCCTGCACCTGTACCTCATTCACCTGGTTGCTGCCGTTTTCTTTTTTATAAGAGGCCATTCATTTAGTGAAGCGGTGAATAACAGTAACCAGTTTCCGTTCAATTTTGTAGTACCGGGTGAAGGTTACGGTCTGGCAGGAGTTTATGCAGTTTGGGCATTCGTGGTGATTGCTTTATATCCATTGTGCCGCTGGTATAATAATTATAAAACCAACCATAAAGAAAAATGGTGGTTGAGTTATTTGTAACCGCCATTTCAACTTTTTTTTATCACACTAAAAACATAAAAAAATGAAAAAAACAATTCTTTTTGCTGTTTGCTCAGCAAGCGTAATGATGTTTGCTTCCTGCAAGGATGCGGAAAAAACAGAAACACCTGTAGAAACACCTCCTGCAATGACTGAAGCACCTAAACCTGACCTGGCACAAGTACGCACAGCTGTTCAGGCAGTGGAGACTTCCTGGGCAGATGCAGTAAATAAAAAAGACCTGAATGCACTCATGGCATTATATGCCGAGGGCGCTCAGAGTATGCAGGATGGTGCCGCCACGCTCAACGGCAAAGCAGACATACAAAAACAACAGGAAGCTGATTTTGCCGCCCCCCGCAAATGGACGACTATTGCTTTTGAAACAACAGATGTGTATGCCGAAGGCGACTATGCAACTGAAGTTGGAAAAACAATGTACAAAGATGAAGCTGGTAAAACGACAGCTAGCGGCAAATACATGGTGGTGTTTGTAAAACAGGATGGTAAATACCTTTGCCTGCGAGAAATTTATAATAGAGACTCGAAGTAACCAGCGCAAAAAAACAAGCGGCAGCAAAGGCCGCTTGTTTTATAAATACTTCATTAATTAAAGCTCCGGAACCATAAAATCAGTAAATCAGATTATAATGAAACATACATTGCTGAGTATTTTTTTCATCTCCCTGCTAACTACTGGCCTGGCTCAAAAACCAAGAGCAAGGGATATCGGCATTCCATTCGATGGAAAAACCGGAAAGTTCAATGCCATCACCGATGTTAAAGGAATTGAAGTTGGCTACAGCACTATTATTTCTGGCAGCGGAAAAAACATCCGTGGTAAAGGCCCGGTAAGAACAGGCGTAACAGCCATCCTGCCGAGAGGCCATAACAATAACCCTGTTTATGCAAACTGGTATTCATTAAATGGTAACGGCGAAATGACCGGTACTACCTGGTTGACAGAGTCGGGTTTCCTGGAAGGCCCCATCATGATCACCAATACTAACAGTGTGGGTGTAGTGAGAGATGCGGTGTTGAAATGGTATGTAAAAACAGGCTGGTATAAAGAAGATTTCTGGTACACCTACCCTGTTGTAGCAGAAACTTATGATGGCTTTTTAAATGATATTTATGGTTTTCATGTAAAAGAAAGTAATGCATGGGAAGCATTGGATAGTGCAAAGTCTGGCTTTATAAAAGAAGGAAATGTTGGTGGCGGTACAGGTATGATGTGCCTGGGATTTAAGGGTGGCTCGGGGACTTCATCAAGAGTAATAAAAATAAAAGACTCAACTTATACCTTGGGAGTTTTTGTACAATCCAATTTTGGCAGAAAAAGAAATCTAACCATTGCCGGTGTGCCGGTTGGCAAGGAAGTGATTGATACTTTAAACAATGAATTCAAAGCTCCTCCGTCTTATCAGCCGGGCGATGGCTCTATCATTGTAGTTGTTGCTACGGATGCACCAGTATTACCACATCAATTAAAAAGAATTGTTCAACGGGTATCATTAGGTATCGGGCAGGTTGGCGGACAAGGTACCAATGGCTCCGGCGATATTTTTATCGCTTTCTCTACCGCTAACCCTACTGCTTTTCAACGGAAAGCTTTTACAAAGCTGGATGAGCTGCCCAATGATCTGATCAATCCGTTATTTGAAGCAACCGTGCAGGCCACCGAAGAAGCCATCATTAATGCAATGGTAGCAGCCGAAACCATGGAAGGCATTAATGGTAACAAAGCTTATGGCCTTCCACACAAACTGGTGATTGATGTTTTGAAAAAATACAACAGGATAAAATAAACTGTAAGGCGTTACTTTATTATACATTAACATTTAAAAAAAAACAATGAAAAAGATAATTATTATTGCA
>JBKJPN010000023.1:0-7244 GCA_046595125.1 Ferruginibacter sp.
CAAATATTCTGTCAAATTGCTTTACGAAATAAATCTGAATTAATTTTTTGAATTGAATACTGTTACTAGAAAATTATAAACTTTAAATTTAACTTCCCCCTTTAGGGGGCGAGGGGGTTTTATGGCTTTATCAAAAGAACAAATTGCACAGCGCATTGCAAAAGAATTAAAAGATGGTTACTATGTTAACCTAGGCATTGGCATACCTACATTGGTAGCCAATTATATTCCCGAGGGCGTCAACGTGGTATTGCAAAGCGAAAATGGTTTGCTGGGCATGGGGCCTTTTCCGATTGAAGGAGAAGAAGATGCCGACCTGATTAATGCAGGCAAACAAACCATTACCACTTTACCCGGCTCGGCTATTTTTGATAGTGCCATGAGCTTTGGAATGATACGCTCCGGCAAGGTTGACCTAACCGTTTTAGGTGCCATGGAAGTAAGTGAACAGGGCGATATTGCCAACTGGAAAATACCAGGTAAAATGGTAAAAGGCATGGGCGGCGCTATGGACTTAGTGGCCAGCGCCAAAAATATTATTGTAGCCATGATGCACACTAATCGTGAAGGAGAAAGTAAATTATTACCTACTTGTTCCTTACCCCTCACTGGCATTAAGTGTATTAAAAAAATTGTTACCGAAATAGCCGTACTGGATGTTACGGCTGATGGGTTTAAATTATTAGAAAGAGCGCCCGGTGTATCCGTTGAAGAAATAGTTAGTAAAACTGCCGGTAAATTGGTCGTGGAAGGAGAGATACCGGAGATGGAGTTTTAAGAACTGCTAAATAAAATAAAAACCCCTGAAAAAATCAGAGGTTTTTTTAATAAGCGGTTGGTTTGTTATTTGGTATTACACTTTTGGTGCTGCAGCCAGAATTTCCTCATTAGCGCCGCTGGCATATTTCTCAAAGTTTTTCACAAATTGTGTGGCCAAGTTTTTAGCCATGGCATCATATGCATCTTTATCGGCCCAGGTATTGCGTGGGTTTAAAATTTCGGTTGGTACATTGGGGCATTCGGTTGGCATCATCATGCCAAATACCGGATGTGCTTCATAAGAAACATTATCCAGTTTACCTTCCAGCGCAGCTGTAATCATGGCACGGGTAAAACCAAGTTTCATACGGCTTCCAACTCCGTAAGCACCGCCACTCCAGCCGGTGTTTATCATCCACACATTTACATTATGATCGCTCATTTTTTTACCCAGCATCTCGGCATATTGTGCAGGGTGCAATGGTAAAAACGGCGCACCAAAACAGGCACTGAAAGTAGATTTAGGCTCGGTAACACCAGCCTCGGTACCGGCAACTTTTGCCGTATAACCGCTGATGAACTGGTACATGGCCTGTCCGGCGGTTAACTTGCTGATGGGTGGCAAAACGCCATACGCATCGCAGGTTAAAAAGAAAAGATTTTTAGGTGTGTTGCCAATAGAAGGCTCCAGCGCATTGCTGATAAAAGTTAACGGATAACTCACCCTGGTATTCTCTGTAATTTTTTTACTGGCAAAATCAATTTTATTAGTGCCTTCAATAAAAGTAACATTCTCAACCAAAGCTCCCGGCCTGATGGCGTTGAAAATTTCAGGCTCTTTCTCCTCGCTCAAATCAATACATTTTGCATAACAACCGCCTTCAAAATTAAAGACACTGTTGTCGGTCCAACCATGCTCATCATCACCAATTAATTTACGGTTAGGGTCGGCGCTTAAAGTAGTTTTACCGGTTCCGCTCAATCCAAAGAAAACAGCCGTATCACCTGCATCGCCCATATTGGCGCTGCAATGCATACTTAAAACATTGGCTTTTGTTGGCAACACAAAATTCAGCATGGTAAAAATGCCCTTCTTCATTTCGCCAGTATAACCAGTACCGCCAATTAAAGTGGTTTTATGCGGAAGACTAATAACTGCAAAGTTTTCGGCACGGGTGCCATCCACAGCAGGATCGGCTTTAAAACTTGGCGCTTGTATAATATGCCAGTTGGGTTCAAAATTTTCTAAATCTTTTTCTTCGGGACGAATAAACATATTGTAGCAAAACAAATTACTCCATGGGTTTTCGTTGATAACACGAAGTTTAAGCCTGTAAGTTTCTTCAGCACATGCGTAGCAGTCACGTACCCAAAGTTCTTTTTCGCTCAAGTGCGCCAGCATTTTTTCTTTAAGTTGAAAAAAATATTTTTCTTCAAACGGAATATTAAAATCATTCCAATGCACCGTGTTTTCGGTAAGGGCATCTTTAACGGTAAATTTATCTTTGGGGCTTCTTCCGGTAAATTTTCCGGTGTTTATCAAGAGGGCTCCGGTATCATTTAAAACACCATCGCCACGCTGAACAGCCTGCTCGGTAAGGGTTACTGGATCTAATTGATAATGGATATTTTCGGCGTTAGAAAATCCTAAATTTAGTAACGCTTTTGCCGGTACGGCAAGCATCGTTTGATCTGACATAGCAAGATTATTTAAGTTTACGCAATCGTTGCCGCAAAGTTATGTAATTGTGAACTCAAAAAATAAATTGGCACACGTATATTTAAAATCGACAAGTTATAATCAACTAATTATTCATAAATATTAAACAAGTAAGCGTTATTTTGAAAAAAAATGAATTTTATCTTATTTATTTTGAAAACGTTGATTTAAGCAAAAAAAACATGTGAAGAAAAAGTGCTAACTGCGCCAAGCCATTTTAATATTTTACAGATAATGCCAATGTCTTTGGTAAACTCGGTTTTATAGCTTAAAAAAACATGATTAAACTGTATATTGCAACTCTTCATTATTAAATACCGAAAATAAAATACATGAAATATCTACCACTCAATCCCGAAATATTTGTACAGAACAGGAAACGTTTTGTACAAAAAATGGAAAAGAATTCCATCGCTATTTTTAACAGCAACGATGAACTGCCAACCAACGGCGATCAGTTGCACCGTTTTAAACAGAACAGCGATTTGTATTGGCTTACAGGTATTGAACAGGAAGATACTGTGTTGATTTTATTTCCAGATAATCCTGATCCGAAGCATAGGGAGGTTTTGGTTTTAGTTCGTCCGAATGCATTGAAAGAAAAATGGGATGGGCATAGGCTGAGAGCTAATGAAGGAACGGCCATTTCGGGCATCAATACAATTATTTGGTTAGATACTGCAGATGCGATGATGCAAACCTGGGTTCATTTAGCCGATACTATCTATTTAAATACAAATGAAAACGACCGCAAGGCAAATAAAGTTCATGTACGCGATTACCGGTATGCCGAATTGATGCAGCAACGTTTTCCATTGCACAACTACAGGCGCAGTGCTAAGTTGATGAAAGAACTACGTGCCATTAAAACTGCGTTGGAAGTGGAGGTTTTGCAAAAAGCAATTGATATTACTGATATTACTTTCCGCAGGGTGATGCAACTTATTCAGCCCGGAATTATGGAGTATGAAATTGAAGCGGAAATTTTTCATTCATTTTTATCGCAACGCTCAACAGGCCCCGGTTACAGTTGCATTATTGCCAGTGGCGACAGGGCAAGAACTTTGCACTATGTTGATAACAGCCGTGAATGTAAAGATGGTGAATTGATTTTAATGGATTTTGGCGCCGACTATGGTGGTTACAATGCGGATCTTTCCAGAACTGTTCCGGTAAATGGTAAGTTTGGCCGCAGGCAGAAAACGGTTTACAATGCCTGTCTGCATTTGCATCAATATGCTGCCAGTATTTTAAAGCCTGGTATCAGCATTGTTGATTACACCGAAAAAGTGGGAGATGAAGCAACGGTTGTTTTTCAAAAAATAGGATTGCTGAGAAAATCGGAGATTAAAAACGAAGACCCCGAAAATAGGGCTTACCGTAAATATTTGTATCATGGTATTTCTCATCATCTTGGTTTAGATGTGCATGATCTGGGCACCAGAACTGCACCTATAAAAGCTGGTATGGTTTTCACCATCGAGCCGGGTATTTATATTGAAGAAGAGCAAATGGGTGTGCGAATCGAAAATAATTTCTGGATAACCAAGAATGGCAGTAAAGATTTGATGAAAAACATTCCTATCACGGTAGAGGAGATTGAAGCTTACATGAAAAAATAATTTGATGACCAAACAGATTCCTAATTTATTTACCCTCCTGAATTTAATTTTTGGTTGTCTTGCAATTGTGGTTACACTGCAAAACGGCATCGTCATTCAATATGCATCGGATGGGATGCAGTTGGTTGCAATACCCGAAGAAATATGGATGGCATCTTTGTTTATTGGCTTGGCTGCTGTAGTAGATTTTTTAGATGGGTTTGTGGCACGGTTATTCAAAGCTAGTTCCGAAATGGGCAAGCAGCTTGACTCGCTGGCCGATGTGGTGAGTTTTGGAGTGGCACCTGCCATGATTTTGTATCAATTTCTGCGGATGAGTTTGGCTCAACAGGAAGATGGGTTGAATGCATCCATCATCTGGCTGATACCTGCTTTTTTATTAGCAGGAGCAAGTGCTTGGCGCCTGGCCAAATTTAATTTAGATAACTCGCAGGCATTTGGCTTTAAAGGAATGCCAACGCCGGCCGTGGGTTTATTGATTGCATCGTTACCGCTTATTTATTGGAATCATTATAGTCAGCCGCTGGTTGATATTATTCTTAATAAATGGTTTTTATACGGACTGATTATTTTTCTGAGTTGGTTGATGGTAAGTAATCTGCCTATGATGGCATTAAAATTTAAAGACTTAAGCATTAAAAATAATTTGCCGAAAATAATACTATTGCTTGCTGCTGTTGCTGCCGCATTGTTTTTTTACTGGATTGCTGTGCCAATCGTGTTTATCGTGTACATTATTTTATCTTTGCTTTTCAAACAACAACAATCATGACATTTACTGTACAGATAAAAGTAATGCCGCTAAAAGATTTATTAGACCCGCAGGGAAAGGCGGTAATGGGCGGCTTACAAAATTTAGGATTGGATAATGTTTCAGACGTACGAATCGGTAAACATATCGACCTGCAGATTGAAGCCGATAACAAAGAAGCTGCCATTGCAACTGCCGAAGAAGCAGCGAAAAAATTGCTAGCAAACCCGGTAATGGAAGTGTTTGAAATTACAATTAGTTAATTAGCCAATATGCTGATGTGCTAATTTTTAAAACTCAGCATAAGCTTACTAATAAATTGAGATTTTAGTATTTAAGGAATTAGCACATTAGCAAATCAGCACATTATGTCATTATTTTTAATTCCTTCTCCCATAGGCAACCTCGCTGATATTACTTTCAGAGCAATAGAAATTTTAAAATCTGTTGATCTTATTTTGGCGGAAGATACCCGTACTTCGGCTGTTTTATTAAATCACTATCAGGTTCAAAAGCCCATCACGCCTTACCATCAGCATAACGAGCATAAAATACTTGAGCATTTAACCCAACAACTTGCTGGCGGTAAAACAATGGCGTTAATTACTGATGCTGGAACACCAGGCATAAGCGATCCTGCGTTTTTATTGGTAAGAGAATGCATTAAAAATAATATCAGCGTAGAATGTTTGCCCGGTGCCACAGCATTTGTACCTGCGCTGGTAAACAGCGGACTGCCTATTAACAGTTTTTGTTTTGAAGGTTTTTTGCCGCTAAAAAAAGGAAGGCAAACGATGATGAAAAAACTGGCCGAAGAAGAACGTACCATGGTTTTTTACGAAAGCCCGATGCGGTTGGTGAAAACTTTAAATGATTTTGTTCAATACTTTGGCGCTGAGCGGCAATGCTGCGTAAGCCGTGAGCTTACTAAAAAATTTGAAGAAAATGCAAGAGGGAGTTTGCAGGAAGTGCATGATCATTTTAATACAAAAACGGTAAAAGGTGAAATAGTTATTGTAGTTGAAGGAAAAAAATAACTTGACTTTTAATAAAACTTGGCCACCTCATCTAAACTTTTTCTTTTTATATCCGGCACCCAGCATTCCTCTGCCGCATAACCAACTGGTATCAACAAGTATGGCTTTTCATTTACCGGCCGGTTTAAAATCTTACTTAAAAAATTCATAGGACTTGGTGTGTGCGTTAATGCAACTAATCCAGCGTTATGTATAGCTGTAATTAAAAAACCACAGGCAAGGCCGCAGCTTTCGTTGGCATAATAAGTATTTGTCTTTTTTCCATCTGCATCAAAATCATAACTTTTTTTAAAAACGATGATGAGGTAGGGGGCTATTTCTAAAAATTCTTTCTTCCAATCTGTTTGCAATGGCAGCAAATCTTTTTTCCAATCTTCTGGCATGCGGCCATTATAACTTTCATATTCTTCTTTTTCTGCCTCTACACGGATTTTACTTTTTATTTCTGGATTACTCACTACACAAAAAGTCCATGGTTGTTTGTGGGCGCCGCTGGGCGCAGTAGATGCTGCCAGTATAATATTTTCAATAACCTCTTTAGGTATTGCCTTGTCCGAGAAATCTCTACAGGTACGTCTTTGATCCATCCAATCCGTAAATGCAGCAGCTTTGGTAAGCATTTCATCAGTATTAAATTTTTTTTTGCTGTGTTTTACAAACGGATAACCATTTATCAGTTTTATATCTTTCATAAGTTTATTTTACCGAAATTTACCACTATCTAAATTATAATAAATGAAGAAAATACTTTTTTTATTGATTACAACTATTTGTTTTCAATTTATAGCCACGGCACAGCTCGACAGGTGGCAGCAGCGAGTTAAATACAACATGAATATTGATGTGAATGTAAAAACAAACAGGTTTACAGGAAAGCAAAAACTCGAGTACAGCAATAATTCGCCCTATAGTCTAGATAAAGTGTTTTACCATTTATACTTTAATGCTTTTCAACCCGGCAGTAGCATGGATGTAAGAAGTCAGGAATTGGGCAAGGTTACGCCTAATGGCAGGCCCGATTGGGATGGACGTGTTAAAGATCGGATTGCCAATCTAAAGGCAGATGAAATTGGGTATCAAAAAATAATTTCTTTAAAAATGAATGGTGTGCCGCAGCCATTTAAATATCATGAAACCATACTGGAAGTATTTTTAACCAAACCCATTGCGGCAAAAACCAAAGTTGTTTTTGACATGGAGTTTGAGGCGCAGGTTCCGCTACAAATTCGCAGGAGCGGAAGAGATAACCCTACAACAGGTGTAAGATTAAGTATGAGTCAGTGGTATCCAAAAATGTGTGAGTACGATTACGAAGGCTGGCATCCTACACCTTATGTTGCCCGTGAGTTTTACGG
>JBKJPN010000027.1:0-3870 GCA_046595125.1 Ferruginibacter sp.
CGTTGCCGGAAAAACATTGTGTTCTTCCATAGAATTACCGTGGATGGCAAATCAAAAACAGATATCCTGTATTCCGGAAGGTATTTACGAACTGAAAAAAAGATACAGCACTAAACATGGTCATCATCTGCAGGTAATGAACGTAGCCGGTCGACAACTAATCTTGTTGCATCCTGCAAATGATGCACTGAAAGAATTGAAAGGCTGTATTGCTCCAGTTTCATTTTTAACAGGCGAAGGAAAAGGAAACAGTTCCAGGATTGCTTTGAAAAAAGTACTGGATAAAGTTTGTCTCGAACTTGAAAAAGGAAACAAAGTTTTTTTAATCATAAAATCTGAACAATCATGAAAAATATAGTGAAGCGGGTACAGGCACCCACACCAAAGTTTTTTAAGAAGTTAAGAAATATCAGTATTGCTCTGGCAGGGATTGGTACCACTATTTTAGCGGCACCAGTTGCTTTACCTGCCGTGCTTTTAAAAATTGCAGGTTATATTGCCGTGGCCGGCGCCGTTGCCGGAACTGTAAGTCAAACTGCCGTGGAGGGTGAATGATGAACCAGGTATTTGACGATAGCACCAAAGCAGGTACGTTAGGCGGAACGATTTTGACTGTGCTTTTTAATATGCATAGCTCAGACCTGATCAAGACAGCCGTACTGGCTGCCGTTGGCGCCGTGGTTAGTTTTAGTGTAACACTTGTACTTAAGTTTCTTATTAAACGGTTTAAAAAATAGCTGCTTCTGTGTGGTGACAGGAGTACAAAAAAAGTCCCCCGATCAAATGATCGGGGGCTTTGTTTTATAAAATTGTTTCGTTGTAATTATATACTTCTATTTGAATATCGCCTGTTTCTCTTTCCATATCTGCTTATATGTTTTTTTCATCTCCTTGTTTAAAAAAGAACGATCAATCATTTCGGAAACTGCTGCATTTTTTTTACTGAAATGTTTATACCTGTTTGTGTACACTTTTTCATTGATGCCCAGTGTTTCTGCCAGCGCTGAAAAATCGGATAATTTTATTTTGTTCTTTTTACCATTCAGCGTCAATGCCATTTCTTCCTTGTCTTTTGGATTTACCAGGTTTACATTTAGTAGGTCGTAAGCCGGGCTAAGCACCACGCCTGCCGGTTGATGTAACACGGAAAAATTCTTCAGGTGCATGTCGTTATTGCCCACTAAATAACTGAACAATAGCAGGTCAAAGTAATTTAGCAGATCCAACCCTTTGTTGCAATATTTTGAAACCAGCTTACCGGCTTTTTCATAAGAGCTCTTGTATTTATTTTCGGTTAATAATTCCGAGAGCTGGCAAAGGTCTTCCTGGTGTATTTTTTTTCCATCTTTTCTATCGAAGCGTTTGGCCAGGTAAACCATGCTACCATCGCTGGCTTGCATCAGCGTATGCTGGCAAATAGGAATCTTGAATAGCCCGGCCAGGTGCATGGTTAGGTCTTCGGTTTCGGGCATCATTTTATAATGCTGATGCTGTGGTTTTAAAATATACTCTCCCCAAAGTCCTACAATGGTTAAACGATTTTTTGCCCTCGTTTTTTTAAGGGTTAATGATAGTTTTGGTTGTACACCTGTAACGGATATCCTTTGGTTCACTGTCTGTTTGGCCAATGCATTCAGGAGCTCGTCATTTAATTCTAACACAGGCAAATCGGCTGTACCAAAGAATTTTTTGGCGCAGGCCGGATGATAATTCATCTCCCCGGCATCCTTATAACAAAACCAACAACTTGCCATGGCTATTTATTTTTATTTATGGGTAATACCGTTACGGCGCCAATGCTATCCCTGCAGGTTGCCAGTAACAATTCAAAACGATCATTCGCTTTTAGTTTCCATTGTTCAATTGCGAAATCCAGTAACCAGCCTTCTGGAATCAGTCCGTCAAAAAAAGCAAACAATGTTTTACTGGTATAGGTTTCTTTTTGTTTGGGCAATGTGAGACTTACTGGCTTGCTGTTTGCAAGCTCCAGGTATCGAGGATCATATTGTAAAGTATAGCCATCATCCGTTTCCGAAAGTATGGCCGCTAATTTTCCATCGTACAGTATTTGCGCCCGTTTAATCATTGCCTTTTGTTTTTGGTGTTACTTTCAAATGGGCACCAAATAAATCCAGTATTTGATTTACTTTGTCCATACGCATAGTAGTTTTGCCCTGTTCTATTTCTCTAACTAAACGAAGTCCTACCCCGGCTTTTGCTGCCAGGTCTTCCTGTGTGAGGTTGTTCTCCTTTCGCTTTTGTTTCAGGAATATCGATAAGTTCATTTTATACCTTTTAGGGTATAAAGATAGTAATTATATTGATTTTATACCCATAAAGGTATAATTAGCTTAAAATAAAGGTATCTATACCCCAATGGGTATAAAGAAAATAAAGCCCCGACCCAAGCAGCCGGAGCTTTAAGAAACCTGCTAGCCTGCAGGAATAATTTTATGCTGCCAGGCTAAATGCAAGCTTGCAATACCATTAACTACGGGGCAGCGCATGATAACACAAACCGTGTTGCCATACAAACAGCCATAGTAAAAATACGAAACCCATTGCCTGCGACGGCGACCGAGAAAACTGGAACTAAAGCCAGCAAGTTTTGAGGAACGAGATGAATTTTGCATATAAAATAATTTAGGAGCGAAAGAGAGTGGCTGCTGTTCCGAGCCAAAAGGAAACGGAATAAATGATGGCTTGGCGTGATGGGGCTGCGTTTATCCGTAGTCTTTTGGCTGTCTGGCTTTAGTTCGGTCCAGCTTTGTACAACGGCTGACACAGCCACTAACTTAGCGGATAAATAATTTTATATGCAGAACGAGGTTTAAGTAAGCTGTTTGCGTTTTGCATTAAGTTTAGCCGATTCAAAATAATTATTGAGTAATGCCAGCTGTAGATTTTCTGAAGCTTTTACCTGCTCTTGTAATTTTGATTTTAGCTTGCTTAATTTATCCAATGTTGCAATTAACTCCCTGAACCTGGACCAATCATCATGAATGACCGGCGCCACTTCCCTTAGCAGATCCCGAACATCATCAATATTGATAAAAGGAATGACTGAACCCCTAAGCCTGATTTTGAATTTACCAGACTGAAACAGTGCGTATATCAGCCAGAAATAAAAATCAAAATATTGCTGGTTGGAGCAGATAACCACAAAAGAATTAGGCCATGGGTTTAATGATGGCTTACCTGCATTAGCTCCTTTACAAAGCACAAAGAAAACATTGGGGTTTTTAAAAGCATCTGAATAATTGCAACGAATTAAAGGAAAAATCATAATTGAATTACCAACTGGTTTTACTGATGGCATTATTTGCTATCAGGCCGGCGATAGGCAACCCAAATGCAGCGCAGGCAGGGAAGGCAAGGTTTTTTGCTAAAAAATACTACCCGGGAGTGAAGCGATATTTGCGAAGCTAGCGAAACGGAGGGTGGAGATTTTTTTGTAAAAACCGGAGGCGGCGCAGAGCAACGGAGCCGACCTTGCCGACCTAAAAGGCATAATTTGCCTAATCGCCGGGATGATTGAAATGAAGTGAACAACCGACCAGCAATTGGACTATTGGATTTGAAAACTACATTTTGTATTTTTTAAAATAAAATGGCACGAACAAAAGAAAAAAAGAAAATAATTCATGAACCATCAACGCATGAAATATTTGTATGCTTATCAAGTATGCCTGTCTATTCTAAAATCTTAATAGATAACATTCCACCTAAACCCTATTTTGATTTCCTAAAATGGTTAATTGAAATAAATTTCAATAAAGATAAAGAGGAGAAGATAATCATCAAGAAGCTTGCAGCTGAGTACAAAGAGGATGCTGCAAAAATTACGAAATGGATACGTGAGATCTATGA
>JBKJPN010000096.1:0-2631 GCA_046595125.1 Ferruginibacter sp.
TGCAATCGAAAATGGTGTCATATATTCTTATTTGTTTAGTTTTTGTAATTCTTGTTCAATTATGTCAAGTCCTTCGTTTAATGTTTGGTTACTTATAACCAGCGGACTTAAAATCCTGATTACATTTTTATTTGTGCCGGCGCTTATTAACAGCAGCCCTCGTTGTAAACAATTTTTTATTACTGCGCTTACCGTTTCAGCATCGGGCTGTAATGGGTCGTTGTTTTTATTAAATTCAATTGCCTGCATCGCACCCAATCCACGAACATCTCCAATACAAGAGAATTTGCTTTTCATAATGGCGAACCTGCTTGCAACAATTTTACTTATTTCTATCGCCCTGTCATTCAGATTTTCTTTTTCCATTAAATCGATGGTAGCCAGTGCGGCTGCGCAACAAACAGGGTTACCTAAATAAGTTCCGCCAATAGTACCGGGCGCTGCCGCATCCATTACCTCCGCTTTCCCCATCACAGCACCAATTGGCATGCCCGAGCCCATTGATTTTGCCCAGGTAGAAATATCGGGTGTTACATTATAGTGTTGAAAAGCGCCCCATTTTCCTGTGCGGCAAAAACCACTCTGCACTTCATCAAATATCAACATGATGCCATGCTCATCACAAAATTTACGTAGGCCTTCAACATAACGTTGAGGCGTTACATTAAATCCGCCTTCGCCCTGTACCAATTCTAAAATGATGGCGGCAATATTTTCCGGTGCTACAATCGAATGTGTAGCATCATCAAGTCTTCTTAATTCCTGGTCAATAAATTCATCTTCGGTGAGACCTTTTCCAAAATGATAATGATCGGGAAAAGGTAGGCGATATACTTCTGGGGCAAATGGCCCACAATCAGTTTTATAATTAATTTTCGAGGTCAATGTCATGGCCATCATACTGCGGCCATGGAAGGCTTCTGTAAAACAAATAACGGCTGAGCGTTTGGTTGCCTGCCGTGCAATTTTAATAGCATTCTCAACCGCCTCGGCGCCTGTATTAGTTAGCATCACTTTGGTATGCTTGCCATGCGGTAAAATACCTGCCAGTCTTTCGCAAAGCGAAAGATAACCATCGTAAGTAGAAACATGAAAACAGGTATGAATCAATTTTGCGGCCTGTTCCTGAATGGCTTTAACCACCGTCTCGGGACAATGCCCTGCATTTAATACACCAATCCCTCCGCCAAAATCAATCAACTGATTATTATCAGCGTCGGTAATCATAGCGCCGTCGGCTTTAACAGCAGTAGAGGGGCAAAAAATCCCAACCCCGTTTGGAACTATTTTTTTTCTCCGTTCTATTTCTGTCTCGGTGTTTGTAAAACTCAATAATTTTTTGTCTACAGTAGTAGCTGTAAGTTCGCTCATATAATATGTATGGTTGTTTGTAAATGTTATAAAGAAGAGATGCAGTCAATGCTTCTTTCTAAGTTGGATATAAAACCCCAACAACGAGAATATACAAAAAAAACAGCAGCCAAAAAAATATGATTTATCATTTCTAAATTCAATTTCCATTAAACCCTTTACAGCAAGCCGTTTCAGGACTTACAAACAAATTCATAATTTGCCCTTTCGTTTGATGAAAATTGATTTTTCGTTACGTAAATTTTTAATTTCGTATATTTTCGTCTTCTTTCAATATTAAAATATACAGATTACATGAATTTTACGGATGCAACTATACCAGAAATAAATACAGCTATGCAGGATGCATGGAGTGCTTTTCATATTTACCGGAAAATGAGTTTAAAAAAACGTGCAGCTTTTATGAAAGCCATTGCTGTTGAATTGGAAAACTGTGGTGATGAATTAATTCACACAGCTATGAGGGAATCGCATTTACCGGAAGCCAGAATGCGTGGCGAAAGAGCAAGAACCATTTTTCAATTGAACAGCTATGCAGATGCTTGTGAAAAAGGCACCTGGTTGGATGCAAGAATTGATACGGGTATTCCCGATAAGACACCACCAAAACCTGATATTAGAAAGATGTTAGTGCCACTTGGACCGGTGGTAGTTTTTGGCGCAAGTAATTTTCCGTTTGCTTATTCCACCGCCGGTGGCGATACTGCCTGTGCCTTTGCAGCCGGTTGTCCGGTAATTGTAAAAGCGCATCCGGCGCATGCCGAAACATCGGAGATGGTTGCAAACGCCATTTTAACAGCTGCGGAAAAAACAAAGATGCCCATAGGAATATTTGCTCATATACATGGCGCAAGTTTTGAAGTAGGCAAAGCATTGGTGCAGCATCCGCAAACCAAAGCTGTTGGCTTTACCGGATCTTATTTGGGGGGACGTCAGTTATTTGATTGGGGTAACGAACGAAAAGAACCCATCCCTGTTTTTTCGGAAATGGGAAGCATCAATCCTGTTTTTCTAATGCCCGAAAAATTAAATGTATCTGCCGGTGAGATTGCCCAGCAATATGCAGGTTCAATTACTTTAGGCGTTGGACAGTTTTGTACCAATCCCGGTTTGATTATAGGTATAGAAAGTGAGGCTTTGAAAACTTTTGTTCATGATTTGGGAAAAGCCATTCAAAAAATTGACCCAGCGCCGATGCTGCACCCAGGCATTGTATCAGCCTATAAAAAAAATAAAGGCAATGCATTATTGCAGGAAGAT
>JBKJPN010000234.1:0-5318 GCA_046595125.1 Ferruginibacter sp.
TGGTAAGCCAAAAAATGCTGGAGTTAAAGCTTTTTATAACCTGTACATGAAAATTATATGCCCTGGAGTGGGTAAATTATTCTCGAAAAACCGCAACGCATACCAATATCTCGACGAATCAATTACCCACGCCGGGGCATATAATTTTCATGTACAGGTTATAAAAAGCTTTAACTCCAGCATTTTTTGGCTTACCAAATTCGAGCACCACCAGTTTTCCACCCGGTTTTAACACTCGTTTTATTTCGGCCAAACCCTTTTCAAGATTTTCGAAATTACGTACGCCAAATGCTACAGTTACCGCTTCAAACGAATCGTTATCAAAATTTATTGTTTCACTATCGCCATTTAACAGTTCTATAGTGTTTTGCAAATCAAGCTTTTGTATTTTTTTTCGACCAATTTCCAGCATGCCGTCGCTTATATCGATGCCCGTAATTTTTTGAGTCTTTAACATTTTAGATGCCATAATAGCCACATCTGCTGTACCGGTGGCCACATCTAAAATGGTTTTTGGTTGCAATTTTTCCAATTGCATGATGGCTTTCTTCCGCCAGCGTACGTCGATCCCAGCACTCAAAAAGCGATTTAAAAAATCATATCTGAATGCAATGTCATCAAACATACCAGCCACCTGCTGCTTTTTACCCAGCAGGGAGCTTTTATTTGGTACAACCGTATCGTGTGCGTAATTCGTCATTGGCGGCAAAGATAAGCTGTTTGGAGTTTTAGTTTGGTCCCGATAGCTAACGGGCTGAGTTGAAATCCCATAATTTAACAGCTATTTACTGGCAGGTTCATGTTTCCAGTATCTTTGCGCCATGCAAATTAAATCGGCCAAATATATAATCAGCAGTCCCGACTATGAAAAATGCCCGCTGCCCGACCGGCCCGAGTACGCTTTTATTGGCCGTAGTAATGTAGGTAAATCTTCGCTCATTAATATGCTTTGCAACAACGATAAGTTAGCAAAAACCTCCGGCTCTCCGGGTAAAACACAATTGTTGAATCATTTCGATATATCATCGGCCCCCACACCAAAAGCAAAACAAACAACAGCTGTTGATGTTAGCAAAAGAACGAATTGGTATTTAGTTGACCTGCCAGGCTATGGTTTTGCCAAAGTGAGTATGACCGCTAGGCGCCGCTGGGAACAAATGATTGAAAATTATTTACGCAAACGTGAAAACCTCAGCATGGTTTTTGTTTTGCTGGATGCTCGTCACACTCCACAAAAAATTGACCTAGAATTTTTAGAAACACTCAGAAACTGGCAGGTACCTTTTTGTTTAGCTTTTACAAAAGCCGATAAAGTAAACCAACGCACAGTAAGTAAAAATGTGAAATCGTTTTTAGATGCCATGAGAGAAAACTGGCAATTTTTACCGCAACATTTTGTGAGCAGTGCGGTTAAAAAACAAGGAAAAGATAAGATTCTGAATTTTATTGAAGATACCAATACAGAATTAGGTAAGTAAATAATTAAGAGTCGGGTTTACAGTCTGTATTTTCTTAAATACAAATCAGGTTATCCTTTTTTAAACAAATCAGTTCACCACCTTATTGGCACAACTGCTGCTGGCAAAGGCTTCGGGCTTGGCTTTAAAGGCAAATCCCATTCCCAGTATGTAGCCCATGGCTTCACGTAAGGCCTCATTACTTTTAAACTGGGGGTTTGTGTTAATGTCGGCATGTACTTCCATATCCACATCATACAAAGTAAACAGGTCGCAGAGTTCGTAAGCAATTTCAATACTTTTTGCTACTTCCACCAGCATCCTTTCTTTAATGCTGTATTTGATCAATGTTTTTTCGTTGTGAATAAACATGAAGCCTCCGTGTCCTTCACGTAAAAAAACAATTACGGTAGCAAACTCAGTTTCTTTGCCTTTAACTTGGCTGTCGGTGCCAATACAAACTTTTAAATGAAAGCCGGCCTCTATTTCTCTGTTGATGGCCTGTTCTACAGCATCTTTAATGTGTAAGTTGATGGGATCTCCGTTAAATTTTCTCCATAACATAAAAATGGGTTTTTTAAAGTTAACGATAAAAACCCCTAAATCCCCTAATGGGGACTTTGAAACAGTAAAATAATTTAAGAGATAATAAAAAGTTAACAGTTGGCTATTACAACAACATTCAAAATTCTTTTAGGCCTAGTTCCCCCTTTAGGTTCCCTGATAAGGGAAAGAACGAAGTTCGGAGAGGGATAAAAAAAAGGGAGGCAGCCCCTAACGCTACCTCCCGACTTACACATGAATCTACCTTACTGTTTTATAATTCGTTCTGTTTGTCGTTGATCGTTGTTGAATAATTGAATGATGTACATACCGCCGCTTTGATTAGTAACATTGATGCGGTTTACACCTTTATTTCCTTTGCCGGTACTAATTACGCGGCCATTAATATCTGTTAGCAGGTATTGATAATTTTCTGATGCATTCACTACTATTTCGTTTTGGACAAAAGTTGATACGCTGAAAAGATTATCGCCAGCAGCCGCTTTTAAAGCAATGGTATTTGAATAAACTGTTTGATCGAGCACCGATGTCACTTTTAATCGGTAGTAAAATGTACTATTTTTTGAAGGCTGATAACTAAACTGGTTGGCAGTACCGCCCATACTTGTAATCGGACTGAAAGCGGTTCCATCTGTTGACGCCTGAACCTCAATTGTCCGGATGGGTTCATCAGCAATAATATTCCAACTCAGGTTATGGTTGCCCTTCTCACTTTTGCCACTTAAGCTAACACTACGTATTGGCAGTGCTCCAAAATTTCCATTTAGTGTATAAGAACCTAGGCTGCCGTAAGAACTGGTATTTTCATTTCCAGCCCCGTTTATTTTAATAAAATAAGTTCCAGCTGTTAATACAGTATCAATGGTAACAGACATACTTGTTGACGGATCATACACCCTTATCAAACTAGTTGGAGAGTTGTATATTTCAATCCTTACATCCAGATTAGCACCTGATGAATTTGCCCCGATACTATACGGCATAGCCGTAAAATGAAAGTTTGAATTTTGAGCAAGCGTGAATTTGAACGCATCCACATCCGTATTGGTTGTTATGTTGCCATTAGCGGTAAAATTATTTCCCGCCAAATTGTATGTGCTGGCATTCAATAAGTCCGAGTAATCATCAGCCCTGTAACCAAATCCGTTTTGAGTAGTAATGGTTGTTAAGTTATCCTGCACAGCTGTGCAACCGTATGGTGTTGGACCATTATTCCAGTTACTCATATTTCTGTAGTAACTATTACCCATTATTGGTGCCCAGGCTATTTCACCAGCACCAAGGCCAAGACTGTAAACCTCCGTAGGTGTATTACAATCATTGCCGTATTTTGATTGATGCGATAATCCGAGTGTATGGCCTCCTTCATGCGAAGAGGCTTCAGCAACCATTTTGAGATTATTGGGGCCAAGCATATTATTGAAAACAAAAGCTGGTGTATCATCACCCCAGGTAAAAGAGCCAACCCATGCAGCGCCACCAACACCGGTATTCCAGTAGTTTGTTGGGGTAATAATTATACGCATTCTTTTTAATGGATTGGCCGCCAAATAAACAGCCTCATCAGTTGTTATGTTTAAATTAAAAGGACGATAGTCTTCAGCCACTCGCTGAAATATTTCTGTTATTTGAGTATTGGTTAAACCAGAAGCTGCACAGTTTATGGGGTTACCGCCATTCCAAATAGTACCTTGTACAAGTTGACCATCAAAGTCAAGATAAATTGTTGCCGATGCCGATGGAAGACTGTTTAATATGGGCACTGCAAATACGTTACTTGAAAAAAGGAGTAGTACCGAAAAGATAAGTGATGTAAATAGTTTTTTCATTTCTTTGGATTTTCAGGATAGTTGGATGTGATAAGGATTTATTTTATTGTTTGGCACAGTCGGGCATTACCCGGTCTGTCTCAATTTTAGTTAACTGGTAATTACCCGACTGGTCTTTTAAAAGTTCATAACCATCAAAGTAATTTTTGTTTATGATGCGACCTGTATAGGATATGTTGCCGCTTGGATCCATTAATCTTGAAACACTGAAAATGGTATTGTTAAAGTCTGGTGATGTAACGATAGTTGTATGCAAATCGCTGCGCTTGAGCATATTAAAAGTTATCGTTCCCGAAAAAGTAAAGTCGTTTGAAAAAGCAATACTTACCTGCTGTCCCAGTGAGCTGTTAAATACTTTATCAAGTTCCGATACGGAACAATTTATAGTAGCAGGAAAATTGTTGAATTGCTTTGGCTTGGTAGTATTGTTTTGCGAAAATCCCTTTAAAGCTGTGAATGACAGCAATAAAAACAATGCGTAGGGAGCATAGTGTTTCATAGATTTTTTTTGGTTTCTTGGATAATTGGATACAAAATTCTTACTAGGGAAACGAAGAGCAGGGAATTTTATTATCTGGATTTTCAAAAAAATAAGCGAAACAGCGAAATATAGTATTTATACTACATTCTAAAGGGTAATACTACCTACGCCTACTACAATATTGTTAATACTGACCAGTGCTAAGCATCACTAGCGTGCAGGCTTCTACCGGTTTAATATTGTGCTTTACAGCCAGGTCTGCCAGCTCATCGTTCTCGGTACCGGGGTTAAAGATTATTCTTTTTGGATGGAGAGAAATAATATAATCGTAATACTGTTTTTGATTGGTTGGGTTTAGATAAAGTGTTACCGTATCTATTTCTTTAAACGGAATTTTTTCAGTTTCAATTTGGGTACCGGCAACTTCTCCCTTACTGATGCCTATAGCCAGCACCGGGTACTGGTTGCTAACTAATCGGTTAATTGCCAGAAAGCTGTACCGGCTGGGGTTTGATGATGCTCCTAATACTAAAGTTCTTTTCTTTTCCATATCAATTTAAAAATCTTGCTTTTACTTCTGGGGTTGGTAGCATACATTCCTGCCGCACACCAAACCATTTATAACGGTTCTTTGCTATCCAGTTGTACAAACCATCCCGTATAAATTTGGGTACAATTATAAAGCCATAACAAAGTGGCCACAACCCTCTTAAATGTCTGCAAACTTTTAGTGCTGCTGTAGACTGTTTATATAAAGTCCCGTTTTCAATAAAGATAAACGATTGCATGTCTGTTGCAGGTAGCTTAAATTGCTGCAACAATTCTTGTCCGGCATTCGACTGCAGCGCAGCAAATTTTATATTGCCTTTTCTATTCCGCTTGATAGTGAAGTTAACTGCGCTGTTACAAAAATTACAAACACCATCGAACAATATAACGGGTTGTTGATTCATGTCTTCAAAGTTAATCATTTACGATATTTTTAAA
>JBKJPN010000006.1:0-12807 GCA_046595125.1 Ferruginibacter sp.
CTCGCTTTATTGAAGAAGGAAACTTCTTCAGCTAAAACCAAATGATGAACTTCGTGGCCTTCTTCGGTGGTTACTACATTTTTCATGTGATACGCATTGCGATAACTATGTCGGAGGGTATAAAATATACCAAATAATATTCCAATTGTAATCCCCTTAAGCAAATCGGTGGCTAAAATTCCTGCAACTGTTGCTACAAAAGGGATAAACTGCTCCCAACCTTCTTTATATATCTTTTTAAATAAAGATGGTTTGGCTAATTTGTAACCCACCATTAGTAAAATGGCTGCCAAACTCGCCAACGGAATCATATTTAAAACAGCTGCCAATGTGAGTGCACTTAACAAAAGAAACACACCATGTAATATGGCCGATAGTTTTGTTTTACCTCCAAAAGCAATATTGGCCGAGCTTCTTACAATTACCTGTGTTACCGGGATACCACCTATCAAGCCAGATACCAGGTTACCTAATCCTTGTGCTTTCAGCTCACGGTTTGTTGGAGTAATTCTTTTGGCTGGGTCCATCTTATCAGTTGCATCAACACATAATAGTGTTTCTAAACTGGCAACAACCGCTAACACCACTGCCACGATATAAACATTTGGATTTGCTAAGGCCGAGAAATCGGGAAATGTAAACTGGCTGAAAAAGCCTGCGAGGTTTTCTGGAACAGGAATACTTACTACCTGTTTTGCTGTTAATGCAAAATCAAGCGTACCGGCCTGATACAGGTTAAACATAATAATGCCCAATACTACCACAACTAAGGGCCCTTGAATTAGCTGAAATATTTTGTGTTTTTTAGTGAGAACCGTATCCCACAAAATTAAAATGGCAAGGGAGATAGCTGAAATTAATAAGGCTCCTGGTGTAATAAGATTAAACGCACTGCCTATTGCTGAAAAGGTATTTTCGCCATCAAGTTGAAAAAAAGCGTCGTCACCCACTGCATCTTTATCGTAGCCTAATGCATGCGGTATTTGTTTTAGGATAATCAGCAAGCCAATGCCCGTAAGCATTCCTTTAATTACCGACGAGGGGAAAAAGTAGGCAATAAAACCTGCTTTTAAATAACCCAACGCAAGCTGTATTATTCCTGCAATTACAACTGCCAAAAGAAAAGCTTCAAAGGAGCCAAGGGTGCCTATGGCTGAGAAAACGATTACAGCCAATCCAGCTGCCGGACCACTTACTCCTAATGGCGAACCACTTGCAACACCAACTACAATACCGCCAATAATTCCTGCAATAATTCCTGCAAAAAGTGGAGCGCCCGATGCCAAAGCAATACCTAAGCACAACGGAACAGCCACAAAGAATACCACAATACTGGCCGGTAGATCGCTTTTAATTTCTTTAAATACATTTTTAAGTTGCATAAAAATTGGGTTTTTTAGTTTGATGGAGCAAATATAGGGTTATTATCCGAAATGATAGTAATACTATCTCATAGAATTGTAAAACTTTTATGTATTTTTGTCACCTTTAGTATTAAAAGTTGTTTTTTTGGCGTGAAAATTAGGTTAGCACACATATATATATACAGGAGATGGAAATGCAGTTACACATAAAAATGAATGAAAAGCTTTTTTTACGTGATCCGGAGCAAACGGAACTCGGTAAAAAAATAATTCAGCACGGAATATTGGTAATACACCGCAATGGATTTGAGTCTTTTACCTTTAAAAAACTGGCCGAAGATATTGGAACCACCGAAGCGGGGATATATCGCTATTTCGAAAACAAACATAAAATGCTGATGTATATTACGGCTTGGTACTGGAGCTGGCTGGAGTACAGAGTAACCATACACAGTTTAAATGTGACCGATCCTGTCATCAAACTAAAAAAAACAATTGAGTTACTATCCACTGCCGTGGAAGACGATATTTCAACAAGCTATGTTAATGAAAGTATCCTGCACCAGATTATTATTTCCGAAGGATCTAAAGTATACTTAACCAGAGAAGTATCGGAAGATAATAAAGACCATTTTTTTAAGCCCTATAAAGATTTGTGTGCCAGAATTGGAAATATTATTCTGGAGTGCAATCCGGCTTACCTTTATCCACGCTCATTATCTAGTACTGTAGTGGAAATGGCGCATTTTCAAAATTTCTTCATGATGAACTTGCCTGCCCTAACCGATTTTGGTACAGATAAAGATGAGAAGAATGTTGTTAACTTCCTCGAAGAGCTGGTGTTTTCAGCTATCCGAAAAAAGTAATTAATTTTTTGAACTGTCGGGTTTTACCGGAGTTAGCAATGGTGGTACAGCCGTTATTGCCGAAGCATTTGTAGCTGGCGGTGGTGCACTGTTTAAGGGAGCACCAACAGAAATATCACAACGGTGGCCGGGCTCACCATGTGGCGGATTCATGCCGGGAGCGGTTTTTTTAGCTGGTTGCTCAACAATCGAAACATTGTTTGCTGGCTGCTGGGTGGTAACTACATTTGGTTGCGCTGCGCCATTGGCAGCAGGCTTAGTACTCAAAGGAGCACCTACTGCAATATCGCAACGATGGCCAGGCTGGCCATGCGCCGGATTCATACCTGCTGCAGCTGGTTGCAAAGCTTGCTGAGTAGTTGTTACTATATTTGGTTGTTGAACCGTATTCTGTGGATTAATATTTAACTGCTGCGTATTTGCGCCTGGTGTTACAGTAAATGCGCCAGGAGTTACTGTATTTGGAACGACCGCATTCGCAGGATTCAGCGCTGGGTCAACACTAATAGGTTGCGTACCAGAAGTGTTTTGTGAGTCTGTAGGAACTATTGACTTATCGATATAACTTTTATCATTATTTCCGGCACATGATGCAAGACCAATTAACCCAACTGTTACGGCGGCGGTGTAAAGTTTTTTCAACATAATATTCTTTTTTTAGAATAGGCAATTTACAAATTTTTAGGGGATAAGCAATGGCGGTAATGATAAACGGTGTTATAACAGCAGAATCTGGAGTAAATTTCTTATTTATTAAATCCCAAGATTGCTTTTCCCTATTTGTCGATATCCATACTTCAAACCTTTTTCAACCTTGGCATATCCTTTATTAAAGGATGCCTGCCTGTCGAACCGCGGGCTGATAATTATCTTTTATTCTTTGTTAACAAAGCCTCATTTTTTTTCATATTAATTCGCATTTATAACTTGCCGTCAAAATTGTTTTAACGAGCTGCGAAATATAACGGACAGAACCGGTAACGGCGGTTCCGCTAAAAGCCCAAGACTCGTTCACAAGCATATTCAAATTAGCCCTCGTCGAACTTAAAAATCTGATTTCGTTTTATGCATACCTTAAACGGGGTATTTTAATTTTTGTAAGGATATAAGATTTTAAATGCCTCATAAATACTTTGGTGCAAAATGGTTGCATGATTTTCGGTTGGCAGGCTTACAAAATCGAGTTTCAGGGTTTTTTTATTTGATTTTTTTATTGTCTCGGCCAATGCTTTTGCATCCCGTTCCATAATTTTTCCTTCGCTGCCTACGGCTATATAAACCTGTAGCTGATGGTTAGATTGAGCGGCAAGCAGAGCAGGTGCTTTTTGGAGTAGCGATTCATCATCCCACCATAAACTAGGGCTAGTAATAATATAGTTTGTAAACAGCGATGGCTTTTTGAGTAAAATCTCCGTTGCCAGTAAACCACCAAGCGATTGACCAATAATTATTTTTTGATCGTTTGTATTGTACATCTCGCTGATAAAGGGCTGTAGTTCTGTTTCTAAAAAGTTAATGAACTTTTGTGAGCCACCCGTAGTTGGGTAATCTCTTTTTAATTCTTTTACCAATGTAGGAAAGGTAAAGTCCCGTTTGCGGTCAACATTGGCAATGCCAACTACAATTGCTGCCGGCATTTTAAACGCCATATTGAAAAACTGTACCAGCCCCACCACATGAATAAAATCTTCATCAGCCGAGCCATCTAATAAATATATTACAGGATAGGAAGTTGAATCGGTTTTATCATACCCATTGGGCAAATAAATATTCAATGTTCTTTTTTCACCAAGAATTTTGGAATCTAATTGTTTTATTTCGCCAATGCTGAATGGATTCGAATTCTCTGATTGTGCTTTGATTTGTTCGGTTGACAGCAACAAGCAGATTAGTAAAATGTATTTGAACATGAATAGCATTTTTTTAACGGCCATGTTATAAAAGGGCCCGATTATTGGATAACGTTTTTGCTGTGCTAAGTTACTGCATACCGTGCAACAGATACGAGGCATCAGCACGTAAAAATATATTTTTTGTAACTTAACGGCTCTTTTAATAATTAAAAATATCCCAATGAAGAAAATAGTCTTCCTTTTCAGTCTCCTAAGTTGTATAAATTTACAACCTGTATTATCGCAAACGTCTACCGAAATGAATAATAAAGGTCTGGCAAAATTTAATGCACGGGATTATGCAGGGGCCTTGCTGGATTTTAATAAAGCCATTGCACTGGATAGCAAAAATGAAAAGGCTTTTCACAACCGCGGATTGGCAAAATATTCTTTAAAGGATTATGAAGGGTCAGTAAAAGATCATACGAGTGCCATTGCTCTTAATCCTTCTTATTCAAATGCATACAATGATCGTGGTTTTGTGTACTACCGAATGGGTAATACCAAAAGCGCTTTGGCCGATTATGATAAAGCGATACAGTTTGATGTTGCTTATTTTAGAGCCTATAAAAACAGAGCAATGCTGTATTATGCCGAAAAAAATTATGATGCCGCTATTAGAGATTATGCAAAATGTATAGAACTGGAACCCATAGATGCTGATGGTTTTGTGGGCCGTGGCTCCTGCTACAATATGCAGCTAAAGTATAAAGAAGCGATTGCCGATTATAATAAAGCTGTAGAATTTGACCCCACCAATGCGGTTGCTTTTTTAAACCGCGGTAATGCAAAATTTACAGTCAACGATAGAGAAGGGGCACTTTCCGATTATAAAAAAGTGGTGCAGTTGCAACCTGGCAACGGAAATGTGTATTTTAATATGGGTGTAATTTATACGGGCAAGGAGCAAACTGACGAAGCTATTAAAGCATTTAAAACCTATAACAGTATTTACCCCAATGAGTGGGCTGGCTACAAGCAAACGGCCGATGTATATTATTTGCTTTTGAAAGACTTTGCTTATGCCGAACTTTATTATAACAAGGCATACCAGATTAACAATAAAGAAAAAGAAATAATTGAAAGGCTAGGCAACAGTTATCTTAATCAAAAAAAAGTACCAGAAGCCATTGCCATGTTTAAAAACCAGATTGCTTTGTTGCCCAATGATCCTTGGGGATATTACAATTTAGCAGCCGCACTCAGCGTTGGTAAACAATATGAAGAATCTGTACGCAACCTAGATATTGCCCTTGATAAGCGAATGGTGGAACTGCCCTACTGGGAAGCTGACAGAAACCTGATGAATGTTCGTATGCTGGATATTTTTAAAGAACTTCTAAGAAAGTATTTTAATAAGGATATATTGGCCAAGTATCCGATGATGTTTGGCGGGTATTAAAAAAGAGCTCTTACTTTATTAGCTTTTAGAATGAAATTCTTTTGCAGGAAATCCATGATATTGTCTGTAAATATTTTATAAGTAATTTTTTCAACTGTCAATCCAAACTTCAGACTGTTTATTTCAGCTGTGGATCGATAAAAATCCAGGTGGTTGATGTGTCCCTCGGAATCACTGCCGATGGATAAAATATCCTAGCTTTCTACCGAATCATAAAAGGTTTTCCACATGAGTAGCAATGTATATCGATGTTAAGGTTGTGTGCCATAGTACATACAGTTTACGGGTAAAGTACAAAAACCACTTCAATAATAAAAACCCCAAACTGGTAGTTTTTTAAAACGGTAAAAGTTAACTGCTGTGTATATAAATACTCGAAATCGGAAGGCGTGACTTAAATTTGTAACTTTATAAAAAAGAATATTCATGATTAGATTTTTGAGTTTATGCTTGTTGAGCTGTGTGATGCTGATTCAAACCGTGCAAGGACAAAAAGCAGAGGATTTTTATAACAATGGTATAAACAAATTCAGGGCAAAAGATTATAATGGAGCTATCGCCGAATTTAATAAAGCCATACAACTTAAGCCAACTTACAGTAATGCTTATTTTAACCGTGGTACTTTGCATTTGCTGAAGAAAGATTTAGTACATGCCATGGCCGATTTTAATAAGACTATTGAACTGGATCCTAACCATGCTCAGGCATTCCTAAACCGAGGTATGACAAAAAAAAGCATGGAACAATATGAAGCAGCCATTGCCGATTATAACAGTGCGTTGGCCATCGATTCTAATTTTGCCAAAGCCTACGAAAACAGAGGCATTGTGCGTTATATTACTAAAGACACACTAGGTGCCATGGCCGATTTTACCCGAACCAAGGATCTTACTCCACAAAACTATATGCCATATTATAATCTAGCTTTATTGCAAAAAGCAACCAACGATTATACCGGGGCGTTGGAGAATTACGACTGGGTGCTGAGGATTAACCCAGCTTATACCGATGCCTGGTTTAACCGTGGACTGGTAAAGTTTTTTTTAAAGGATTATGCAGGCGCTATTGTGGATTATAACAAGGCCTTGGAATTAAACGCAGCAAATATCGACGCCATTTTTAACCGCGGTATGGCTAAAATTATGGCCGAGGATAAAATTGGGGGTTGTGCCGATTTTCAAACAGCCCTTAAGGCTGATTACCCGATGGCAGCACAGAGTATTGAAACTTATTGCAAATAGATAAAAACGATACATGTGGTTGAAAACACTAGAATGCACTTGTTCTTCTGTAGGCTATTGATTCGGCTTGATTCATCAATCTTTCTTTAACCAGCCAGTAATGCTAAGCCTTGGCTTATGAGTTATCAGCACTTCATGAGGCAGTTCGTTGCTTTTAAAAAAAACAGTTCGTCCGTTTAGTGGCTCAATTTTTTGCTGTACGTCATCATGATAAACACATAATTCTCCGCCATCTCCCACTGCCCAGCCTATGTTCAAGTAACATATCATAGAGAACTGCCGACTGTCGTTATTTTGAAACTGATCAACATGTTTTTTATAGAAACTATCTGCTTCGTACAAAGTATAATGAAATTCGTAGCCAGTGATACCTGCATAACAACTGCTGTTCAGGTGCAATACAAAGGCATCCATAACGTCGAAGAAAGCATTTTCAAATGCATCGTTGTGTTTGCGGTCGAGCCAGTAAATACGATCGGTACGAAAAAGTTTATCTTGCACAACAACCGCAGCATTGCCGGTACCTGCAGCGTGCATTTTGTAGGCAGCGAATAACCGATTGAGGTTATTACTTAAATCGGCCGAAAGCTGCGTACTCAGAAAATCCTGGGCAATACCAATCCTATTATCAATATACCCATTGATAAGGGTGTCAAAAAGCTGCTGCAAATAAAAGTTTGAAAATGTTGAAGAGAACCTTTGTTGGTGGTGAAGATAGGCTGCTGTTGCATAGCATGGAGAAATAGTTTTGCAATTTTAAAAGGACAGGTTTCGTTTCCTAACGCGGATTGGTGCTTATCTTTTCATTTTGCCAACCAATGGAGGTGTCAATTGAATGAAGTATTTCCAGTAATTGCAGTTTAAATTTTTTATTCTGAATTATTTTAGGATGAAATTTTTTATCTGGCATTGGGTCTGCGGAATACGTTTTCGGGTCTTTTACTAACTCTTCTAAAAAAGAATCCTGCACAATTTTAAAAGGAGGGAGGTTCAATTCTTGTGCATAAGCATCTACCAATAATTTTAAACTCATCAGCTTTTGACGGCAGTGCTTGTTAAAAATAATATACTGTTTTCTGGAAAGTTTAGGGTAATAGTCTTTGCTGGCAGCGCTTTCCAACTTTATATTTTGTTGCCGTAGGGTCGGCTCAATTTTTTTATACTGAATTTCATTTGTAAGCATTTCCTTCAATCGAAGTAAATAGATTACATCATTGCTTGCATAATTCAATTGCCAGGTATCCAACGGCCGGTTGCCCCATCCTGCAGCTTGTATCGATTTATCAAGCTCAACATCAAACTCTTTTTTTAGAACAGCAGATAGTGATTTTTCAGGTTTGTCGAATAATTCTGCAGCAATTTGAAGGTCAAATAAATTCACAGGATTGCAACCTTGTCTTTTTAAAATATCTACATCATTGGCGCCTGAGTAAACTACCTTACAGATTTGAGGATTCTCAAAAATCTGCCATAACTGTTTAAGGTCATCAATTTTTAAAGGGTCAACCAGATAGCAGGTGCTTCCATCAAAAATCTGAATAAGCTGTAGGGTAATGCCGTATTGTTTGTTAAAACTGTCGAATTCAGTATCTACTGAAATTTCTTTTACTGAATTCAGATGTTTCACCAATACTGCGAGTTTTTGTGTATTATCAATTAAGTCAACAGGTATTGAGTTGTTATTGGATTTCAATATATTAATTTATTTGTTTGAAGTTAATGCCTGTTGGTCAATTAAGTTGTAATGGACACAATGTAATTAGCTTGAGTAAGACTTCCGAAGTTTTCAAAACTTCGGAAGTTTTGTATATTTAATTAAACTGGCAACAAGTTTTTATTTTCCCGCAGGCATACTTGGCCTCACTTCAATCTTACTCGGCAGTGTGCGTGGGTTCATGTGCAGCAGGTCGGCAACCAACTGACCAATATCTTCTGGCTGAATTTTCCAGGCGTCGGCATTACCAGGCTGGTGGTCATTAAAATAACTGGCTACTGAGCCGGGCATGATAGTGCTTACTTTAATACCGTATTTGCGCAGGTCGAGCATGATGGCCTGTGTAAAACCAACCAAACCAAATTTACTGGCATTATAGGCCGAAGCGGTTTCAAAGAAATTGGCACCGGCTAAACTTGCAATGGTAATAATATATCCTTCCGATTTTTTCAACGAATCAATACTTGATTTTACACTGTTGAATACTCCCGTGAGGTTGGTATCAATGGTTGCTTTCCAGTTGGCTTCTGTCAGTTCATCAATGGGCGCAAAATGTCCTACGCCTGCATTGGCAATCAATACATCAAATTGGCCAAAATATTCTGTTATTTTTTTTACGGCATTCGTTTCATCAGCCATGGAACTTACGTCGGATGCGATGGCGAGTATTTTTGTAGGATCATCGCTTAATGCTGTAGCTGCCTTTTGTGCAGCCTCAAGCGACCGGCTACTGATGGCCACCCGCATGCCGTTGTTCAATAATGTTTTTGCAATGCCAAAGCCAATACCCTTGCTGCCGCCGGTTATATAAGCTACTTTGTTGTTAATATCGATCATGATGTTTTGTTTTGTTGATAATGAATTTGGTAGGTGTGCTATGTTAACAACTAACCCTGCCTTTTGTTAAATTATTCTTCATTTGCTTCGTAGGCCTGTAGGCGGTTATTTAGTTGTGTAATTTGTTCCTGCATGTGGTTCATACGCTGCAGTAAGTAACTGATGGTTTCAATACCCTCCAGATTGATATCCATTTCATAATAAAGCCGTACCATTTTTTCCAGTTCGGGTAACTGATCACGCGGTACACAAAGTTTTTCTTCGGTTTGTATCACTTCAATTAATCCCGATTGCTGCAGCGATTGAACGAAGGAAATTTCAATTTGATGATGCAAGCAAAATTCATTCACCAGTATCAGTTCGTCTGTTTGCATAATTGGTTATTTTAGATTTTTCAATTCGGTAAACAATGCTTTTTCTTTTTCAGAAAGGTTAGCGGGCAATTGCACTAGATAAGTAATGTACAGGTCTCCATGCTCTCCGTCTTTTTTATAAACCGGAAATCCTTTTCCTTTCAAACGAACTTTGGTGCCCGCCTGCGTTTCAGGCTTTACGTTTAGTTTTACTTTACCGCTCAGGGATTCAATGGTTGTTTCGCCACCCAGCAAGGCCGTGTACAAATCAATACTTGCATTCATGTACAAGTCGTTACCTAAACGTTTGTAAACAGCATGTGTAGCAATATTAAATGTAATGTACAAGTCGCCAGCGGGCCCACCATTAACGCCTGGTGCGCCATGGCCTTTTAGTTTGATGATTTGCCCATTCTCTACCCCAGCTGGGATTGTTATTCGAATATTTTTTCCATTTACAGTTAATACCTGTTGATGCGTTGTCATAGCAGCTTCAAGGCTTAGTTTAAGTTCGGCATTGTAATCCTGTCCCCGAAATTTTGCCTGCTGTTGTCTGCCACCGCCCTGACCAAACATACTTTCGAAAAAGTTGGAAAAATCCTGACCTTCAAAACCAGAAAAGTTTTGTGAGTCGCCTGCTTGTGTGCGGGCACCAGATTGGCGCTGCTGCTCAAACTGGTCAGCATGTTGCCAATCCTTACCATATTGATCGAATTTTTTTCTTTTTTCAGGATCGCTCAATACCTCATTGGCTTCGTTAATCTGCTGAAATTTTTTATGTGCTTCTTTATCGGTAGGGTTTAGGTCTGGATGATGTTTACGGGCCAGTTTGCGATATGCTTTTTTAATATCATCTTCCGAAGCTTTTTTATCAATTCCTAAAATTTTGTAGTAGTCTATAAATTCCATGTAGGTAAATTTTAATTGCCCTTCTATAAAGGTAACACAGATAGTGCAGGACTCTTTGTATTGAATATTATATAAGTTTTCCTGATCTGTGGACTAAAGAAAATCCCGGTAAAATCAGTACCGGGATTAAATCAAAAGTGAGTATAAAAATCTTAGCCTTCAAAATATTTATGAAAGTAAGGAATGGTTTCAATGCCTTTGTAATAATTAGCCACATCAAATTTTTCGTTGGGGCTGTGCAGGTTGTCGCTATCGAGGCCAAATCCCATCAATACAACTTTACAGTTTAGCTCTTCTTCAAATAAAGAGCAGATAGGAATGCTGCCACCACCGCGAACTGGAATGGGCGCCTTACCAAAAGTTGCTTCTATAGCTTTTGCCGCTGCCTGGTAGGCGCTGCTGGTGATTGGTGTAAGGTAAGGCTCGCCACCATGGTGCAGGGTAGCTTTTATCTTAATGTAAGGTGGCGCAATCGTTTGTAAATGGTTTATTAAGAGATCGGTTATTTTGGACGATGCTTGGTTAGGTACCAGCCTGGCAGATATTTTTGCAAAAGCTTTGGAAGGCAAAACGGTTTTAGCGCCTTCGCCGGTATAGCCTCCCCAAATGCCATTTAATTCTAGCGTTGGACGTATACCAGTTCTTTCATTGGTGCTGTAACCTTTCTCTCCCCAAAGCTCAACCACGCCCAAGTCGTCTTTATATTCATGCTCATTAAAAGGAGCTTGAGCCATTAATGCTCTTTCTTCGGTCGAAGATTCCAACACCTCATCATAAAAACCAGGAATGGTAATATGGTTGTTCTCATCATGCAGTGATGCAATCATTTTTGCCAAAATGGTAATTGGGTTGGCAACAGCCCCACCATAAACGCCACTATGTAAATCGCGGTTTGGTCCGGTTACTTCTACTTCTATGTAGCTTAGTCCACGCAGGCCATTATCCAGGCTGGGCGTATCCAAACTAATCATAGCTGTATCGCTAATGAGTACACAATCGCAGGCTAATAACTCTTTATTGGCTTTTACAAATTTAGCCAGATTGGGCGAGCCAACTTCTTCTTCGCCTTCGATACAAAACTTAATATTGTTTTCGAGTGTATTGGTTTTAATTAAAGTTTCCAACGCTTTTACGTGCATGTAAAACTGTCCTTTATCATCGCAACTGCCACGTGCAAAAATTTTGCCGTCGATAATTACTGGATCAAAGGGGCCACTTTTCCAAAGCTCTAGAGGCTCGGCGGGTTGTACATCATAATGTCCGTAAACCAGTACAGTTGGTTTGGATGGGTCGGTAATTTTTTCGGCATAAACCAAAGGATGACCGGCGGTTTGATGTATCTCTGCTTTATCAACGCCTGCCTCAATAAGGCGTTGCTTCACAGCTTCGGCACATGCTGCCATATCGGGCTTGTGTTCCGTTTTTGCACTCACACTGGGAATGCGTAAGAGCTCCAGTAATTCTTCTAAAAAACGGTCTTTATTTGCTAATTGATAATCTTTCCAAACTTGCATGATGTGTATTATTTGTGTATTAATATAATAAAAAGCAGGGTGGCTAAATTAAGGTTTTTTGGTTGCAATAACCGGTATGTTAAAAAAGATTAAAAATTTTAGAAAAGCTGTTTTACTATTTGTTGTTTAAGATATGTGCCTATATATTTGCAACAGATTGTTTGTCAATTTATCAGCCTTTGTTTTAGTTGGATCGCACATGGTTCTGTCTAATACAAAGGCTGAGTCGATTTTAGGAGGGAATGTTTTATTGCTGAACCACATAGAACATAGGGCACAATAGAAAGACGCACATAGATAGCTACGTTTGCTATGTGCCTATGTGGTTCAAAAAAAATTAGTATTTTATTTTTTGATATACCCACTGCAGCAAACCCGTAAGTACATACAACAAGGCAATAATTGCTAACCCCCATTTTATTACTGAGCAGAAAACGGTTAAGAAAGCTATCGTATTTGATGTGTGTCCATGTAGGCTGAGAAGCATGCCAGTATTTTCCAGTATGTCTAAAATGCCAGCCAATATTGCACCACAGGCAATGAGGTTGCCTGCTTTGGAAGCCGGTCCTTTTAAGTTGCCGGCAATTTTTTTGCATGCCAAAAATAAAAAGCCTGCGTAAAAAAAGAGGAATAAAAAATCCCAGCAGGTATTATAAATAGCAATAAGAATTTTATGGGGATGGCTGGGCTCGTGCCAAGCATTGATGATACCAG